>DATGAD010000113.1:0-3877 GCA_035313725.1 Alloacidobacterium sp. | reverse complement strand
CCCGTTTGCTTCTTCAAGGACATACCTTCGCGTCCATTCAGCACTGCGACTATTTCTGTCATGATGGAAAGAGCGATGCTCTCAGGCGTATGGGCGCCGATATCGAAACCGATCGGCGCGTGCAAGCAAGAGATGCACTCTTCCAGTGACATATCAACCTGTGACGCAATCTCTGCGACCAGCCGTTCTGTGCGTTGACGAGGGCCAAGAACGCCAAGATATTTTGGCTTATGAGGAAGCAGCTTGCGTAGGAGCGCCCTGTCCTGTTCGTAACTATGTGTCAGCAGCACGAATGCGTCTTCTGACTCTATGGCCATGTCTCGCAAGAGTGATTCTTCTTCATAGCGAAGAACGATGAGACGATTCGCATCCGGGAAACGGCCCACGCTGACCAGATTCGATCGGCCATCAGCAATGCTCACGTGCCATCCTAGGCGATGCGCAAAATCTGCCAGGGGCTTCGCATCGTCCCCCGCGCCGAAGATCGTTAAAGCTGGACATGGAGCCAGGTATTCGACAAAGAGCTCGCTCGTGTCCTCGGAGTCGGCCTGGATGGTGGTGTAAAAGGATCTCCGATCCTCTGATGCACGCCGCGCCAGACGTTCCAGGTCGGCGGGCGCGGCTGAAGCCGGGGGTTGCAATCCGTTTACTCCCCCTGTTCTGCGCACAAGAAGCGTTCCCGCTCTATATGTATCAGTAATAATTACAAATGGGGCCCGTGTAGTCAGATTCGAATCCAAGGCATCGAGTACGCCGTGAGCGCCCACGCCTCGTTCCAGCAAAACATGGACTGTACCGCCACAGCCCAGCCCATAAGGCATCGAAGAATCGTCGTCAAAGAAACTGCTATAGCGTTGAACAGTTGGCCCGTTTTCGGTAAGCCACCAGGCCTTTTTCATCACCTCGGCCTCGAGGCAGCCGCCGCTGATCGTTCCCGCACGCTGTCCGCCGCGGGTGAGGAGCATGCGCGCGCCGGGTTTCCGATAGGACGACCCTTCCACACGCACGACGGTTGCAAGGCAGACTTCTTCTTTAGTGGCCTTCGCCGTCCTCCATAGCTCTACGATTTGCTTCAGTTCCGACATGAATTGAACCTGTTCGTAGTTTGCCGCACGTTCAGGCTGTTTGCGTGGCCACTTGCAGCGCGCGGACAATCGCTCGCTTTGCCAATTCCACCTTGAATCCATTGTCGCGCATGGGCTTTGCCGGCTTCAATGCCGCTTCGGCGGCGGCGCGATAGGTATGCTCGCTGGCCTCATGGCCCTGCAATGCCTGCTCTGCTTCCTTCGACCTCCAGGGCTTTGTGCCGACGCCACCCATCGCTACTCGTGCGCGTTGAATTTTTCCGCCGGAAATCTGTACAACGACAGCTGCCGAAGCCAGGGCAAATTCATACGATGCGCGATCACGCAGCTTCAGATAGTGCGAGCGTGCGCCCTGCGGTAAGGCAGGGATGGTGATGTGCGTGATGAGTTCGCCCGGCTCTAATACGTTTTCTTTGTCTGGGGTTGTGCCCGGGACAAGATAAAAGTCGTTGAGTGCAATGCTTCGCTCGCCTTTGGAACCGCGCGTATGCACGGTTGCTTCAAGGGCCATCATGGCTACTGCCATATCTGATGGATGGGTGGCTATGCAGTGATCGCTCGTTCCCAGAATGGCGTGGATGCGGTTGAAGCCGTCGATGGCGGAGCAGCCCGATCCGGGCTCGCGTTTGTTGCACTTGTAATTCGTGTCGCGGAAGTAATAGCAGCGAGTACGCTGCAGTAGATTGCCTCCAGTGGTCGCCATGTTCCGCAACTGGGGTGATGCGCCAGACAGGAGAGCTTCAGACAAAACCGGGTAGCGCTGCTTCACATCCGCATTCCACGCCAAGTCGCTGTTACGGACGAGAGCGCCGATCTTGAGGCCGCCGTCTGGAGTTGATTCGATGCGGTCAAGCGGGAGGCCGTTGATGTCGACCAGCGCTGCCGGTTTCTCGACATTCAGCTTCATCAGATCGACGAGCGTTGTTCCGCCGGCAATGAATTTGCCTTTTGCATCCACTGCAACGTCAATCGACTTAGCCTGGCTGTATTGGAATGTCTGCATCGCGTCTCCCTGATCCTAAGCCGAGTGCCGGACTTGCTGTATGGCGGCGACAATGTTGGTGTAAGCACCGCAGCGGCAGATGTTGCCCGCCATCGCTTCGCGGACGTCCGCATCTTCTTTACCGATGGGCTCGTTCAGCAGGGCCGATGCGGACATGATCTGACCGGGCGTGCAATAGCCGCACTGAAAACCGTCTTGCTCGACAAACGCTGCCTGCACAGGGTGAGGTTCGCCGTTCTGTGCCAGCCCTTCAATCGTCGTGATCTCGTCGTTCTGGTGCATGATGGCAAAACTCAGGCACGAGTTCACGCGCCGTCCGTTAACGTGGACGGTACAGGCACCACACTGGCCGTGGTCACAGCCCTTTTTTGTGCCCGACAGCGGAATGTATTCCCGCAGGGCATCGAGTAGTGTCACGCGCGGTTCCAGCATGATCTGGTGCGTCTGGCCGTTGATCTTGAGTGTTACGGGGACAGCTCCGGGAACAGGAGGCTTGTCCTGCAAGGCTTCTGCGGGAGCGGGGACCGTTGCCGTGGCATGCGCCAGCGGAGCGGTGCTCGCCGCAATGCTGGCTGCGCCTAGCTGCGTAAGAAATGAGCGGCGCGAAAAGCGGCCGAAGAGCAGGGGCTCTTTCGCAGTAGAGACCTTTTCTTCGTCCTGGTCCGGAACTTGATTGCGCGATTTTGGCATTGCCGGATGTCCTTCGTGTTGCGGTTCGACGATCAACAGAAAGATGAAGCTGCAATGAAACTAGCATGCCACTGAAATGGGCTTTTTGACAGGCCTTACGCTCAACGCGCACGCGCGACTTCTATGGATTCAAAAAGATCGTGCTTTCTCGTAGCTGAATAGCGCATTGAATCGTACTGAATCGGATACGAGCTATTCCTGAACTACTGCCTTCACCAGATTCCTCGGGCTGTCTACATCGATGCCCCGGAGAATAGCAGTGAAGTAGGCCATCAATTGCAGCGGGACAACTTCGAGGATCGACAGCAGGTATTCGCTGGCATCGGGGACCGGCACTGTGAAGTGCGCGAGCGTCGGTACTTCAACATCGCCTTCGGAGGCCAGTGCGATGATTTCAGCTCCCTGCGCCTGCATGTCTTTCATCAGCTGGAGGGTCTTTTCGTAGCGGAGGATCGAGTCGGGATCATTGCGATCCTGCGTGGCGATCATCACCAGCGGCGCGTCTTTGCTGACGAGGGCGTTGGGGCCGTGCTTCAACTCGCCTGCGGGATAGCCCTCGGCCTGCACATATGCCGATTCCTTCAGCTTGAGGGCGCCTTCACGGGCCATGGCATAGTGAATGCCGCGTCCCAGATAGAGAAAGCCGCGGGCGTTGCGCGTGTGCTCGACGACTTCGTGCAGCTGCTTCTCCCACGTTTCCAGCGACGATGCGAGCAGGCCTGGCAACTCTTCCAATTGAGCTATCAGGTTGGAGACGGAATGAGCGGTCATTCTGCCGCGCAGGCGGGCCATGGAGAGCGTGAGCAGGTATAGCACCACCAGTTGAGTAGTGAAACTCTTGGTCGCCGGAATAGCCTTTTCCCTGCCGGCGATGGTTGGGAGCGAAGCGTCGGCTTCTCTGGCCATGGTTGAGTTGGCGTTGTTGGTGATGGCGACCGTCGATAGGCCTCGCGATTTACCTTCGCGCAGAGCTGCGAGCGTGTCGGCTGTCTCGCCGGATTGCGAGATCACGATGACTCCGGGATCCTGCAACGTGTGCGTCGAGCGGTAGCAATACTCGCTGGCGTATTCGACGTCGACGGTGAGCCCTGCCAAATCT
>DATGAD010000112.1:0-4511 GCA_035313725.1 Alloacidobacterium sp. | reverse complement strand
GTTCACCGTACCAGCGGTTTCGGCGCTTCAAACTTGCCGCGAACTCCGTTCTTTCAAGCTCAACTACGCCGCGCTCTGGGTGCGGGTGCACTGATCAGGTGATCGGTCGTGGCCGACGATGACCAGCTCACGAGAAAGACTAGCCATTGACCAGCTTGCTTCCGCAGTCCCCATCTGTGGCTTCCCGTCGCCTCCCTAGGTGCGGGGTCGCCCGCCACGGAAAACGTGGTTCTATAGTTCGCAGTGAGAGACACACTCTCGCTTGATCCGGAAAGGTGGCGGTCGGAAATCTCGATCGAGTGAATCTGAGCAGTTCCCTCTACTAAGAGCGCGAGAACCGCATCGCGGCCATAGACCGACGGCCCGTCCGGAGGACGTAATTCGATGTCCTCAGCGCAGAAAGCCAGCAAGCCGCACGCTTTCCCAGCCACTTCGAGGTCGATCCACGTTGAGTGGAGTCGCTCGATTGTTTGGATGGTGTCTTTCGGAAGGTGGTCCATAGGCTTTCATGTAGATCATAGGCCGATCAATGGTTCGGTTCTAGAGGGGATCCCTTGCTCCCGGATGAGGGGCCAATCCGGAAGCAATCGTTGCACCGACCGTCTGAGCCGGCACCGCTTATCGGTAACTTCACGCCTCCATATCAAATTGACCCACTACCCCACCCTTAGCGATTCGACGAGATTGATTGCGCCCTGCTACCGATGCGTGGCCCTGGTTAAAACGGCGTAAAAGCAGGTCGAGATTTTTGCGTTTTCTCAAGCGGCGTGTTTTTACGGCCTGTCGGATCATTTACGGGATTTGACCGCTGCTCCCCACCGGTTCTGCGATTTCTCGCGGAAATTTGCATCGAGCAATACATGTATATACATCGAACTCCCATGAAAGAGACCGGATTGCCTCCGCTTCCTTGCCTGTGCGCCAGTTTTCGGCGCGCGACGCGTGCCCTGACTCAGTGTTACGACGAGGCTGTCCGGCCGCTGGGGTTGCGCGCGACCCAGTTCACGGTCCTGCAGGCGCTCTCGCTGGCCGGGGAGATCTCGCAGGGAAAACTTGGCGAAATATTGGCGATGGACAGCACGACTCTCACGCGGACGCTGGACATTCTGCGCCGAGCGGGGTGGATCTCCCGAAAGCGGGGAGCAGATCGCCGGGAGTGGCGGCTACGGCTGTCTTCCGCAGGCGGCGAGCAATTGAAACGCGCGCTTCCAACGTGGAAGAAGACGCAACAGCGGATGGCCAGCCAGCTTGGCGACAAGCGCTGGCATGATCTTTTCCAACTCAATGACCAGGTAACAGCTATGGCAGTACACCAAGGAGATTTGTGATGAACAACGAAAGTTACCGGAAGCTTACTTCGTGGCTGATTGCGATTTGGTTCGTCTTCGCGCTATTGGCTTCAGCTCTGCACCTGTTTCGGACTGCACCGACTGCTCCTCCGCTCGTCTTTGGATTGGCAGCGCTGACACCCATCATCGTTTTCGCCGTGTGGTTCCGGATTTCGCCGGAGTTCCGTGCGTTTGCTTTAAGCCTGAATCTGCGCACACTGACCATGATCCAGTCATGGAGGATCGCCGGCTATGTTTTCCTGGCCCTATATGTGTACGGGATCCTTCCCGGTACCTTCGCATTGCCGGCAGGTTGGGGCGATGTTGCGATTGGCCTGACAGCGCCTTTCGTCGCTATGAAACTCGTTAACCGTTCGCATCGCACTGCTTTCATCGTCTGGCAGCTCCTGGGTATGGCTGATCTGGTGACAGCCGTGGGCATGGGTACTGCGTCACGGTTTATCAGCGTGAGCCAGATTACGACCGCACCAATGACGGTGCTGCCTCTCAGTCTGATTCCAACGTTTGCCGTGCCGTTGTTTTTCGTTCTTCATATCATCTCCATTGCACAGGCGAGGCGATGGAAGGAGACAATGCCTGTTGGTCATGGCGAGCTGCTGCCGGGCACTGCTGTTTGATCAAATTCACGCTGAGGACAACTTCCGCAGGCGCAATTATCTATCGGAGTAAGGACTAGAAAGCGACCGGCTGACCGAGGAGCACGGCGAGCTGTTCGGCGTTGACTGAATACAATTTCACGCGGCTTCAAAGCGACTCTTGCGCGATTCCCGGTATCATAGAGAAGATGGATGTTCTTGCCCCAGAAAGGGAACTCGTTGTCACGCGGCGCCAGTTCCTTGGACTGTCCGGCCTTTCGGTGCTGGGCATGGTGTTCTATGCGGGTGAGATTGCGCGGCATGAACTCGACATTGTGCAGCGCACGATTGTGATACCGGGACTGCCTGACAGCTTCAAGGGTTTCCGCATCGTGCAGGTCTCGGACATTCATTTCAAGGAATTTACCGAGGCTTTTTTCGTCAAGCTTGTGGTGCACGAAGTGAATGGGCTGAAGCCTGATCTTGTGGCGCTGACTGGCGATTTTGTGAGCTATGGGCCCATTGAAAAGCGCCGATCGATTCCCTGGTTTCAGGAGTGTGCCCAACTGCTGACGCGGATCGAATGCCCACAGCGCTATGCGGTGCTGGGGAACCACGATTGCATTGTGAATGAAGCAGCGGCCAAGGACGCATTGAACGCGCACGGGATTCCAGTGTTGAACAATCAGGCGATTCCGCTGGAACGTGACGGGAAACGGATATGGCTGGCGGGCATTGCGGACGTTTTAGAGGGCAAGGTGCGTCCGGATTTTGACAAGGCTATTCCGAAAACGGCGCGCCTGGATGACGAGCGTGTGATTCTGATGGCGCATGAGCCGGATATCTTACCCAGGGTTGCGAAGTACGATGTCGATCTGATGCTCTCCGGGCATACGCATGGGGGGCAGGTTCGGCTGCCGTTTTTGCCTCCAGTGCATTTGCCGCCGCTGGGAAAGAAATATATCGAAGGGCATTTCCAGCTGGGTCGTACACAGCTCTATGTGAATCGGGGAATCGGCACCGTGGATATGCCGTTCCGGTTCAATTGTCCGCCTGAGATTACGGTGTTGACGCTGGCCTAGGAGTTTGCGTCTGTCTGTGCCCGTTGAATTAAGCCAACCAGACTGGATAAGCGCGTGGGATCTACGTCGCTGACAGCAATCCCTTCAAGGTCCTGAGTGCTGAATGTGCTTATCTGAAACCCTGAGTGTTCTGTCGGCAGATTGCTCGATTCGCTGACGCTGGTTCTTTCCTGAATAAAGACAGATACGTGATGCCGGCCAATGCTGTAGAGAAGCTGCGCGACCGGACGGTTGTGCAGGTAGGTAAGGTTGGCTCCATCGAGCTTTGTATCGTCCGGCAGATTGTCCGGAAGGTTGAAGCTGAATGGCAGCTTTCCCTGGAACCAGGGTTTTACCGTGTGGCGATCTGAGGAGACCACCTGAGGCGGCTGGTTGGCCGCAAGCGTGGCGATGTGGAGATCGCAAACCTCTGTCACCAGCGCGGCATTTTCGGTTGATGCTACGTTCGTCCGGAGAGCGTGATGCTCGAGAAAGATCCAACTCCCCAGGAGCACAAGAACGATGGCGGCTGTTGCCCATCCAGCGAACGCATTCCTGCTGGCCGGTAATGGGATGCGATTGCTGCGAAGTGCTGGCGTCTCTGGCTGCGATGGTTGCTGTGATGCGAGGCGCTTCATCCGCTCCTGAAAGTCGCGCGGCACTGCGTATCGCTGCCCTGACTTTGCGGTGGCGGTTTTGAGAAGCGCCTGGGCGAGAGCGTTTGAGGTGCATGACGAGCAGCCATCAAGGTGCTCTTTCGCGATGGCAAGCTGATCGGCGGAGAGTTCTCCATCGGCAAGGGCGTTCAGCACGATCGGAGATAGGTGGTTGGTCATATGCGGATTTCTCGGGTGGCTGCGGTGCTGGTCTGCAACTCTTTGCGCAGGAAGGCGCGCGCTCGCGCGATGCGGGACATGACGGTGCCGATTGGAACTTCAAGAATGGCGGCAATCTCCTTGTACTTCATCTCCTCTACGTCGCAGAGGAGAATGACTTCGAGCAGTGGCGGTGGAAGCTTTTCCATGGCGACGTGCAGCGCGGCCTGATCGCCCAGGCGGATCAGGTTCAGCTCAGGAGTCTGCCGATCGATGGCGCCTTCAGGGTGGAGAGTTGGCCCCGACTCACCTTGCTCGCTCAACTCATCTTCGAGCGCTACGGTGCGCAACGACGCCAGGCCGCTGCGTGAAGTCAGATACGTATTTCTAAGGATGCGAAAGATCCATGCCTTGAAGTTCGAGCCCGGTTCGAAAGAGGAGAAACCGCGAAGCGCTTTGAGAAATGTTTCCTGCACCAGGTCCTCCGCGTCATGGGCATTGCGCGCGAGCCAGAAGGCGACGTTGTAGAGAGCTGGAAGCAGCGGCAGCGCAAGATCCTCAAACGAAGACGTTTGGGGACCGCTTTCGCGAACTTTGCGCCGCCAGGGCAACAGCGTCATCGGAATGAAACGATCCTTCTGCTTCTTCTACGGATGAGAACTGGCGTTGAGCGAAATTATTCCAGATTGTGACGGAATAATTTTCGTGAAT
>DATGAD010000111.1:0-18610 GCA_035313725.1 Alloacidobacterium sp. | reverse complement strand
CTGGCGCGCGATCTGGGGACGAGCTTCGACCGCCTGGCGGAGAAGTTCTGGCCCGGTCCTTTGACGCTGATTGTGAAGGCAAGTTCGCGGCTGCCGCTGCGAGTGACGGCGAATACCGGCAATGTGGCTCTGCGTATTCCGGATGCGGTGATTCCGCGCGCGGTTGCGGATGCGTTTGGCTTGCCGATTACGGCTACTTCGGCCAATCTGCAAGGCGCGCCGGAGTGCACCTATGCCGCGTGCGTGCGCGACCAGATCGGCGACAGGATTCCTTTGATTGTGGACGGCGGGCCTACGGGCCGCAGTTTACCGACTACTATTGTCGATCTTTCGGGCGGCGAAGAGCGCTGGCAGATTCTGCGCGAAGGCGCGATTGCGACGCATGAAATTGCTTTGGCACTGCAGCGTCCTTGAGGTCAAACTGGGGTGAAATCTGGCCTGGATACACCGGGGCTGAAGCCCCCTTCAATTTTGCCTTGGTTCACCGGGCTAAAGCCCGGTGCTTCTACCCGAAAACCATTTTCTCGAAGCGCGTTCCAATTTCATGATTGTTCCTGACACAAATCTGCGGCGGGGCGGCGCAGCCAGCAGGCTCGTGAGGAGCGTCATTCTGATTGCCCTGGCTGCCGGGTTGGCCTGGATCGGATGGGTCTATGGGCAGATCCACTACTTTGCGGATCGCGATGAGGCGCGGGCGGCGGATGCAATCGCCGTCTTTGGGGCTGCGGAGTATGACGGGCGACCTTCTCCGGTGCTGCGGGCGCGGCTTGACCATGCGCTCGATCTCTATAGCCGCAAGCTGGCTCCGATGGTGATTACTCTGGGGGGCGGCGATGAGGGCGATCGGCACTCAGAGGGCGGCGTGGGGCACGATTATCTGCTTGCTCATGGGGTTCCGGAGACGGCGATTATTGCCGAGACGCAGAGCGACAACACGGAAGAATCGACGGCCCGGCTCGCGGTGATTGCGCGGACGAATCATTTGAATCGCATTATCGTGGTGAGCGATGGGACGCATCTGTTTCGTATCCATGCGCTGTGCGAACGGCTGGGGCTGCAGGTCTATACCTCGCCGCGGCCGGTGGGGCGGAGCATCGGTTGGCAGGAGTCTTTTTCGCGGATGGCGCATGAGATTATCAGCTACACGGCGTGGCGATTACATCTGCACTGATCCGTTGGTTCGTGTTTAGACGCGATAGGAAAGGGGCCTTGCTTTCCCACCCTTTCGCAAAATGCGCGAAGGGATGGGGCACCCGTTTTCGTGCTTCCACCGAGGAAAAGTAGATCCTTCGCTACGCTCAGGATGACAGCGGTGTGTTCTTTAGTGCGAGACGAGCCATCCGGCGGCTAGAGCAGCAACCAGCGTTGAGAGGAAGTTGACGGCGTCGTTGTTCAGCCAGCCGCGGCGTTCGAGGGTGGCTCCGAGAAGGCTGTCGGCAAAGAGGCCCAGGACTGCGGCTGAGAAAACGATGGCCGATATTTTCAAGCTCAGGGAAAAGGTGATGGCAGAGACGGCGGTGACTGATGCGGCGCCGATGCATCCGATGGCTGTTCCCGCGAGCGTGATTCCGCCGTCGGTTCCCACTGGTACGGGCTTGAGAGTGGTCAGCAGGAGAGGCTGACCGCCGAAGACCTGGCCCAGCTCAGAAGACAGAGTGTCGGCGGCGGCTTCGGCCAAGGCAGCTGCAATGGCCGCTAACGATGCGGCCTGGGTTTGCGTTGATGGCGAAAAGAGCTGAGTTGCGGTCAGCGGAATCGCGGCGAGGGCGGCTACTCCCAGATTGGCGACTACCTGAGATGCTTTTCGTCCATGCCGGGCCTCGGCGGTGCCGAGATGTTCTTTGTGCGCTCGACCGACGCGTGTGGCCGCCAGCGTGAGGATGAGCATGACGATGAGGGGAAAGAGCGCGGTTCGCCAGCCGGGCGTGCGCAGGTAGAGACAGGCCGTGATGATGGCTCCCGTCGCCGCGGCATATGCTGTGGCTGCGCGGAGCGCCCAGACCAATAGCCCAAAGGCGATGCTGATGGCGGCCATCTGCAGAAGAACAGGATCGTGGAAAGTCCAGGCGTTCGTGGCCTGCAGGAATATCCAGAGGCAGGAGGCAGGCACTACAATCAGTAGAAGCAATTGCGATTGCCAATAGAGCGTGGGGCCGGAGCGGTTTTTCTGGTGCATCGGGGTTTTCCTGACGTGCGAGGCAAATCGAAATGCGTGAGTGATTTACAATCTAATTTTCAAGGCATTTTGTCCCGATTGTTGCAGGCTTTGCCGTAGTTTGCCAGTTGACCTTTTGCTTGCAGTCGAGGTCAGTGGAAGTACGGGTCTGGGTTTGAGCAGGTTGGAAAATGCCGGTGCAGGATTCGTTGCTGAATGAGGTGTCTGAGAGTGCGAAGTGTCACCGGGCGTAGGAGCCCATGGTTTGCCGCCGGGGTGCTGGCTTTGGCGGGTGTTTCTGGATGCGGCAACCAGTATCGTCCAGTTGTTACCCCTATAGCTCCCACCGGCCCGGCGTCGCAGCCGACCGCATATGTAATTGCATTTTCCCAGCCCGGGCTGACGCCGCAGACGGGATCGTCTCCCTGCCCGGGAACACCTTATGGTCAGCCGGGAGTTGTGACGCTGCTGGATGTTTCCGGGGATGCCGTTATGGCGCTGGCTACCCTTGGTACCGGACCGCTGACATTTGCACTGGACTCGACGGGCTCTACGGCATACAGCACAAATTGCGACGGCACGGTCAGCTCGGTTCCGTTGAGCATAAGTTTGCAGTCGAAAAATGTTCTGACCACAACCCTTCCGCAAAACCCAGGCGGTGTTAATACGCTGCCGACCAATTTGCTGGCGACCGTCTCCGGTCAGTTCGTAGTTGAGCAGAACCGAACGGCAATTGGAGCGCTGACCGGAAGCCCGGCGTCGCTCAAGCAGGAGATCCCGGTTGCCCCGAGTGTGATCAATGTCATCGGCACCGCGGGTGCCCAATACATTTACGCGATCAGCCAGGGGAACGGCTCGGATGGAAGCGGCGTGACATGGGGACAGTGCGATCCTAGTTCCGGCGCCATACCCACGACGAATGGCGAGGCCGACGGAATTCAGGTGTCCACGACCACGGTGAATAGTCGGCTCCCGGTTGGTATCTGCCCTGTCTACGGATTGATGACTGCCGATGGGCGCCGGGCCTTTATCCTGAATCGCGGCAGCGGGACGCTTACCGTCATCGATAGCATTAAGAATCAACTCGATACGGATTCGCAAAGCCAGTACATGACGAATGCGACCATCAATGTTGGCAAGGGGCCCGTATATGCCGACATCTACACGCCGGCCGCGCTACTGGTGACAGCGAACTACGATGACGATTCGATCAGCATCATCAATGTGAGCATCAACGGGCCGGTGGAAGGCTTTACGGACACGACAAACTTCGGCCAGGTGCTGGCGACGGTGAAGCTGAAGCCCGGGAGCCATCCGGCTGCGGTATCTGTACTGCAGGATGGAAGCCGTGTCTATGTCGCCGATGAAGGAGATGGAACGGTCACGGTTGTGAACCTTTCGAGCTTCACGGTGGAATCCGTACTCCCTGTGAATGGGCATCCGCGCTCGATCGCCTCCACTTACAATGCGCCCATTGGCAAGGTTTATACGATTGCGCAGGACAGCCCCTATCTGACGGTGATTCGCACGGACACGGATATCGTGTCGTCGTCGATTCTGCTACAGGGCAATGGCGTAGACGTACACACCACGGCGCAATATGCCGGGAGCAGTTCAACGACCACGACAGCGAACGCGATTACGCAGAGCCGGTCAGTGGGATCGGGTGCTCCGTAAATCGAGAATCGACTCTCAACAAGGGCGCTCGAAGACCGGGCGCCCTTTTTATTTGGTGGGCGTGAAGGCCGCCGCTTTGCGTTTGAACTTGTAATCGGTATGCTCTTGTCTGAAGTCCTTACTTCAATAGGTCAATACTTCGCGGAAACTCTGACAAGGTGATCCAGACTTATTTTCGCTTTCTTGCTCTCGATGCGGCCATTGCGAGTGCGGTGTTTGCCGTCGGTGCTCAGGCGCAGCGGCCGTCGTTGATTCCCGAGCCACGCGAATTCCAAAGCCGAGAGGACATTTCGCTGGCCCGCGGCGTCTCGATTTCCGTCCCAACAAAAGATGGAGAGGATTCTTTTGCAGCCGAGGACATGGTTGCGTTCCTGAAGGAGCAGCGCATTGTGCGCTCGTCGAAAGGCGCTCGTGTCTATTTGCTGCAGGATACCTCTTCGGCAGCAAAGCGTCTGCTGGCGGACGAGAAGCTCTCCTTCGATCCGCAAATGACAGATGAGGGCTATTTTCTCCTTACATCAAAGGGCGGCGTCTACGTCATTGCACATACGGCGACGGGAGTCTTCTATGGAGCGCAAACGGCGAAGCAACTGGTTTCAGGCACAGGTGATCACGCGGTTTTTCAGGGGTGCCTGATACGCGACTGGCCGGCGATGAAATATCGCGGCGTTCATGACGACCTGTCGCGCGGACCTGTGCCAACGCTGGAATTCCAGAAGAAGCAGATTCGCACCTTTGCGGCTTACAAGTTGAATGTGTATTCGCCTTACTTTGAGAACACGATGCAGTATGCTTCGAATCCGCTGCCGGCGCTGCCGGGCGGTTCGATATCGAAGGCGGATGCGGCTGCGCTGGTCGAATATGCGAAGCAGTATCACGTGACGATCGTGCCCGAGCAGGAGGCCTTTGGACATCTGCATCATGTGCTGACATGGCAGCAATACGCGCACCTGGCGGAGGTTCCCAGCGGCTCTGTGCTTGCTCCGGGGGAGGCTGGTTCGCTGCAGGTGATCAAGGATTGGTTTACCGAACTTGCGGCGATCTATCCCGGGCCATTTCTGCATATCGGTGCGGATGAGACATCTGAACTGGGTCAGGGTAAGACGGCTGATGAGGTGAAGCAGCGTGGCCTCGGCGCTGTCTACATCGACTTTCTTACGAAGATTCACGCGGAGCTTGCGCCGCTGAATCGCAGGCTACTTTTCTGGGGCGACATGGCGATGAACGATCCGGCACTGGTGCCGAAGCTGCCGAAGGACATGATCGCAGTCGCGTGGCATTACGAACCGGAAGAGAGCTTCACCAAGTGGCTCGAACCTTACACGAATGCAGGAATGGAAACGTGGGTCGCGCCGGGCGTGAATAACTGGAACCGCGTCTATCCGAATAACAATCTAGCCCTCAAGAATATTCAGGGGTTCGTCGCCGCCGGGCAGAAGGCTGGAAGCACGGGCATGCTCAACACCATCTGGGATGACGATGGCGAAGCGTTGTTTGCGGAAGACTGGTATGGCGTTCTGTTCGGCGCTGCCGCCGGATGGCAGCAGGGCGCGAGCGATATTGCCGAGTTTCAGCAAAACTATGGGAAGGTCTTTCATGGGGATGCGACTGGCGATCTGGATCAGGCGCAACTTGCGTTGATGCAGGCTCATCTTGCTTTCGAGAAGGCGGGAGTGGAGGACGCGCGGGATGCACTGTTCTGGCTTGATCCGTGGAGCGCCGAAGGGCAAGAGACGGCAGCGAAGATTGCGGCGGCACTGCCGGAAGTGAGAGCTAATGCGGAGCGCGCATTGACGCTGATTGCGCAGGCGCGGCAGGCCGGGAATCTGCGAGAGCCTGAGGCTGTAGACGCGATGGAGTTGGGCGCGCGGAGAATGGATTTCATCGCTTTCAAGTTTCAAACGGCTGGAGATATCGCGGAGGGGTATCAAAATCTGTATCAGGCGCAAAGCGATCCGGAGACGCGCAAACATATATCTGCCAGGCTGTGGAACCTTTCGGGAGTAAATGGCCGCTGTCAGGATTTGCGAGACGGCTATGGATACATCCGGGATCTGTTCAAAGATGCATGGCTCAGGGAGAATCGCTCCTATTGGCTGGACAACGTGATGGCGGAATACGACGTGGCCATGCAGTTGTGGATTATTCGCGCAGAAAAGCTTCGAGGCGCACGCCAGCAATGGATTGCGATGCATACACTGCCGCCGCCGGAAGCACTCGGCATCGCGCAAGCTGTCTCTCCTAAGTAATATGTAACGGTCACTGATGCATATACCGCTTCGCACTGTCGATCTGGTTCTCGTCGTTCTCTATCTGATAGGGATCACGTGGTTTGGGCTGAGTTTTCGCAAGCAGGGAGAGCGGTCGATCAAGAGCTACTTTCTTGCTGACCGCAATATTCCATGGTGGGCGATTGCGCTGTCTATTGTTGCAGCGGAAACGAGCACGCTGACGATTATCAGTGTGCCCGGCATTGCGTTTACCGGCGACTTCGGCTTTCTGCAGATCGCGATTGGATATCTGCTGGGGCGGATCGTGATTTGCATTCTGTTTCTGCCGCGATATTTTCGCGGCGAGCTGATGACTGCCTATCAGTTGATCGGCGAGCGTTTTGGGACGCGCCTTCATCGGCTTACGGCACTGCTGTTTCTCGTGATGCGCGCTGCGGCGGAGGGTGTTCGCGTCTTTGCCGTTGCGATTGTCGTTGGTGTGGCGCTGGGCACGGGTGATGTTGCTTCGATCGTTATTCTGTCACTGCTTACGCTGCTTTATACCTTCGAAGGTGGCATGAAGGCTGTCATCTGGACGGATGTGCTGCAGATGTTTCTTTATGTGTTTGGCACCCTGGTCAGCTTGTGGTCAGTGTGCAGGCATATTCCTGGCGGCGCGCATACGCTGCTGTCCGTCGCCTCATCGGCGGGGAAGCTGACGGTCTTTCATTTCTCTCTTTCTATTTCGCAGACTTACACCTTCTGGGCTGGCGTGATTGGAGGCTGCTTCCTCACGATGGCGAGCCACGGAACCGATCAGCTGATGGTGCAACGTCTGTTGGTGGCTAAGAACCTGCGCGAATCGCGGCTGGCGCTACTAATGAGCGGTGTTGTGATCTTTGTGCAGTTCACGCTCTTTTTGCTGATTGGTGCGGGACTATTTGTCTATTACCAACAGACGGGATTGACGCCGCAGGTGGCAAGCCCGGACCGCCTCTTTCCACAGTTTATTGTGCGGGAGATGCCGGCGGGTATTTCAGGGTTGATGATTGCCGCTATCCTTGCTGCGGCTATGTCGAACCTGAGCGCGGCGCTGAATTCACTGGCGTCGACTTCAATGGTTGATTTTTATCTGTTGCGGCGACCGGATGTGAGCGAATCGCACAAGACGCGGCTCTCGCGGTTGATGACGTTGGGTTGGGCTGTTGTTCTGCTGGCTTTGGCTATCGTTTCCCGAGGAAGCGGGCATGTGCTGGAGATTGGGCTTTCGATCGCATCTGTTCTGTGGGGCGGAATGCTGGGCGTTTTCCTGCTTGGCACTCTCACAGAACGCGCGAATGAAGGTGGCACGATGATCGGTTTGCTTTTTGGCTGCGTGTTGAATCTGTTGCTATGGCGGCAAAGCTCGGAGATTCACGTGACGGTGCTGGGGCACAATATAGTTTTCCCGAAGATTGCCTGGACGTGGTATGTGGCAATCGGCGCGGTTGCGACGTTTGGAATTGGGTACATATCGAGCCTTGTGGGAAAACGTAACAGCGTGAGGAGCGAATTCTAGATGATGCGCGGTCGATGGGTGGTGTTTCTGGCTGTTGCGTGTACGAGTTGTTGTGCTTTCGCGCAGAGGCCGGACTTCACATCCATCGATACGCTGGTCGGACAAGCTGTAGAACAGGGGCAAATTCCCGGGGCAGTCGTCGAGATTGGTCATGGTGGCCGGGTAGTATTTCGCAAAGCCTACGGACAGCGCTCGCTGGAGCCCGTGCGCGAAGCAATGACTCTGGACACCGTCTTCGACATGGCTTCGCTGACGAAGCCGATGATGACGGCGACGGCTGTGATGCAGCTCGCCGAGCAAGGGAAACTGAGCTTCAACGATCCTGTGGCGAAGTATCTGCCTGACTTTGCCGTGAACGGCAAGCAGGATATTACGATTCGTCAATTGCTAACGCACTATTCCGGATTGCCACCGGATCTTTCGCTGGAGCAGCCGTGGGAGGGGAAAGCCGAAGCTTTCCGGCAGGCATTTGCGATTCAGCCAGCAACGCCGGCGGGGGTTCGCTTTGTCTACAGCGACATCAATTACATCGTGCTGGGTGCGCTCGTCGAGAAGATCTCCGGCATGCCCGAAGATGAATATGTTCGGCAGAATGTCATCGCACCGCTTGGGTTGCGGCATATGGGATATCTGCCTCCGGTGGAGTGGCGCGATCGAATTGCGCCTACACAGTATGAGAATGGCGTGATGCTGCGCGGCGTTGTGCATGATCCTACGGCGCGGCGTATGGGCGGAGTTGCCGGGCATGCGGGGCTCTTCAGCACAGCGGACGATGTTGCCGTCTATGCGCAGAGTCTTCTCGATCGGCTTGCGGGAAGGACGAGCAGGTTTCCGGTGACCCGTGCGATCTTGCAGAAGATGGTAACGCCGGAGCAGCCGGCGACCGGCACAGCATTGCGCGGATTTGGATGGGACATCGAGTCACCGTATTCGAGCAATCGCGGCGAGATTTTTCCGGTGGGATCGTTCGGGCACACTGGATTCACCGGCACGTCGCTGTGGATCGATCCTGTCTCAGATAGCTATCTGATTGTGCTTACGAACGCGGTACACCCGAATGGAGGGAAGAGCACTGTGGCGCTGCGCAGAGAGATTGCGAACGCGGCAGCTTCGGCGCTTGGCATCGCTCCGGATGGTGGGAAACTTTCGGCACGACTCACCGGATATAACGAGTCGCTTAGCGGCATGCGGCGATGGATTGCCCGCAATGCTGAAGTGAAAACAGGCATCGATGTTCTGGAGGGGGATGATTTTGCCGAACTGCGAGCGCTTGCCAAGAAACATGGCGGGCATTTGCGAATCGGCCTGCTGACGAACCAGACGGGCGTGGATGCTTCTGGGCGAAGGGCAATTGATGTTCTGGCGCATGCTGACGGGATTGAGTTGAAGACGCTTTTCAGCCCTGAGCATGGGATTCACGGAGCACAGGACTCGGAAGAGATCGGCAACGCTACAGATGCGCAGACTGGATTGCCAATTATCAGTTTGTATGGAGAGACGGATGCGCAACGACGGCCATCGCTCGACGCGATGCGCTCGGTCGATGCGGTGGTGATCGATCTGCAGGATGCGGGAGTGCGCTTCTACACCTATGAGACTGTGTTGGGATATTTTCTGGAAGCTGCCGCAAAGACTGGGACTGAGATTGTTGTGCTCGATCGGCCGAATCCGATCAATGGCGCGTTTGTGCAGGGGCCGCTCTCCGATGAAGGCACTGAGAGTTATGTGAACTACATGCCGCTTCCCGTGCGCCATGGCATGACGATGGGGGAACTGGCGCAATACTTCAATCGAGAACGCAACCCGCATGCTCCATTGACTGTGGTGAAGATGCAGGGATGGCAACGCGGCGATTGGTATGACTCGACCGGGCTCGTATGGGTGAATCCTTCCCCTAACCTGCGTGATCTGGAAGAGGCAATTCTGTATCCAGCTCTGGGACTCGTGGAGACGACGAATATTTCAGTGGGGCGAGGGACTGATACTCCGTTTGAGATTTTTGGCGCGCCGTGGGTTGATGGGCGCAAGCTTGCGCGCTACTTGAATGGCCGATTTCTGCCGGGAGTGCGGTTTGTGCCGGTGGATTTCACGCCGCAAAAGCCTTATCCCTATGCAGGCGAGATTTGCCATGGGGTGCGGGTATTGGTTCTAGACCGGAATGTGCTCGATTCTCCTGAGATGGGAGTTGAAATTGCGTCCGCTTTGCACAAGTTATATCCGCAGGATTACAAGCTGGAGCGGATCAATACGCTGCTTGCGAACCAGCATGTGTTGGAGTCGCTGATGAATGGAGTTGATCCGGCGAGAATTGCTGAGGATTGGAGAGGTGCTGTAGAACAGTTTGAAGTCAGGCGGAAGGCTGACCTGATTTACTAGTTACTACTCGCTATCCAAGAAAAGCAGATCCTTCGCTGCGCTCAGGATGACACCCTCTTACGCTGAGGATGACAGCCTCCGGGAGGCTACAGTTGTTTTAGGTAAGCCTTTGCCTGTTCCAACTCTGGGAATAGCTTCTCGTCGGCCTGAAATTCTCGCGGGTGCACACAGCGGCGTCCCTTCCGCACTTTAACCGGATGCCTGAGATGCAGCATTTCGTGGTACATCAGATATTCGATGGCGTAGCGCGGCGTGCTTCTACGATCGAATACTCGGCTGACCATGATGGTGTTGTGCGCGGCGTCGTAGTGGCCAAGCAGGCGGCGTGCCTTGTGCTCGCTCCACGTGAGCAGTGGACGGCCAAGCAGGCCGTGAAAGAAGCGCCGGTTCAAGGTTTCGAAGACTTCGTCCAGATCGTAGTAGTCGCCTTTGGCGGTTGAAATCTTTTTTCGCCCGCGCGTCTGTCGGATGCGCTCTGTTTGTCGCAGCACTCCCTCGCTCGATGCGAATCGGCGATAGCGCGCGTTGTGAGATGGATCGAGCGGCTTGCGATACAGCTTGGCGAGGAGGATGTGCGCAATGGCACGCAGCACCGTATCGGGCGCGCCTTCGAGAAGATCGGAGAGGTGGACTTTGATCTGTCCCTCGCGGAGCCGGATGGTCGTGTTCAGGCTGGTGAAGCGGTAGAAACGAACGTGAATGGGTGGAATAGGAGCGCGTGGACGGATAGCGCGATACTCTTCTTCAAATAAACGCGAAAGCTCGGGGTTCACTCAACCTGAGCGTAGCACAGGTGCGCTGGATTTTTGGGCGGTGCGACTAAGAGGGACCGGTTCCATTCTTGCCAGCCTGATCCTTGTGTTCAGCAAAATATTTTTCCTGGTCTTTCTGGAGCGTCTTTGCCTGATCGCTGATACTTTGTGCCGCCTCGACTGCAGTCTTGCGGGCGAATTCATAATTTGGATCGGAGGGAGGCTGGCGGATCGTCAGCTCCCACTTGTCGCTTGCCGGAACCAGGTCTTTCAGGGCCTTGCGGACGTCGGCGTGCTGTGCGTCATAGGTGTCGAGATTGTCCTGCAGTTCGTCGACCAGACGGGTGAACTCCTCGATCTTGGCTCGCAGTTCTGCGGAGCGATTTTGCGCGTTCTTATCGGTCGAGAGTTGTTTAATGGCCGTGATGCGCTGCTCAATGAATTTCGCATATAGCTTGATTCGTTGATTTGGCTGGTCGCCGAGTTCGCGTACCTGATCAATCTCTTCGTCGTTCAGGGGATCTTTCTGTGCTTGCGCCCAGGTTTGCTGCATGATAGGAGACAGAAACAAGACGGCACTTAGGAAGAGGAGAAGACGGCGCATAGGGCACTCCCTTAGCTGCCAAGTTTAGATGCATCTTTCAGCATTTGCACACAGGTAGAATAGCGGAGATGAAGTCTTTCGCTATTCGTAGGCTCCTGACTGCCGTTGTGCTGCTTGTCTTCGTAGTCGCTCTTGGCCCGGCAATCGCGCGTGCGGAAGCGGTCAAGGATCTTCCAAAGCCCACGAACTATGTCAGCGACTTTGCCAATGTCCTGACTCCAGAAACGAAGCAGCAAATCAACCAGCTGTGCGCGCAGGTGGACCATCAGGCGCATGCGCAGATCGCGGTTGTGACAATCAAGACACTGGATGACGTACCGATTCAGGATTTTTCCGTACAGCTCTGGGATTCGTGGAAGATTGGCCAGAAGGACCGAGGCGTTCTGATTCTGCTCGCTGTCCAGGACCACAAACGATGGATTACGACTGGCTACGGGCTTGAGTCCATCCTGCCCGATTCGAGAGTCGGCGACATTGGGCGGCAGATGGTTCCGTATCTGCGGTCGGGAGATTACGACGATGCTGCGTCGCTCGCTGTTGGTCAGATATCGCAGATCATTGCGCGCGATGCCGGCGTTACGCTGCAGCAGCCTCTTCAGGGGCGTGGTCCACCTCGACGGCAGGCTGTTCGTCTGAGCCTTGGGCAGCTTCTTGTTTTTGCTGTAGTCATCTTTCTCGTCATTCTGTTTCTGGCGCGTGCTGGCGGCTCGGGATTGCTTGGTTTTCTGCTGGGAATGTTCCTGGGCGGACGCGGAGGGGGATGGGGTGGAGGCGGCGGTGGTGGTGGAGGCGACGGTGGGTTTGGCGGATTCGGCGGTGGTAGCACAGGCGGCGGTGGCGCTGGTGGTGATTGGTAGCGGGCCCGTCTTCGCTTGTTGCCCGGAGTCGTGTAGTCTCTGGATGAAGAATACAGGTTGTATGAGGAGAATTTGCCCGTGATGAGACGTGGGTTGTGGATAGCAATTGCAGTGGTTGTGGTGATTTTTCTCGCCGTGCTGCTGGTATTTGGCAGTTATGTGAGCGCCAAGAACCAGATGGTGGCGAAGCAGGAAGCCGTGCATGCGCAGTGGTCGCAGGTAGATGTCGTTTTGCAACGGCGTGCGGATCTCATTCCGAACCTGGTTGAAACGGTAAAGGGCTACGCGAAGCATGAGGAGACCGTCTTTTCCGACATCGCGAATGCGCGCTCGGCATTGCTGAATGCGCGTGATCCACAAGGCAAAATTGCGGCGAATGGCCAGTTGGATTCGGCGATTGGGCGTCTGCTGGTGCTCTCGGAAAATTACCCAAATCTGAAAGCAGATCAGAACTTTCTACAGTTACAGGATCAACTGGAAGGCAGCGAAAACCGCATCGCCGTGGAACGTCGCCGCTACAACCAGACCTTGCAGGACTACAACACCTTCATCCGCCAGTTTCCGAACAGCGTTTGGGCGGGATTAGCTGGATTTCAGCCAGACAATGCGTACTTCCAGGCAAGTGAGGCATCCAAACAAGCCCCAAACGTTAAGTTCTGACGTAGCGGGGATGGTGCCTGTGTTCATTTAGCATAAGAGAAGCACAGCATATGTGCCCGGATGGCGAAATCGGCAGACGCAGCGGACTTAAAATTCGCATCGAGCAATCGAGTGGGGGTTCGAGTCCCCCTCCGGGCACCATCTTAAAATCATGCTATGTGGTTCAATCTATTTGCCTTAGTGAATATTAAGATGCCCTATTTTCTGAGGTTCGTCAGCGTGTCGGTTTCAATCTAGGTACAAATACAGGTACAGTGCGCATCCTCTTTATTTTCAATGCGGCGCAATCTCCCCGTTCTTGCAGATGGCATAGCACTTATACGAAATTTATCTCGTTTAGGCCCGATTACGGTATGCGCTGCGGATTGCTGCCGGCGTGAACACGGCTACAGATGTCAGCGAGCCTTCGTAAACTTATCGCGCGAGTGATTCTAGAGCGGCTATGAAGTTGGAGTTATTGGCTAAGCGGCGTACCTTCCCGAATCTCATCGGAAGCCCGCTTGACGACCTCTTGGCCAGCGGCGATTTGACCTCGGACGGAAACACTCTCACCAGCGACCGGTCCCTTACGAACGTCAACCCAGTGTGCTCGACCATTGACTGACGCGATCACGAAGGTTCGTTCGGTCGTGGTAACGACGCTTGTCGAGGGAACGAAGAGAAGATTCTCTCCAGCACCTACCGGCCAATCAACGGTGGGGTACATGCCAGGAGCGAGGCTTCCATCTTTGTTGTAAACATCCAGTTCGACCATCATTGCGCGGCTCTGCTGATCGAGAGCATCAGCGATTCGTGCGACTTTCGCAGAATAACTTTTTCCAGGATGTGCCGGAACATGGAAGGCCGCCGACGTTCCCTTGACGACAGAGCCGGTATAGGTCTCCGGAACGGGCACAATTAATCTCAGACGCGCAACCTGCTGGAGTTTGAGCATCGGAGTATGGCCGCCATCAATCAGCATTCCAGGATTCACGAATCGGTTGGTAATCATTCCATCGAACGGCGCGCTCACTCGGAGATACGACTCCATTGCCTGGCTCGCCTGGAGACGTTCTTTTGCGGTCCGTACCGCGGCCTTTCGGCTATCGACTAATGCCTGCGCCGCATCCCGCTGCTTTTGGGCCTGCAACAGTTCATTGCCCGCTACGGCACCGGGAGTCTTAGCAGCCTCTTGCAGCTTCGCCGATGTGCTTTCGGCTGCAGCCTCTTGAGCCTCGGCCTGCGCAGCTTCGGCTTCCGCCTGATGGAGGTTCGCTTCTGAGGCTGCTGTCTGCGAATTGATTTCTGGCGCAGAGAGCAGAACCAACAGCTGCCCCTTATGGACCAGGCTACCTCGATCAACGAGCACTTTCTCGACGTATCCAGGAGCGCGGGCTTCAATATCGGTTTGTAGGAATGGAGCAAGCTCCGCAGTCAGAGGAACCGTTCGAGCGGATGGACGGCTCTCAACCTTTACCATCTCCACGTGTCCAGGGCTCTGAGACAAGGCAGGGAGGCAGCACGCCAGCGGGAAAACAAGGCAGATGCGTTTATGGATGAACATAGTATCGGCTCGATGGATCTTCAGGGTTGAGTGAATTCGAGGTGATGGACGCTTTGCGTTGCAGCAACGCGTAGACTGCCGGGAGCACCGTGAGGGTCGTCAAAGTGGAGAAAATGAGTCCGCCTATAACGGCCCTGCCAAGCGGAGCGGATTGCGCACTTCCTTCTCCAAAGCCAATTGCCATGGGAATCATGCCGCATATCATGGCAGTCGCTGTCATCAATATTGCCCGGATACGGCTCGTTGCTCCCGTCCGGGTCGCGGTTTCGACATCTTCATTCTGGTGCCTTGCCTGTTCTGAGAAGCTGACGAGGAGGATGGAGTTCGCGACCGAAATGCCGACTGCCATGATCGCTCCCATGAAGGACTGAATATTGAGTGTGGTTCCAGTGAAGAGCAGCATAAGAACCACACCGCACAGGACACCTGGGATTGTCGACAGTATGGCGAGAGGAAGACGAAGAGACTGGAAGTTCGCCATAAGCAGCAAGAATATTGCAGCGATGGCCAGAAGGAGCCCTGTGCGCAAGCCCGATATTGTCTCTTCAAGGGCGGGTATCTGTCCTCGAACAGCAATGGTTGAACCCTTTGGAGCCGCTGGAAGATTCTTCAGGAGTGCCGCGATGCGATTCTGAGCTTCGCGGAGAGGCATTTCGTGTAGGTTGGCAGTCACGCTGACGATCCGCTGCCCGCTCAAGCGTTCGATCATCTCGGGCATCGTCCCGTATTCCAGCTTGGCAACCTGATCAAGCTGCGGCTGAGATTGTCCATCGCGCATCAGCGGCAAGGTAGAGAGCGCGCCGAGACCTTGCATGCGGTTTGGGGGGAGTTGCACTTGAATCTGGAATGCGTTACCCGTCCTGGGATCGCGCCAGTAATTGGGCGCTATGAAGCGAGACGAGCCTGTGGCCGGCGTCAGGGAGTTCGTCACGTCGGCCATCGTCAGACCGAACTGGCCAGCATAATCGCGGTTTATCGTCACCTCGACCGTGGGATAGAAGTGAGGCTGAACGATGCAGACGTCCCGCAGGAAGTCGAGCTTGCGAAGCTCGGTTTCCACTTTTGCGAGATACGTGTAGTCCTGATCAATATCTACGCCTTGAACGTCGATCTGAATGGGCGTGGGTGATCCGAAGCTCATAACCTGAGAAATGATGTCCCCTGCTTCGAATGCCACTGTGAGCTTCGGCATCTCTTTGTGAAACGCGGCGCGAAGATCCTCTCGTAGCTTCTCATCGTCGGGATGTCCCGGCCGGAGTTGGATCTGCACCAGAGCCTCTTCCGGGCCGCTTGTGAAGAGATGAATGAGATTGACTGGATAGCTTGATGGCTGAACGCCTATATAGTCGGAGGTGATCTCTACGTTACGGTTGCCCACTGTCTTGCGGATCAGATCGAGAGCCTGCATCACGATAGGCTCCGTCTCTTCGATTCTCGTCCCGATGGGCGCCTTTAGCCGCATCCGTAGAACAGGTCCATTGGAATCCGGAAATATCTCACTTCCGATGCGAGGCGCGACCAAAATGAGAATGAGTGCGGTCACCGCGAAGTATCCGATGATGATAGGCCAACGGCGATCCAATACGGCATTCAGATACCGTTCATAGCGTGCTCTCAACTTGCCGAAGCTGCCTTCTTTCTCTTCTCCCTTATGCGACTCCTTCATGACCCACGTGGCGAAGACGGGAACTAGGCTGCTCGACAGAAAGTATGAGGCGACCATCGCGAAGCCCACGGCGAGAGACAACGGGACAAAGAGTTGTCGTCCCACCCCGTTCATGAAGAAGGACGGAACAAACACCGCCAGCACGCAAAGCATCGAAAGGAGACGCGCCAGAACAGTCCGGCGGCAGGCTTCGAGAACCGCTCTTGCCCGAGAGACACCTGGAAGCAACTGCGTATGGATGTTTTCGACTTCGACTGTCGCCTCGTCCACGAGGACTCCAACCGCGAGTGCCAATCCACCCAGGGTCATGATGTTGATCGTCTGGCCTGTCGCCCACAAGAGAAGTACAGCAGTAAAGAGAGCGAACGGGATGTTGGCCACTACAATCAGAGTGCCGCGCCAGTCTCTCAGAAACAATAGGACAACTAGTCCGGTAAGGATCGCACCAAGCGCCGCTTCTCTGACGAGACCACTGATGGCATTCGAGACATAGCCGGACTGATCGAAGGCAAGCTGCACATCGACATCATCCGGCATGACCTTTTTGAAGCTGGGGATTGCCGCTTTCACCGCCTGAATGACCGCCAGCGTGGATGCGTCCGAGCGCTTTGTAACCGGGATGTAGACAGTGCGGCGGCCATCGACATGAGCGTATGCCGTGACAATATCCGTTCCGTTCTCGATGGTTCCGATGTCACGTAAATAGATGTTGGCACCCGAGCGGGGATGGATAGGTGCTGCCATCAAGTCATTCAGTTCTGGCCCGAGTGTGGAGTTCGTCCTCACGATGCGATTCAACGTTCCGTCGTAGAGATTGCCGGAGGGCGATACGACCGTGCCGCTGGTTACCGCCGCGATCGCCTGCTCAGGGGAGACGCCATATTGCTTGAGTTTGTCAGGATCGAGCGTGACGACGATCGTGCGCTGGTTACCGCCAAAAGGGGGAGGCGCTGAGACGCCGGGGAGGGTCGCAAACAGCGGGCGCACCTGATTCAGAGCGATATTTTGTAGTTCGCCTTGCGCGTGACTGTTGCTCGTAAACAAAAGCAGACCAACAGCAACACTTCCAGGATCGAAACGCGTGATGAAGGGTGGAACTGTACCAGGCGGCATGAAGGCGCGAGCGCGATTTACATAACCAACCGTCTCAGCCATTGCCTGCTGCATGTTCGTTCCTTCGCGGAACGTCAGTTTCATCAGAGCTGCGCCTTGAACACTCTTGCTATCCACGGACTGAATGCCTGTGATGTAGAGGAAGTGATACTCGTAGTAGTAAGTTAGGAACCCTTCCATCTGCGCGGGCGTCATGCCGCCGTAGGGCTGCGCGACGTAGATCACAGGATTGCCAACCTCTGGAAAGATGTCCATGCGCATCCTTCCAACCGCAATAAGGAATCCGGCGATGATCGCAATCAACGCGACGATCACGGTGAGGGGACGACTCAGAGCTGCAAGGACTAAACGCATGTCAAATGATCACCTGAACTACTGAGCGGCCTGAAGAAAAGGCTGAAGATCGCCACGTACTGACTGCAATTGGAGGAATGCACGCCAGACATTCAGGCGTGCAATCGAATCATCCATCTCCGCCTGCACCACAAGCCGCTGCGCCTGCGCCACATCATCAATCGAAGTCAGCCCTGCTTTGTAACGAGCCGTCGCTTGAGCAAGAGCGGTTCGAGCAGCCTCGACCTGGACAGGAGTATTCTTCGCAACGCTGCGCATCGCCCGTAAGGCGGCTCGTGCCTGGCTGAACTGCTCCTGGAGCTGCCGGCCCACCAATGTCACGCGGGATTGGTCGGCCTTTAATGTGGCAGCTTGTGATGATTCACGGGCGTGGATGCTGGCAAAGTCAAGAAAGCCAAAGGTCACGTTCAGCCCGACCGCATAGTTTCCTACGTTCGGAGCGAGACCGTTGGCTCCGCTCAGGCGTTGTCCGTTTGTCTCCGCGCCGGTGCCTCGGCCGTAACCTGCCGCTTCCAGATTGAGCTGAGGCACCCAGCTTCGGTCGGTGGCGCGAAGTTCCGCGGCCGATTGAGAAACGGCTGCATGTTGCTCCAGCATCGCAGGGGTGGTTTCTGGATGAAATACTCCGTCATCTTCGACTCCCATGGGCACCTCTCCAAGAAGACGGGCGGTGTTGAGTGGCTTCGTTATGTCATCCGGCTTAGAGAGAAACTTCGCGAGAGTTGCCTCCCCCATTTCAGCGGCTTCTGTGGCTAGAGCCAATTGGGTATTCGCAGCCGCCTTCTCCGCCTCAATCCGGGATTCGTCGGCGCCCGGACGCAGCTCCGCAGCCGTGAGAGCGTGGATGCTCTTCCGCAAGATTTCCCAATTGTCGACGGCAACTTGAGCGGAATTCTGTGTTTGACGAGCCGCAAGAACGGTCAGAAAGGCATCCGCCGCTGCACTTGAGACCTCAAGCTGGCTTCTTTGCACGGTCGCATTCGCTAGATCACGTGCTGCTGCAGCCGCTTCCACCTTGGCGTTCCGTAGGCCGAAGTCGAAGGGTTGCCAGTTGATCAGAAGCCCGGACGCACTTCCCCAAACCG
>DATGAD010000110.1:0-2424 GCA_035313725.1 Alloacidobacterium sp. | reverse complement strand
GAGATCGCGGCGTCGAAGGCGGGGATGGACGTGAAGACGGCGCGCAAGTACCTGCGAGCCCGGCGGTTGCCGAGCGAAAGGAAAGCGGAGCGGCACTGGCGGACGCGCCAGGATGGTTTTTCGGCAGTGTGGCCGGAGATTCAAGAGCAGTTGCGGACCAACCCCGGGTTGGAGGCAAAGACGGTGCTGGCGGCATTGCAACGGCAGTTCCCGGATCGCTTCTCCGACGGGCAGCTGCGGACATTGCAGCGGCGGATCAAGCAGTGGAGGGCAACGGAAGGTCCTGCGCAGGAAGTGTATTTCGCGCAGGAACACCGGGCGGGGGAGTTGTGCGAGTCGGATTTCACCCACTTGACCGACATCGAGATCACGATCGGCGGCGAGCCGTTCGCTCACATGCTGTACCACTTCGTGCTTACGTATTCGAACTGGGAGACGGGGACGATCTGCCCGTCGGAGAGCTTCGCCAGCCTTAGCGAGGGCCTGCAAAATGCGCTGTGGAAGCTGGGCGGGGTGCCGCTGCTGCATCGCACCGACCGCATGACGGCGGCGGTCAACAACCTGACCGAGCAGGCGGAGTTTCAGCGGAGTTACCAGTCTCTGCTGCGGCACTACGGCCTCGAAGGACGGAAGATCCAGACCGGGCAACCGAACGAAAACGGCGACATCGAGCAACGGCATTACAGATTTGGCCGGGCGCTGGAGCAGGCGCTGCTGTTGCGCGGCGACCGGGACTTCGCGACGGTGGAAGACTACAGCGCGTTTCTGGAGAAGCTGTTCGAGCAGCTCAACAGCGGGCGCCAGCAACGTCTGGCCGAGGAAATGGAACGGCTCTCTCCACTGCCCGACCGGCGCCTGGAGAGTGCGAGGCGGGTGCGGGTTCGCGTGAACTCGGGCAGCCTGATCACGGCGGGACGGAACAGCTACTCGGTAAACAGCCGCTTGATCGGCGAGATTGTGGAAGCGCGTCTGTTCCCCGATCATGTGGAGGTCTGGTATGGCGGCCAGCGGGTGGAGCACTTGCCGCGCCTGCATGGACGCACCAACTATCGCATCGATTATCGCCACATCATCGATTGGCTGGTGCGCAAGCCAGGCGCCTTTGCCAACTACCGCTACCGTGAGCACCTGTTCCCAAGCAGCCGCTTCCGGAAGGCATACGACGTGTTGAAGGAAGCGATGCCCAATCGCTGCGACCGCCGTTATCTGCAGATTTTAGAGCTGGCCGCGAAAGAGGGAGAAGCGCGTGTGGACGATGCTCTGCGGCTGTTGCTGGCCGGCGAATCGGGCACACGCACCATCGCGGATAAGGATGCGTTCTGTGAGTTCATGAGGCGCTGCGAACAAGCGCCGGAGATCGTCGATGTGGCCATCCCGGAGGTATCGCTGACCAGCTTCGATCAGCTCTTGAGCGCCGTGGGCGGTGTGCAATGAGCCGCGCCGTGGATGTGACCGCGGAGCTGACGCAGAATCTGAAATACTTGCACCTGCCGACGGTCCGGCAATGCTACGAAGAAACGGCGCGGCAGGCCGAACGGGAATCGCTCAGCTATGAGCGGTATCTGCACGAACTGGTGCAACGCGAGTGCGACGAGCGGCGGGAGAACCGCATCGAAAAAATGCTGCGCGAGTCGCATCTGCCGCTGGAGAAGTCGCTGGAAGCCTTCGATGCCAAGCGGCTTCCATCCAAGGCCGCGCGGCAGATGCGTTCGCTGCTCGATGGAAGCTTCCTGGAGAAGACGGAAAATGTGCTGGTGTTCGGCAATCCGGGCAGCGGCAAGACGCATCTGCTGCAGGCCATCAGCCAGGAGTTGGTGCGCCGAGGCCGCCGCATGCTCTTCACCACTTGCGAGATGCTGGTGCAGGAACTGCTGATCGCCAAACGCGATCTGAAACTGAGCCGGCTTATTAAGAAGTACTCGCGCTATGAAGGGATGATCATCGACGACCTCGGCTACATCCGCCAGACACGGGAGGAGATGGAGGTCGTCTTCACTCTGCTGGCCGAACGCTATGAACGTGGCAGCGTGCTGCTGACCAGCAATCTTCCGTTCTCCAAATGGGAGGGTATCTTCAAGGACCCGATGACCACTGCGGCGGCCATCGACCGCCTGGTCCATCACAGCATCATCGTGGAGTTGAACATCCCCAGCTACCGGCTGGAGCACGCCAAGATCAACGGCCAAACTCTCGGCCAATCGGACACCGGGACTGACGCCGGTGATCCAGCTTCCGGCTCCGGGCTTCGCCCTCCGCCTCCAGCCGGATCACCGCAACCCAACATAGATGTCGTCAACAGCTAGTGGTGGTAGTTGTCGTTCGTAGGGAGAAATAGTTGTCGTCAATAGGAAAGAATAGTTGACGCTGAACAGCCCGCGGAGGAGTTGCCGAAGCTCCTGGGAGAGATCGAAGAGGTGCGCTGCA
>DATGAD010000109.1:0-2479 GCA_035313725.1 Alloacidobacterium sp. | reverse complement strand
TCACCGCAGCCGCAGCCTTCGCCGCATCGAACTCCTGCGCGGAAAGCTGCTTTGCGCCTTCTTCGAGCGCCGCCGCCGTCAGCTCCGGATTGCGCGTGGCAATCGCGCTAGCCACTACCGTGCCCCAAAGCTGCTGCTTCGTCAGCTCCGTGTTCTGCCGCACAAGGCTCGAATAATTCAGCTTCAGGTCCTTCGCATGACCCGGAAGCCCGTCAATCAACTGATCCAGTTGCATAGAAAATCCTTTCTTCGACGCATCAAATGCAGTCGAAAAATGGCGGGACGAAATCCCGCCATTCGCGACCAAGCCGCTACACACCTTTCGGCCACATCATTCTGCATGAGCAGAAATGGCGCCGAAGGCGCGAACGCCTGGACGGCCAGTCTTTAGGCGACGAGCGTCTCTTCGCCCTTCTGCCAGTTGCAGGGGCAAAGCTCGTCAGTCTGCAGTGCATCCAGCACGCGCAGCACTTCCTGCGGATTGCGGCCCACCGAAAGGTCTGTCACGTACACGAAGCGAATGATGCCTTCCGGATCGACGATGAACGTCGCGCGCTGCGCCACGCCAGCCGCGGGGTCGAGAATGCCGAGTTGCTCCGTCAGGTCGCGCTTCACGTCAGCCAGCATCGGGAAAGGCAGGTCCCTCAGATCGTCGTGGTTGTTGCGCCACGCAAGGTGCACAAACTCAGAATCGACGCTGCCGCCCAGCACCTGCGTATCGCGATCCTGAAACTCGTTGTTGATTTTTCCGAAAGCGGCAATCTCTGTCGGACAGACAAAGGTGAAGTCCTTCGGCCAGAAGAAGTACACCTTCCACTTTCCCGGATAGCTCTCGTTCGTAATGGTTTCAAAGGCCTTGTTCTTGTCGCGGCTGACCGTTGCGGTTACTGAATAGATAGGGAACTTCTCGCCTACACCTAACATGTATGACTCCTCTAAGTAAGTAAGTTGTTATGAAATGGACGAAATAAGGGGAATTAGGACAAAACTTTAATCAGCCTTCTGCTGGCACGCGGCGCACAGCCCCAGAACATCCACCGCGTATCGTTGCGCCAGAAAACCGCCGGGCAGCCTGCCATGCTTCGTGGCCAGCCCCAGTTCCTTTGCGTCGATGTCTGAAATGGACTTGCACTGCGTGCAAACCAGATGATGATGCGGCCTGTGATTCGTTTCCACGCGCAGCGAGCCGTGATGCAGACTCACTTCGTGAAAAATTCCGCTCTCGATGAATAGATGAAGATTTTTATAAACCGTCGCAAGCGAAATCGACGGAATCCTGCGCCTCACGCGCGCATACACTTCTTCCGGACTGGGGTGTCCGTGCATGCTCTTCAGAATCTCGTAAATGACATGCCGCTGATGCGTAACCGCAAGGCCCGCACTCTCGCACATCTCACGAAATTCCTGTGCCTCAACCGAGTTCACATTAGCTATTAAACAATAATAATTATTGTTTGTCAAAAGCTATTGATTACTCTAAGGCGCTGTCATCCTGAGCGGAGCGAAGGATCTGCTTTTTCTCTCCAGATGTTTACGACATTGCGGAAAGAAATTAGAGATAAGTCAATTAGGCCGCTCAGGCTTGCTCCGCCCAAAGCGTTCATCAAGAGGCTGCCGCCCGCGAAACCCTGCATCCACCGTATGCCAGTAATCGATGCGCGTCTCGCCCATCTTCCAGCAAAGCAGCACTATTTCTCCGTCAATGAGATGGGGAAAATCGAGCAGCCCGGTGTCCAGATCCTTCACCTGCACGCCGATCGCGTCGATCTCGGCAACCGCGTCCTTGGCCTGCTGCACGAATTTATCGATCTCCGCCCGCTGGCGCGTCACCGAGATCACATTCACCTGCATGCCGCCGGAGAGAAAGATACGCTGCCGCAGCTCCTGCAGCGTCGTCTCTTTCTCTTCCGCGAATCTCTTGCCATCAATGGCACGCTTCAGCAGCGATTCCAGCACGGGGAGCAGCGATTGCGCTTCATCGAGACTGAAGGTCTTCATGCCCTTATTCTAAGCCCGAACTTCAAGCATGCGATCGAGCGCCACCCGGGCCCAGTGCTTCACGTCGTCACGCACCTGAATGCGATTGACGACTTTGCCCTCGACCAGATTTTCAAGCGCCCACGCCAGGTGCTGCGGACTGATGCGGTACATCGTCGTGCACAGACAGCCCGTGTCGTCGAGCGTGATGATCCGTTTGCCCTTCGGCGCAAACTCCTTCGCCAGCCGGTTCACCAGGTGGATCTCCGTGCCGATCGCAAACATCGTCCCCTCAGGCGCGCTCTCTACCAGATGAATCAGCCGCTCCGTTGAGCCCAGCGCGTCGGCCTTCTGGCAGACCTCCCAGCGGCACTCCGGATGCACAATCACCTGAATTCCCGGATACTTCGCGCGGACCTTGTCCGCATGCTCCGGCAGAAAGCGCTGATGCACCGAGCAGTGTCCTTTCCAGAGAATGATCTTCGCCGCCTTCAACCGCGCG
>DATGAD010000108.1:0-12683 GCA_035313725.1 Alloacidobacterium sp. | reverse complement strand
GAGCTTTGCCCCTGCAACTGGCAGAAGGGCGAAGAGACGCTCGTCGCCTAAGGGACTTGCCGTCCGGGCGTTCGCGCCTTCGGCGCCATTTCTTCTCATGCAGAATGATGTGGCCGAAAGGTGTGTAGCGGCTTGGTCGCGAATGGCGGGATTTCGTCCCGCCATTTTTCGACTGCATTTGATGCGTCGAAGAAAGGATTTTCTATGCAAGTGGATCAGTTGATTGACGGGCTTCCGGGTCATGCGAAGGATCTGAAGCTGAATTATTCGAGCCTGGTGCGGCAGAACACGGAGCTGACGAAGCAGCAGCTTTGGGGCACGGTCGTGGCGAGCGCGATTGCCACACGTAATCCGGAGTTGACGGCGGCGGCGCTCGAAGAAGGCGCGAAGCAGCTTTCCGCGCAGGAGTTCGATGCGGCGAAGGCTGCGGCTGCGGTGATGGGGATGAATAACATTTACTACCGCTTTCTTCACCTTACCTCGAATGAGAAGTACGGCACGATGCCGTCGCGTTTGCGCATGAATGTGATGCGCACGCATGGCGTCGATCACAATGACTTCGAGCTGTGGTCGCTGGCAGTTTCGGCGATCAATGGCTGCGGCAAGTGCGTTGATTCGCACGAGAAGGTTGTTCGCGACAAGGGTGCGAGCGAAGAGACGGTGCTGGCGGTTGTGCGTGTGGCCTCGATCGTTCATGCGATCGGGACGGTTCTCGATGCCGAGCGCGTGGCACAACCAGAGGCGGTTGCTGTCTAACTGCCACTGCTGAAGGTACATTGTTAGGGATGTCCTCCTTGGAGGCGTCCCTTTTTTGTTTTGCGCGTGAAAGCTGATCCCTATGCCGGAACTGCCTGATATTGCCGCTTACCTGACTGCGCTGGAAGAGCGCATCCTTGGCCAGCCACTGGAGCAGGTGCGGGTGGCAAGCGCGTTTCTACTGCGCACGGCGCAGCCTCCTTTGTCAGCGGTCGAGGGTAAGAAGGCGCGCGAGCTGCGACGTATTGGCAAGCGCATTGCCTTCGGATTCGAAGGCGATCTGTGGCTCGTGCTGCACCTGATGATTGCTGGGCGCCTGCACTGGCGTCCCTCAGGGGCAAAGCTCGGTGGGCGGCAGAATCTGGCGGCTTTTGATTTCCCGAATGGGTCGTTGGTTTTGACGGAGGCTGGGACGAAGCGGCGCGCATCGCTGCATGTTTTTCAGGGTGAGGAAGCATTGCGGTCGGTTGATCCGGGCGGGATCGAATTATTTTCCGGCGATCTTGATTCATTTCGCGCGGCGCTCATGGCGGAGAATCGCACGCTCAAGCGAGCGCTTACCGATCCGCGCGTGCTGAGTGGGATCGGGAATGCGTATTCCGACGAGATTCTGCATGCGGCGAAGATGTCGCCGATTGCGCTGACGCACAAGTTGAAGCCGGAGGAGTGGGAGGGCCTTTATACTGCGACGCGCGAGACGCTGACGCTCTGGATCGACCGTCTGAAGGCTGAAGCGAAAGTCGGGTTTCCGGAAAAAGTTACGGCGTTTCGCAAGGATATGGCGGTGCATGGACGCTTTGGCGAGCCGTGTCCGCGATGCGGCGAGAAGATTCAGCGCATTCGCTATGCGGACAATGAGACGAACTATTGTGCGCGTTGCCAAACCGAAGGGAAGGTGCTGGCGGACCGGAGCCTGTCGCGACTGCTGGGGAAGGACTGGCCACGCACGCTGGACGAATTGGAAGCGCTGAAACGGCACTGAGGACCTGCCTCGCTTCAGGATGGCAAATCTTCAAAGGGAGGGTTTGTGCTTTCCCACCCTTTTGCAAATTACGCGAAAGGATGGGGCACCCGGCCTTAGTGCCAACGGACGCGAAAAGCAGGTCCTTTCCTTTCGTGGTACTCAGTGGCAGGATGACAACAAGGAAGCTACGGTTTGCCGTTGGGATTCCAGGTTGGCTTCCAGTCGGTGTCGGCGAGCCACTGGATGGGTTTTACCATGGATGAAATCACGGTTGTCATGTAGGGGATGTCGAGCTTGCTGATTTCATCGCTTGGCTGGTGGTAGTCCTTGTGCAGGTTGAAGCTGGAGACTGTCTGAGCGATAATGCCGCGTTTTGCGAGCGCGTAGTTATCGGAGCGCTGGAAGAATTTCTGATCAGGGTGAGGGTCGCCCACAAGGTGTGCGCCGTGCTTCGCAAGTGTCGGGCCGAGGTTCGAGCGCTCGTATCCGGTGAGCCAGAAATTGCCTGCGGGGACGGCAGAATCAGGGCGGCCGATCATTTCGAATTCAAGGTTGGCGACGATGTGGTCGAGCGGGATGGGCGGGTGCTCGATGAAGTAGCGATTGCCAAAGCCTCCAATTTCCTCTGAACCAAAGAGTGCGAAGACAATGGTTCGCTTCGGGCGCTTGCCCTGGCTGAGCGTGCGCGCGAGTTCGATGACGGCGGTTGTGCCGGAGGCATCGTCGTCGGCTCCGTTATAAATGGTGTCGCCGTTGACGGCGGGGCCGATGCCGAGGTGGTCGAGATGCGCTGTGAGCAGAATCGCGTCCTGCTGCGTCTTAGTGTCGGAGCCGCGAAGAACGGCAACGGCGTTCCATGTCTCGGTGCGGGGCGTGTCTTCCCACTTGGAGATGTACTGCTTCAGGCGGTCTGGGAGCGGGTTCGGCAGAGGTGCTTTTTGCAGAAAGGTGCCGTTGTCGCCGCCGGGTTCGAGGCCGAAGCTCTCGAATTGCGCCGCGGCCCAGGTGGCGGCGATGTGCTCGTCACGAGTGGCGCTGCCGCGGCCGTGAAGGGCGTCGGAGGCGAGAAAATCTTCATCGGCACGGACGCACAGATTGCAGAACGAGGGACGGTCGGCGGCATGGGCAACGCGACAAAACGGCGCGAGCAGTGATATCACCAAGATAAGGCGGAAAAAGTGACGCATAGTGTGAGCGCAGTATATCGAAGACACGGCGCGGTTTTCCGCAGGGAGCGGTTCTCAACCATGGAGCATGAGAACAAGAGAGAGTCGGGCGAGTGAGAGTGGCATTGAAGACACGGGTTTTTCATCTGTTGTGCATTGCTGGTGTTCTTGGGTTGTCTTCGTGTGCGGGTGCCGGGAAGTTTTTCCCTCCCCCCTGCACGACGAACTGCAACCCGACCAACAGCGGGAATTACATTTACGTTGGGAACTCGTCGACCGCCGTCAGTTCCATTGCCGGATTCTCGATTACGACCACCCCCGCAGTGAATGCGTTGACGAATTCGCCCTATGCGACGGGTTTGCCGCCGAATACGCTGGCGATTACGCCTAAGAACACTTTTCTGTATGTCGGTAGCATTTCCGGCGGCATCTACGCCTACACCATCAATTCAGATGGAACGATCACGGTGGCGAACAGCGGCGGTCCGGTAGCCACGGGCGTGAGTCCGATCACGATGCAGGTGGACCCGACAGGACAATGGCTGATTGCCGCGGACGTTAGTCCTTCGGTGTATGTGTTCGGCATCAACGCCAGCACTGGGGCTCTGACGACGCAGGGAAATGCCGTTGCGCTGGACACGGGAAGCGCGACGAATGTGTATATCACTCCAAATGGACAGTATGTCTTCGTTTCGCTGGGGACGGGCGGGGTCGATATTCTGACCTTGAACACGACCACCGGCGTGATCACGAAGCTGAATCAGATCCTGACCCCGAAGGGATCGTCGAATGCCGATTTAGGGTTGAGCAGCGATCCGAACACCAAGTATCTCTTTGTGACGGAAACGGGAATCAACTCGGTGCGCGTGCTGAACATCAACACTACCGGCAGCAGCGTCCTTACTGAGCTGGCAACATCGCCGACGGCAACCGGCCTGGGGCCATCGGAGGTGCTGGTGACCAAAGACGGCAGCTACGTCTACGTGACCAACCGGACCGACGGGACGATCAGCGGTTTTACGCTGGCAGCAAACGGATCGCTGACCGCGCTTTCGGGCTCACCGTATACGACGGGCTCGGCCCCTGTGGCCATCACCGAAGACACTACGGATTCGTATATCGCGGTGGCATGTGCGGGCGGCAATCCGGATATGCAGGTCTTCAAGATTGACACCACGACGCCGGGTAAGCTGGATGCCTTTGCCAGCAAGACGACCGGGACCGATCCCACACTGGCCACCACGATTGCCAGTACGAATTAAGCTCACCCCACGAGGGTGGAGAGTGTCTAAAGTGGTCAATATACCTGACACATCAAAATCTAGTTGGATGAACAGTAGGTTATAGAATCTGATCGACTTATACCTCGTAAACCAAGCTCATCGACCACCAGCTATTTCCTTGAAACGCAATAATTTAGCGCAATTTGATGCGCCAAGTATATTGGTCCCTGTCTAAGTTTTTCAAAACAGGGTAGTTAGCGATTTTAGCGCGCTAAAATATTGTTTTTTCTCTCTTGAATGTGTGAGTTACGAGATTTCTTCAAACTAGGGGGCTTGACAGAAGTTTCCCAACCTTCCTCCTCAGTGTCATCCGGCGAGGCGATGGACGCTAACGGTTTGACATGCATAGAGCTGCGATGTATAACACTTCTACGTATGGATCTGGGCAAGGACCTTGTTGCGGCCTCTACGACTCCGCTGGTGCTCGGCATCCTTGCCGAAGGCGAGAGTTACGGCTACGCCATCATCAAGCGCGTAGCCGAGTTGTCAGGCGGACACCTGCAATGGACCGACGGCATGCTGTATCCCGTGCTGCATCGTCTCGAACGACAAGGTTATGTGGCGGCGAAGTGGGACGCATCCGAGAGTGGCCGCAGGCGGAAGTACTACCGGATCACGGAAGAAGGCCGGGCAGAACTCGCTGCCCAGCGGCAACAGTGGAACGCCGTTGACGGCACACTGCGGGGAATCTGGATGAAGGTGTGCACCGTATGACGACCTTCGCCGATCAGCAGCTCGAAAACCAAATCGCAGAGTGGCGGGCATACGTCCGCCGTCGGCAGGCACTTCACACGCCCGACGTGGAGGAGCTTGAAGGACATCTTCGCGACCAGCTGGCGGCGCTTACCGAAGCGGGCCTGACGAGGGATGAAGCGTTCCTGGTCGCGGTCAAGCGCATGGGCAGCCTCGATAAGCTGTCGCGCGAGTTCGCACGCGCGCATTCCGAGCGGCTGTGGAAGCAATTGGTCATAGCACCCGAGACAGACGCCCCGGCGAACACCGGACGCAACGAGCTTTTCGTCGTTCTGGGCTTGGCAATCGCGGCGGCGATCGCCGTCAAGCTGCCGGCGCTCTTCGGCCATCTCATCAACCCGAACGCGGAATTCCCGCTATTCTACGCCAGGAATGCCAGCCTCTTTGTCTTTCCGCTGCTCACCATCTACTTCATGTGGAAGCGCGGGTCGGATCGTGTGCGCGGTCTCTGGTTTGCGATGACCTTCGCAGCCGCGGCTGTGCTGGCCAACGTGTTTCCCTTTCCGAGCCACAGCGAAACAGAGGTGCTGACCGTCCTCCACCTGCCAATCGCTCTCTGGCTCACCGTGGGCTTTGCCTACGTCGGGGGCAGATGGTTCGACAACGCCGGGCGCATGAACTTCGTCCGGTTCTCCGGCGAGTTGGCGATCTACTATGTGCTAATTGCGCTCGGCGGGTTCGTCACGACCTTATTTACGTTCATGATGTTCAGAGCCATCGGGATGAACCCTGACTCGTTCGTTGCAGGTTGGCTGATCCCATGCGGGGCGGCGGGGGCTGTCCTCATCGGATCCTGGCTGGTTGAGGCGAAGCAAAGCGTCATCGAGAACATGGCGCCCGTGCTGACCAGGCTGTTCACGCCGCTCTTCACAATGCTACTCCTCGCCTTTCTGGCGACGATGGCGTGGACGGGCAGCCCCATCAACGTCAAGCGGGAAGTGCTCATCGGCTTCGATCTCCTGCTGACCGTCGTCGTGGGACTCGTGCTGTACGCCGCGTCCGCGCGCGACCCGCAGGCACCACCCGACTTCTTCGACGCTCTACAGCTGGCGCTCGTGGTGAGCGCGCTCGTGGTCGATGGCGTGGCACTCTATGCGATCGCTGCCCGCATCTCCGAATTTGGCTTTACGCCCAACCGGATAGCGGCTCTTGGCGAGAACATCATTCTTCTCGTCAACCTGACCTGGACGGCGTGGCTGTACGCACGCTTTCTGAGTCACCGGAGTTCGTTTGCCCGTCTGGAGCGATGGCAGATTGCGTACCTGCCCGTGTTCTCCGTCTGGGCGGCGGTCGTAGTTCTCGTGTTCCCACCTCTGTTCGGGTATCGCTGAAGCCAGGAGACATCCATGAAGCGTGCTGACTTCCTCTCTCTGCCGCAGGTCCTGATCGCGTTGGCAATAGCCGTGCCAAGTCAATATGGACAATCCGGAACTCTCGCTCTCAACTGAGGACTCCAGGGCAATGCACGCATTGAGAATAATTTGTGGGCCGAAAAGGCCGATTAAGTACCGAAAAACGCGTCGGTATTTACCGGTCTTCTACTTAACTCCTCAATCGTTGGCAATCGTAACTGACGCGATACTGACCTGGACGAGGCGGTCGGGAAAGCTTCGATTCGATGCTATGCTCTATGTAGCAAACGGCCCCAGTTTTTCCCACTGAATACGCATGGTTTTTCGCCCGTCTCGTCTGGTATTTCATCGCATTCTGCCGGTTCTTCTATCATTGTTGGTGATAAGCGGCTGCAATCGCCTGCGCCCCAAGCCTCCTGTCGAATACGTGTACGTCATCGCGAAAGAGACCTTTCTGCGCGACCGCGTGGCGGCTGTGTCGAACCGGGTGGCGAATGTCACGAATGGGCAGCGGCTCGAGGTTATCGAGAAGGGGCGGCGGTTTCTCAAAGTCAAGACGGACAAGGGCGAGGTCGGCTGGATCGAAGAGCATGGCATCATCGATCAGGACACCTACCAGCAGTTTGCCGATCTGACGAAGCAGCATGCGAACGATCCGGTGATTGCGACGGCGGTGCTCCGGGACGATCTTTACCTGCATGTTAAGCCGGGACGGCAGACCGACCGCTTCTATCTGTTGCCCGAAGGCGACAAGCTGCAGATGCTGGTGCGGGCGTCGGTGGCGAAGGCGACGCCTCCGCAGGCTGTTCCGGCTTCCAAGCCTGCTTTGAAAGCCGAGGCTCCTAAGCCGGTTGCGAAGACCGATCCGCCGAAGCCGGGAGATAAGCCGGTTTCACCTCCGGCTGCGCTCAAGCCAGGAGATAAGCCGCCGCCCCCGCCGGAGCCACCTGCACTGGAAGACTGGTGGCTGATTCGCGATTCGCAGGGGCGCGTCGGCTGGATGCTCTCGCGCCGGTTAGATGTAGACGTGCCGGATACGATTGCCGGGTACGCCGAGGGGCAGCGCATTGTCGGCGCATATCAGCTGACGACGGTGAACGATTCGGAGTCGAAGTTTCCGAACGGCGTGGCGCCAGAGTACGTAACGGTTCTGAGTCCGTATAAAGACGGGCTGCCGTATGACTTCGACCAGGTGCGCATCTTTACCTGGAATGTGCGAAAGCACCGTTACGAGACGGCCTACCGGCAGCGGAATCTGCAGGGGTATCTGCCGGTGAAGGTCGGCACGCAGACCTTTGATAAGATCGGCACAGTACCGGTGTTTTCTCTAAGAACGGCGACGGATGACACGATTGCCATCGATCCGGCGACGGGCGCGGCGCGGCCTGCGAATTTGACGACGCTGACATTCCGACTGGAAGGCGTGATCGTTCGGAAGGTGGAGCCGCCAAGCGCAGCGCCTCCTGCACCACCTCAACCGCCCCCTGCCGCTGCGTCTCCCGGGCAGGCGGGAGCGTCAAAGAAGTCGAGTAAGCACCATGCAGTTCGGGCCAGGCATCATAAACATCAGTAAGGCGAAAAGCAGCCACCTGACGGTGTAACGAATCCCGCCGGACAGGCACTATTTTTCGTTCGAAAAATTTTCCGGCTGGATACAACCGTTGCAGTCACCATGCATCCAACTCTATCTAAGGTGTAGTTTGTCTCGTTGTCGGGGTTGAAGATTTTGATTGGTCGAATCGGTTGCCGCGATTGGCGGTCTGGCTTGCCCGATCTATCGCAACCTCGTATTGTTCTTACAAACCTTGCATAGCCTTCGGGCATTGGCATGAGCTTTAATATTGCGGCAGTCGAATCCCACGCGGTGAAAAAATGATAGGAGATCGGCACATGGACAACAAGCCGGCACAGAACATTCAGGACACGTTTCTTAATACGGTCCGTAAAGATAAAACCCCTATTACCATCTACCTGGTCAGCGGTGTGAAGCTGACGGGGAAGATTCGCTCCTTCGATAAATATTCCGTGCTATTGGAGAACAATAGCCAGGAACAATTGATCTTCAAGCACGCTATCTCGACCGTAGTCAGCTCGCGTTCGGTGCTGCATACCGAACACAGACCGCCCTCAACGCATCCTGCCGGACAGACGGGCGGAAGCAGTTCGGCTGTCGCGGGCTCTTCGACTGCAGAATCATAGAGCAGTTAAGGTCAGGATTCTCAGGAACAGCGTTTCGTGGGCGAGCTCCAGCGCACAGGCACGAATGGCGCAGAAGACCGCGCGTTACTGGTAGCGGTGGAGTTCGCCACGAGGCGTTCTCCTCTGCCACCGTCGGCTATTCTTGCCCGCGATGCGGCCCGAATCTCAGCTCAAGGCGATGAGGCCGAGACGGCTGTATCTCTGCCGTTCGATCATGACGCTTCACTCAGCGAATTTCGCGAGCTGGTAATCAGCGCGGGCGCGACGATTGCCGGAGAGGTGACGCAGCGGCGGCCCAAGGCTGATCCTGCGACACTAATTGGCAGCGGCAAGGTGGAAGAACTGGCTGGCGTCGCCGCTTCCACAGACGCGAACGTTGTTCTCTTCGATCACGATCTCAGCCCTACACAATTGCGCAATCTGGAGGAACGGCTGCCCTGCCGTGTTCTGGACCGGACGCAATTGATCCTCGACATTTTTGCTCGCCACGCCCGGACACGGGAAGGCCAGTTACAGGTGGAGCTGGCACAGCTGGAATACATGCTGCCGCGGCTGGCTGGCCGCGGAAAATCCATGTCGCAGCTGGGTGGCGGCATCGGCACAAGAGGCCCTGGTGAAACGCAGCTCGAGACCGACCGGCGCAAAATCCAGCGACGCATTGTGCAGGTGAAAGACGATCTGGAAGCTGTCCGGAGGGTTCGCGGGCAGCAGCGGCAGCGGCGCGAGGCGGTTCCCGTACCGACGGTGGCTCTGGTGGGCTACACCAACGCCGGTAAGAGCACGCTGTTCAATACGCTGACCAAGGCCGGTGTGCTCGAATCGGCAAGGATGTTTGCGACGCTCGACCCGAAGTTAAAAGCCATTCAGCTGCCTTCGAGGCGGAAAATTCTGCTCTCCGACACAGTCGGATTTATTCGCAATCTGCCGCATACGCTGGTGACTTCGTTTCGCGCGACTCTTGAGGAAGTGCAAAAGGCTGAGGTGCTGCTCCATGTGCGGGATGCTTCCAGTCCAGTCGGGGACGAGCAGAGGGCGGAGGTTGAGAAGGTACTAGGCGAGCTGGGCGTGCTGCACAAGCCTCGGTTGGAAGTCATGAACAAGATCGATCTGCTGCCGGATGAAGAGCGCGCGGAGCTGATTGCTAGCGGGGCACTTGCCACTTCAGGCAAGGCGGCGTTGGGGATTGACTGCCTGCTGGCGCGCATTGACGCAGAACTGACGGCTGATCCGGTGATCGAGGGGACCTTCGTTATTCCGCAGGCAAAGGGCGAGGTCCTGGCGGCTTTGGGCGCGGGAGCAGTGCTGCGCGATCGGCAATTTATTGACAACACCGTGCGCATGACAGTCGCAGGGCCGGCATCACTATTGGGGAGATACAGGGAATTTCGAGTGGACGCAAGTACGGACCGGACGAGGGGGAGCGGTGGAGATTCCCAATCGCCCGGTCCGTTGGACCCTGAACCGGGTCATAGGTGATGGTTCAAGTCTACGCCCGGTTCTGGGCGAGTCAAGCGTTATTCTGCAGAAATTCCAAAGGTGTGATAAATCTAAGGGGTAAGTGTCTTCCCCCGCGTTGACACCTTATTTTTCACTCTGTTACAACCATAGGTTCCGCAATACCTTCCACATAAGACTTCCAAGGGCTTAAAAGGCAGCTGTAAACGCGCCGAAGCGAGTCGCAAGGCGTCGGAAATGGTGTGGATAGGGCTGCGGTATGCGAGAAATCAGCCAGTCTGAAGAGGGTTTCAGCGGCTATCAAGAACCGGCGAAAGCATGGACCAAATTCTCAAGCAACTCGGCGATCTGATTGTCGGCTCGATACCGACAGCGATCCTTTTCATCCTTCTGGTCGTGGCGTATCGCTTCCTGTTGTACGGCCCGCTGACGCGCACGCTGGCGGAGCGCCGGGAGCGCACGCAGGGAGCCGTCGAAAAGGCTGCCGCCGCCATTGCCGCGGCCGATGCCAAAGCGCAGGAGTATGAAGCCAAGCTGAGGGCCGCGCGGGCGGAGATTTTCCGCCACCGCGAGCAGCTGATCCACCAGTGGAATACCGAGCGCGATCACGCTCTGGCGTCGGCCCAACTGGCGGCGCGGGAGCGGGTACGGGCCGCCGAAGCTGCGTTGAAGCAGCAGGCCGCCGAAGCGCAAAAGCAGCTTGAGGGCTCGACGGAGCAGCTGGCATCACAGATTCTTAAAGCCATTCTGCCTCCGGGTGTGGCTCCTCTGGAGAGTGTCCGTTGAAGCGCAGTTTGAAGATCAGGTTTGCAATACTTTTTGTCGCATTGGTCTTGCTGGCGGGTGCGGCTCCGCGCGGCTTCAGCCAGGAGCAGCCTGCTAAAGCAGGGAATGTCCATTCGAAGTATGAAGGGATGGACGAGCCCGCGAACAATAGCGATGAAGAGAAGTACAGCCATTCGGCTTCGGTCCAAGCCATCGCCCGGGTAATGCACGTCAAGACCGAGACGGCGGCCACGATTTTTCAGGATTTTAACGCCGCGCTCATCTGGATTGGGATTATCTGGCTCCTGGTCAAGTTTTTGCCGAAGGCCTTTCGTCAGCGCTCGGAGACGATCCAGAAGGAGCTGATTGAGGCGCGTTCGGCCACTGAGGAAGCAAGAGAGCGTTTGAGTGCGGTTGAAGCGCGGCTAGCGAAGCTGGATTCCGAGATTGAGGCGATTCGCAAGCAGACCGAGCACGACAGCGTGGAAGACGAGAAGCGCATCAAGGCATCCCTCGAAGAGGAGCGCAAGCGGATTGTCGAGTCTGCGGAGCAGGAGATTGAGGCTTTCGGGGCGGCTGCACAAAGAGATTTGAAGCGTCTGGCCGCTGATCTGGCGGTCGAACGCGCTATGCAGCGGATTCATCTGGGCGCGGATGCCGACCGGATTCTGGTGCAGAACTTTGGCGCCGATCTAGCAGGCACGCAGACCAAGGGAGGAAAGAACTGATGGCTGCGATTGCCGCTCCCTACGCCCGCGCTTTTGCCGATGTCGTGTTCGAGGCGCATCTGAACGCTCACGATGTGCAGAACCAGCTGGACAGTTTTGTTGCCGCATGGCGCGAGAGCGCCGATCTGCGCGAGGTTTTTCTCGATCCGTCGTTCCAGGCTGAGCAGAAGGTCGCCATTCTGGACAAGTTGAATGCACGTCTGGGGATGGGAACGCAGGTGCGCAACTTCATTGCGGTGCTGATCCAGCACGACCGGATGAATGTGCTCGACGATGTTCTGGCGGAGTATCGCAAGGTCATAAACCAGCGCCTCGGCATCTCCGAGGTGCACGTCACGTCGGCGCGGCCTCTTGAAACTGACGAGCGGCAGGGAATCGAGCAAAAAGTTGCAGCGCTGACGGGGACGCAGGTGCAGGCTACGTATCACGAAGACAAATCGCTGCTTGGGGGCGTGGTGGTACGCGTTGGCAGCACGGTGTATGACGGGTCGGTCAAGGGAAGACTGGACCGGTTGAAAGAGCAGCTCGCCAGCTGATTGAGGGAACTGCAGGTCCCTCCGCTACGCGCTTCGCGCTTCGGTCGGGATGACAATTCGAAGGATTCTGTTGGGAAAGTGAAGCATGGCTCAGATTAAAGCAGACGAAATTACGCAGCTCCTGAAAGAGCAGATTCAGAATTACGACGCGAAGATCCGCGTGGATGAGGTGGGAACAATCATCTCCCTCGGCGACGGCATCGCCCGCATCCACGGCCTCGATAAGGTGATGTATGGCGAGATGCTCGAGTTTCCCCACGGTGTAGCCGGGCTTGCCATGAACCTGGAAGAGGAGCAGGTGGGCGCCATTCTGATGGGCGAATACACCGAGCTCAGCGAGGGCAACCAGGTAAAGCGCACCGGCAAGATTCTGGATGTGCCGGTGGGGCAGGCAATGATTGGCCGTGTCGTGAATGCCCTGGGCCAGCCCATCGACGACAAGGGACCGATCCACACATCCGAGTTCCTGCCCGTGGAACGGCTTGCTCCGGGCGTCGTCGAACGCCAATCGGTGCGCGAGCCAATGATGACCGGCCTCAAGGCAGTCGACAGCATGATTCCGATTGGCCGCGGACAGCGCGAGCTGATCATCGGCGATCGCCAGACGGGCAAGACGGCGATTGCGCTCGACACGATCATCAACAACGCGAAGAACGACCTGATCTGCATCTACTGCGCGATCGGGCAGAAGCGGTCCTCGGTCGCTTCGGTAGTGCAGACGCTGAC
>DATGAD010000107.1:0-37236 GCA_035313725.1 Alloacidobacterium sp. | reverse complement strand
TCAAACACGCGCTCGCTGTTGAGACGTGCGTGCGCGCCTACGGTGAGCGCGAAGCCGACGCGCAGGGCCTCGCAAACGAAGCACGCGATGCTTTCATTGAAAAGTATTCAGTCACCGCGCTGCTGCACGATTTCGACTACGAAAAATATCCGTCGCTCGAAGACCATCCCTTCGTCGGCAACAAGATCCTCACCGAGCAGGGCTGGCCCGAAGAGATTCGCACCGCCATCCTCGGCCATGCCGAATACTCCGGAGTGCCCCGCATCACGCATCTCGACAAAACCCTCTTCGCCTGCGACGAACTCGCCGGATTCCTCACCGCCTGCTCGCTCGTCAAGCCGACCAAATCCATCCACGACGTCGAAGTCGCAGGCGTCCGAAAAAAGATGAAGGACAAAGCCTTCGCCAAAGGCGTCCACCGCGACGATATAACCAAAGGCGCGGCAGAACTCGGCGTCCCGCTCGACGACCACATCGCCTTCTGCATTGCTGCAATACAAAGGAACGCTGAAGCACTCGGCCTCTCCGGGACCACCGCATAACAACAAAATTCTGTTATTCAATTTCCCTGCGAGGATGCAATACTGGAAGCCTCTCCTACCGAACCTGCACCTCATAACCTGGGCCTTTATGAAGAAACAAAACAAACGAGAACTTTTTTGTCTTGGAATTCCGACCGCCCCGGCTCTCTCTCGTCGGCGTCCTTTATCCATTAGCCCCGAAATTATCTTCTTCGTTTTATTTTTTGCGGCCCCCATCCTACCGGCACAAACGGCTGTCTCCAGGGACAACCAGCCACCCTATAAACAATCCAATCTGCCCATTGAAGACCGGGTACACGACCTCGTCAGCCGCATGACCCTCGAAGAAAAAGCCCGCCAGCTGGACATGTATGCAGGCATACCTAACTTCGTCGACAAGGCAACCGACAAGACCCACGCGGCCCCGGACGCAACCTTTCAGCCGGCCGAAGCTCAAAAGCTCCTCGGAAACCTGGGGGCAGGCAGCATCCACGACCTCTATCCGCGAGCGGAACTGGCCAACAACATCCAGCAGTGGGTCATCCAGAATTCGCGCCTCGGCATCCCCGCGCTCTTTATCGAAGAGGGTCTCCACGGCTACAGTGACGGAACCGTCTTCCCCGCGCCCATCAATCTCGCCGCTACATGGAACCCTGACATCGCTCGCCGCACCGCCGCCGCCATCGCGGCTGAAGCACGCGCCGCCGGCGTCCACATGATCCTCGCGCCCGTTCTCGATCTCGCGCGCGAACCCCGCTGGGGGCGTATCGAAGAGGATTTCGGCGAAGACCCCTGGCTCACCGGACAACTCGGCCTAGCCTACGTGCAGGGCGCGCAGGGCGACTCGCTCGCCTCCGACCACACCGTCGCGGCCGAACCAAAACACTTCGCAGGCCACGGCTCGCCCGAGAGCGGCACGAACACATCTCCGGTCCACATGGGCGAACGCGAACTTCGCACCATCATGCTCAAAGCCTTCGAGCCAGCTTTTCGCGAAGGCAACGCCGCCAGCGTCATGGCCGCCTATCACGAGATCGACGGCGTGCCCGTCGCCGCCGACGAAATGCTCTTTGAAGGGATCCTCCGCGGAGAATGGGGCTTTCGCGGTTTCGTCCTCTCCGACCTCGGCGCCATCCGCCGACTATTAGAGGACCACCACACGGCCGCCACTCCGCAGCAGGCCATTACCGACGCGATCACCGCGGGCGTAGACATGCAGTTCTACGACTTCGACCACGCCACCTTCCAGAACGCCATTATCGCCGGCTATAAAGACGGCACGCTCGCGGCGGATGATCTGGACGACGCCGTCCGCTCCGTCCTGCGAGTTAAGTTCAGGCTGGGACTCTTCGATCACCCGTTCACTGACCCATCACTCAGCGCCCGAGTCAAGCGCAGCCCCGAACATCTCGCCACCTCGCTCACATCGGCGCGCCAATCCATGACGCTGCTCAAGAACGACAACCACACTTTGCCCCTTCCTAAGACGCTCCAGCGAATCGCCCTGATCGGCCCCAACGGCAACATCGCGCGCTACGGCGACTACGAAGACGAAAAGAACGGCCAGCACATCAGCATCCTCGACGGTCTGCGCACCCTCCTGCCCAACGCAACCATCGACTTCGACGAAGGCGCCGACATTCCCGCCGCCGTCGCCAAAGCGCGGAACGCCGAAATAGCAATACTCGCGTTAGGCGAGTATCAGGGAATCTCCGGTGAAAGCTTTGACCGCCAGACCCTCGACCTGCCCGGCAACCAGGAAGCGCTCCTCGAAGCCGTCGCAGCAACCGGCAAGCCCATCGTGCTGGTCCTCCAAAATGGCCGTCCCCTCACCATCTCGTGGGCTGCGGAACACGTTCCCGCAATTCTCGAAGCCTGGTATCCCGGCGAATTCGGCGGCCAGGCCATTGCAGAAACGCTCTTCGGCGATACCAACCCCGGCGGCAAGCTGACCATCACCTTCCCGCGCACCATCGGCCAGATCCCGGTCTTTTATAACTCCGACCCCTCAAAAACCAGCAAATATGTAGACGGAAGCAGCAAGCCGCTCTTCCCTTTCGGCTTCGGCCTCAGCTACACAACCTTCACCTTTGACAACCTGACCGCAACGTCGCCGGACCCGGGCAGCAGCAGCGACATAATCGTAACCGTAAATGTCACAAATACCGGAGACAAACCCGGTGACGAAGTAGCCCAGCTCTATCTCCATCACGACACCAGCAGCGTCGAAGTCCCTGACAAGGCACTGAAGGGCTTCCAGCGCCTGCACCTCAACCCCGGCGAACACCAGACCGTAACCTTCCACCTCAAACAAAGCGAACTCGCTGTGTGGAATCTAAAGCGCGAGTGGGCCGTCGAACCCGGCAGCTACAGAGTGAATGTCGGCGACTCCTCAGAAACCCCACTCCACACCAGCTTCCAAATCGCCAGGCAATGAGAGGTACGTAAGGTAGGCGAGGGCTTGGCCCTCGCTTTCGCTGTCTCAAGAGTTGTCATCCCGACCGGAGCGCGAAGCGCGGAGCGGAGGGACCTGCAGTTGCGACAGTCTGTTAAGGCACTCCATCCCGAAATACGCGCAACGAATCTTTGAGCCCGCTGAATATCTCTCTGAATTCTGCCGGCTCAACGGAACCAACGTCCCATCCCTCCCGTAACTAATAAACAAACAGAGAGGGACACATGGCACAGCTATGGCAGGACCTGTCCTATACCTTCCGGCGCCTTTCCAAAAGCCCCGGCCTCGTGCTCGCTGTCGTCTTTTCCATCGGACTCGGCATCGCGGCCAACTCGACCATCTTCTCCATGGTCAGCCGCTTCGTGCTCAGGCCCGCCCCCGTCGGCGATCCCGGCACACTCCTCGCCCTCCACACCACACACGACGGCGACCGGTGCTGCAACAACTTCCCCTACCCTCTCTATACCGACCTGCGCGACCAGTCCAAATCCTTCTCCGGCCTCGCCGCCTATGACGAACTGCTGCCTGCTTCCATCGGCGGCAATGGCGAACCGGAGCGCGTCTGGGGCCAGTCCGCCACAGCGAATTATTTTGACGTGGCCCAGCTCCGTATGCCTCTTGGCCGAGGCTTCCTGTCCAGTGAAGAAAACGCCCAGGTCATCGTCCTCGGCTATCGTCTATGGCAGCGCCGCTTCGCCTCCGACCCGGCCATCATCGGCAAAGCCATCACGCTCTCCGGACATCCCTTCACCGTCGTCGGCATCGCACCCCCTGGCTACCACGGACTCGACCTCATCCTCGACCCGCAATTCTGGATACCGCTGGGCAACCTCGAAGCTCTCGCACCAAACCTTCCGGCCCGTAATTTGCGCAACGCCCACTGGCTCGACGTCATTGGCCGCCTCAAACCGGGCGTCACGCAATCTCAGGCATCGTCTGAACTCAAGACACTCGCGCAGAACTACGCGAAAGCCTATCCCGCGACAGACAAAGGCAACGGCTTTTACCTCGATCTGGCAAACTCCCTGCCACCCCGCGACAAGTCAACCATTCTGCTTTTCCTAGCCGCGCTCTCCATCGTCGTACTGCTCGTCCTCGCCATCGCCTGTGCCAACGTCGTGAACCTGCTTCTCGCCCACGCCGCCAGCCGCCAGCGTGAAATGGCTGTCCGCATCGCTCTTGGAGCCAAACGCAGCCAACTCCTCCGCCAGATGCTCATCGAAAGCACCCTCCTCGCACTCGGTGGCGGACTCGTCGGCACCGCCCTGTCGCTGTGGGCCACATCTGCGCTCGGCGCATTCCGCATACCCGCGCCCGTGCCGCTCGACACAACCCTCAGCGTCGACTGGCGCGTCCTCGCCTATACCTTTGTTCTCAGCGTCGGCACCGGCCTGCTCTTCGGCCTCATCCCGGCCTTGATCGCCTCACGCCCCATTCTCACCAGCGCCCTCAAAGGCGAAGACGCGCTCACGCGACCGGGCCGCCGCATCACCCTGCGCAACGTGCTCGTCGTCGCCCAGATCGCCATGTCCATCGTCCTGCTCTCTGCCACCGGCCTCTTCCTGCGCAGCCTCGAACACGCCTCCACCATTGACGCTGGCTTCCGTTCGCACAACGTGCTGATGGTCTCCGTCGACCCGCGCGTCCACGGCTATACGCCCGAGCACACGACACAGTTCCTTACCCAGTTGCGTGACCGCGTCGCCGCCATCCCCGGCGTCATCTCTGCTGCCGCAACCGACAACGTGCCACTCTCAGGAGGCAATCGCAGCGACGGCATGAGCGCCGAAGGTCATCCGAAACAACAGGCCCCGATCGTTGAGATGTATATGGCCACGCCCGGATACTTCGAAACTCTTGGCATCCCACGCATCGCAGGCCGCGACTTCGCGAACGAATCTTCCACCGCGCCCAAAGTCGGGATCATCAATAAAGCTCTCGCCGAACAGCTCTTCCCGGGCGAGAACCCCATCGGTCAGCACGTCCGCGACGGCAATGATCTCTATGAAGTCATTGGCGTCGTCGGAAACATCAAGTCGCGCTCCATCGGCGAAGACAATCGCGCCGTTCTCTTCCGCTCTCTCGCACAGAGCACCGGCAGCGACCCCTCCTTCCTCGGCTACACCCTCATCGTTCACTCTGAAGGTGACACGGCAAATCTGCTCTCATCCGTCCGCCAGCAGATTCGCGCGCTCGACCCTGCCATGGCCGTCTACAACGCCGAAACCATCGAAGAGCACTTCCGCAGCGCGCTCTTCCTCCCGCGTCTCGCCGGAACTCTCTTCGGAACCTTCGGCTTCATCGGCCTCGTCCTCGCCGCCGTCGGCCTCTATAGCGTCATGAGCTACGCCGTCAGCCGCCGCACGCGCGAAATCGGCATCCGCATCGCGCTCGGTGCGCAACTCGCAGCCATCCAGCGCCTCATCCTTCGCCAGGGAATGATTCTTACCGTCATCGCACTCGCAGTAGGCCTGCCCGCCGCGCTGGCAGTGGCAAAGCTCTTCAACAGCTTCCTCTACGGAGTACGCCCGCACGACCTCATCACCTTCACCCTCGTCCCCATCTTCCTAGCAACCGTAGCCCTCGCCGCCTGCTGGATCCCAGCCCGCCGCGCCGCAAAGGTAGACCCGCAAACCACGCTGCGCTATGAATAACGCAGAGGTTTCGCCGGCAGCAGCACGAAAAGCGGGTGCCCCATCCTTTCGCGTAGTTTGCGAAAGGGTGGGAGACCACTAATCCAGCCCAGCAAATGCCCTGTACAAAAGTGCAGGCATAATCTAAGTTCTTGATAGAATTCGCCGGGCCACCCATGTCACGACACATCACTGCTCTACTGATCTTCTTTGCTACCCTGCAAGTCTCCGCCTCCGCCCCAGCCTGGGTTGAAATCCAGAGCCCGCACTTCACCCTCATCACCGACGCCAACGAAAAACAAGGCGTCCACGTACTCGACCAGTTCGAGCGCATGCGCTGGGTCTTTCAAACCCTCTTCCACGGCACCAACGTCGATCCCGCGGCCCCGATCATCGTCATCGCCGCCAAAAACAAAAAAGACTTCGAAGCCCTCGAACCGCAGGCTTACCTCGCGAAAGGCCAGATAAGCCTCGCCGGCCTCTTCCTCAACACGCAGGACAAGAATTACATCCTCCTCCGCCTCGACACCGAGGGCGAGCAGCATCCCTTCTCGACCATCTATCACGAATACACCCACCTGCAGCTCAACAAATCCAGCGATTGGCTCCCGCTCTGGCTTAACGAGGGCCTCGCCGAGTTCTTCCAGAACACCGACATCCACGACAAAGACGTGCAGCTCGGCGAACCCAGCTACGACAACCTCCTCTACCTGCGCCAGAATCGAATCCTTCCGCTCCCCGTCTTGTTCCGCGTCGACGCCAATTCCCCCTACTATCACGAAGAGCAGAAAGGTTCGGCTTTCTACGCCGAATCCTGGGCGCTCACGCACTTCCTTGAAGTCAGCGACCACCAGGAGCATACGCACCGTCTCGTTGACTACGTCGAGCGCATGAGCCGACACGAAGACCCCGTCACCTCCGCCGAAAAATCCTTCGGCGACCTGAATCAACTCCAGAGAGCGCTCGAAGCCTACCTCGCGCAGGCATCCTTCAAATATTTCCGCATGTCGAGCGCCACCGCTCCCATCGACGACGCATCCTTCAAGGTTAAAACCCTGACGCAGCCCGAAGCCGACGCCATCCGCGCCGACTTCCTCGCCTACAATCAGCGCACCGGCGACGCGCGCGCACTTTTAACAACCGTCCTTCAGCAGGACCCCAACAACGTCCTCGCACACGAGACCATGGGCTACCTCGAATTCGCCGCAGGCAAGCGCGAAGCCGCGCGCAAATGGTACGAGCAGGCCGTCAAGCTCGATTCACAGAGCTACCTCGCCCACTACTACTACGCGGCCATGTCCATTGACGCAGGCGCCGGCGACGACGCCCAGATCGAGAGCAGCCTGCGCACCGCCATCAGGCTCAATCCGCAGTTCGCGCCTCCCTATGATCTGCTGGCCTTGTTCTACGGAACGCACAACGAAAAGCTGAGCCAGGCCCACATCCTCAACAATCAGGCAATTTCGCTCGACCCCGGCGAAATACGCTACCGATTGAACGCTGCCAATATCCTTCTCAGGGAAGTGAAACCCGATGACGCCTTGCGCGTCCTGAAGCAGGCAATAACCGCCGCCAAAACTCCGGAAGAAGTGGCCGAGGTGCAGAACCGGGTCAAGCAGATCGAACAGGATCAGGCCGTCCGCGATCAGGCAGATCACCCGACAGCACCTTCCACCAGCGTCCAGACCATCGTGGCAGTGAAAGATATCTCCGCACCGCCGAAACATCCCACCGAAGAGCCGCATGGGCCAAAGCACCTGGCCAAAGGCATGATCCGTAACGTCGAGTGCAGCGGAGCCACCGAGATCGAACTAAAAGTAGAAGGCTCCGGCCCGCCCGTCTCTCTCTACACTAACAACTACATGAAAGTAGACTTCACCGCCGCCAACTTCACGCCGGCAGGAGAAATCCAGCCCTGCAAAGACCTCGAAGGCATGAAAGCCCGCGTCCAATACTCCGCGACTTCCGACAAATCCGTCGACGGCCAGATCCTCTCCATCGAACTCAGTAAATGATGTCGCAGCTTCTAACCAGTAGTCCGTCATGATTTGATGTGCTGCAAAAGCCTGCTGACAGCAAAAGCTTTCCCGTCTAACGTTATCCGGGGTTAGATTTCTGCAACCCATGTTCATCTGAGGAGATGCGATTGAAAAACCTTCGAGTCATGACCGTCCTGTTTGTTCTCACAGGATGCCTGCTCTCCAGCGCAGTTGCGCAAAATGGAGACAGCAAGCCGCTCTCAACCCCGCCTCTGCAATTTGCCGCGACCGCCTTCGGACAAGCCGGAGCCATGGCAGGCAAAAGCTTCGGCGTAACCGTCTTCATCACCGCGTGGACAACCGACCAGCAGGTAAAAGATTACATCAGCACTCTCAGGGAGAACGGCCCCGACGGCCTCGTAAAAGCCATGGAGAAGACCGATGATGTCGGCCGGCTTTCTCCCACCGGGTACGTGGGCAGCGGCTTTCGCTTCGCCCGCTTCAAGCCAACAGCCAACGGCGGCCTGCACATCGTCATGGTGACCAACCGTCCCATGGCCTTCGGCGAGCTGTATAACGGAACCCGCTCGACCGACTATCAGTTCGGCATCGTCGTTCTCGACGTCGATAAAGATGGGAAGGGCACCGGCAAGCTCGCGCCCGTATGCAAAATCAAGTTCAACAAGAAAAACGAGCTCGAGATAGAAAACTACGGCCAGAAGCCCTTTCGCCTCGCCAATGTCTACCGGCAGAAATAAGCGGACTAGGATTCATGGGCTCAATGATGGCTTAGCGCCCATACATACGCTCCGACGGCTTCTACTTGCGCAGGTGTGAGCTGCGCGCCGCCCATTGCAGGCATGGGGCTGCGATATTGTTTCGGCGTCGCTACACCGTCGGTGACGGTTTTGGTGATTCCTTTCCAGCTGCCGTCGCTCCAGAGCCATTTGTTTTTGGTCAGGTCCGAGCCGAGCGTCGTTCCACCACCGGTGTCGCCGTGGCAAGCGGCGCAGGGAGCTCCGCCGACCTCGCCATGATAGACGCGATCGCCGAGCGCGACCATCTCATGCGTCGCTCCAGGTGGCACGGGGAGAGCCGCATCACCGGCGTCAGCGTTCGTACCCTCGGGCGGCTTGGCGGCAGCGCGTACGGGTTCGCCGGCCGGAGCGGTGAGGCTGGGACACGGAGTGAAGCTGGGTTCTGCGGATGAGGCAGCGTTTCCACCGACATAAGTAATGCGGTAGATGCGGCCCTTCATGTCGTCGGAGACATAGAGGGCGCCGTCCGGTCCAACAGCAACTCCCGAAGGTCGGTGGACCGCGCCTTCCGGAGAAATGACACCACCGGCAAATCCGTCAGCGAAGATCTCGCACCGGCCGGCTGTGCCGCTGCGGGTGAGAGCCTGGAAGACGACGTTGTAGCCGCCCTGAGCATAGGGAGCGCGGTCCCAGGAGCCGTGGAAGGCGATGAAGAGGCCGTTATGATATGCGGCTGGGAATTGCTTCTGGTCATAGAAGACCATGGCATTGGGTCCCCAGTGTGCAGGAAAAGCCGCAACCGGACCAGTCTTGGTAGAGCAGACGCCGGCCTTGTTGCCATCGCCTCCGTATTCTGGCGCGAGGACGAGGCGCTTGAGACCGGGGTCGTAGTAGCACTCCGGCCAGCCGTAGTCGCCGCCGTTTTTAAGGAGCATCACCTCTTCCGAGGGCAGCGTGGCTTCCTGTTCCGGCTTGTAGATCTCGGGCCAATTGGCGTGGAGCTGGTCGCGCCCATGCTGTGCGATGTAGACGCGGTTGTCTGACTTGTCGATTCCGAAGCCTTCAGCATTGCGGATGCCGGTGGCATAGCGATCGGTGGGCGAGAAGGTTTGATTGGTCTTCTTCGCGTCGTAGCGCCAGATGCCGCCACGCGTTTCGAGCTCCTTGCACGGATCGGCACCGGGAGAATGCAGACTGCGGTTCTTCAACTGGCAGGCGTTGGTGGCCGTAGCAACGTCAACGTAGAGCATGCCGTCGTCGCTGATATAGAACGGGTGCATGGGGTGGTCACCGCCGAGAGGAAGGCCGGAGACGACGGTGACGGGCGGACCGCTAGGGATGAGCGCGTTTGCAGGCAGCGTGTAACGGACGATACGATCACTCTCCTCGGCATAGATGGAGCCGTTGTAGAGACCGATGCCGACGCCGCCATGTGCGCCGTCCTGCGCCGTTTCACCGAAGCGCTCGATGACGTCGGCTTTGCCGGTACCGGACTTGTCCTGAAGGGCGACAAGAAAGCCGCCTTCGTGGACGGTTTCGCCGGCGGGATAGTAACCGCCTGACCAGGTGTTGAGGTAGACGACATTATTAGGGGCGACGACAAGATGGCGCGCGTGTCCAATGCCGTCAGCGAAGATGGTGGCGCAGAAGCCCGGCGGGAGTTTAAGACCGCTGTCGTCGCTTGGGCATGCGGTGCTGGCGGCGCGGACAGTGGAATGGTCCAGATGAGCCAGCCCCGAGCCAACAACGACGAAGAGAGCAGTAAAGATGCCGAGGACAAGGGCAGCAGGGACGAGGAATCTAGGCGAAACGAACGACCGCATGAAACTCTCCTGAACCGCGATGCAAGAATATCAACGAAGCGAGAAGAAATGCAGTGAGTCTTTCTCTGTCATTTGGGCATTGGAATCGACACTGCCTTGCCGGCGCCCCGTTCGGCGACCCAGATCGTGTCGCCCGCCGGCTCGACTGCAGTGGGTGTCTTCAGTCCTTCTTTGATTACCGTGACGCTGGCCTTGTCGCCATTGACAGTAATCACAGAAATCTTGCCGCTGCCATTCTCAGCAAGGAGCAGCTTGCCATTGGCGGCGCGCATGCCATCCGGCCCTTTTATGGGCTGATCCATCCAGATATCGACAGGTTGTCCGACCTTACCAGCAGCATCCACCGGGATACGGTAGAGATTGTTCGAGAACACATTGTTCACATACAGGATGCCGTCCAAAAAGGTGATCCCGTCAATGCCGTAGAGAGCGCGATCTTCGAGGAAGAGTTCGGCAGCGGTAGCACCAGCTGGCAGCTTGTAGATTTTGCTGTTGATGGTGTCGCTGATGTAAAGCGCCTTGTCCGGTCCGATAGAGAAATCGTTGCAGGTACTGTTGTCGCCCGGCAGGTTCCAACGAAGCTTTTGGGCGCCACTGGAGAGGTCAAAGCCTCTCAGTGCTGTATGACGCTTCACCGGCGTTGTGTCTGGCACGGGGGTCAGCTGACATGCCCATAACGTGTTGGAAGCGGCATCGGCAAGCATACCGAGGAAGAAGGTGCCGGCACCTTCGGCACTGGCATCGACGAACTTCTCCGCAGTGGTCGAGCCCGGACGCACCTTGTAGATAAACGGAGTGCTCGCGCTACCGACGATCAGTATCCCACCCGGTGCGATAGTCAAACTCTCGGGCTGCGATTTAGCGTCAACGATAAGAATTTCAGCGGCAAACGCAGCCTGTACGAGGCCCGTCAATACTGCGATACAGGCGGCAAACCGCAGTGCACTTAACCCGGGCATATTCAAATCTCCTCACTTTCGGCGTCCCATGCCGAACCGATCACGAGTCGATACATTCTTGCAAAAATAATAGCCTTGAAGACAATTCGACGGGGCCGAGTCTCGTATACGTTCGGTTCAGAGTAGCAGCCCTTTACCCTCACCTTAGAGATGCTCTCGATGAAGAAAAGCCTGCCGTCGGTCTGGAGTTTGCCAGTACCTCGGTAACACCGAGAGGCAAATAGCTTGCGACTCAGATATGACAAAGACGTAGTCCCCACCTAATAACTGCTGACGAAAGCTTTCATCGTTGGTGCGCAGGCTGGTGGCGTCCGAGAATGAAGACTTTGTCACTCAGCTTTGCAATAGAGGTATAATCCGCGCACCATGCCGTTAGCCGCAGGCACGAAACTGGACGGCTATGAAATTCTCGGCCTGCTCGGTGCAGGCGGAATGGGCGAGGTATACCGCGCCCGTGATCCAGCCTTGAAACGTGAAGTAGCCATCAAGGTCCTGCCAGCCTTCGTTTCACAAGATCCCGACAGGCTGCGGCGTTTTGAGCAGGAGGCGCAAAGCAGCAGCAGCCCTCAACCATCCCAACATTCTCGCCGTTTATCAGTTCGGAACCTTCGAAGGCGCACCGTATCTGGTATCGGAATTACTGGAAGGGAGCACGCTGCGCCAGCTGTTACAGCGCGGCCCGCTGCCGATTCGCAAAGCGATTGACTACGGCGTTCAAATCGCGCATGGACTGGCTGCAGCGCACGACAAAGGCATCGTTCACCGGGACCTCAAGCCGGAGAACCTCTTCGTCACCAAAGACGGGCATATCAAGATCCTCGACTTCGGTTTGGCGAAACTGATGCAGCCCCAGCCAGAGCCGGATGGCGTCGGGCCTACCCAGACCCGCGGAACTGATCCCGGCGTGGTGATGGGCACAGTCGGTTACATGTCTCCCGAACAGGTGCGGGGAAAGACGGTCGATCATCATACTGATATCTTCGCCTTCGGCGCGATCCTCTACGAGATGCTGGCTGGGAAGAGGGCGTTCCAACGGTCGACGTCGGCGGAGACGATGACCGCGATCCTCAACGACGACCCGCCCAGCATTTCACAGATTGTACAAACAGCACCTCCGGGACTGCAGCGAGTGATTCATCGCTGCCTGGAGAAAAGCCCCGAGCAGCGTTTTCAATCGGCGTCCGATCTGGCCTTTGCCCTGGAAGCCTTGTCGGATTCCGGAAGCGCTCCGGCTGCCGCGCTCCCACGGGGCTCGCGTTCACGCTGGTTATGGACGGCCCTGGCAGCGGGAGCTATGGTCGGGCTCGCCGCACTCCTGATTGCATGGTGGCGAACTCCGCCCGCAGTTCCACTGGTGGAGTCCCGTCACCCAACTCACCGACGATGGCCAAGCAAAAGGAAATTTAGTGAGCGATGGATCGCGGATTTATTTCCACGAATTGTCGAGTGGGGATTGGAAAATCGCGCAGGTCTCCGTAACCGGTGGACCGACAGCGCCCATTGAAACCAGGTTTGCAAACTCATATATCTCGGGGGTGGCGCACGACGGTTCCGCTTTGCTGATTGGGGTCGGCGGCCATAACGACGTTGAATATCCCTTATGGTGGCTTCCGCTCCCGGCGGGAGAGCCGCGCCGCCTTGGCGATATCGAGACGCAGAATGCGGATATCTTCCCGGATGGCCGCATTGTTTTTGCTAAGTTGACTCGGGGAAAAGATGCTTCAGGAACAGACAGCACAACGGACTGGTTCACTGCTGACAAGGACGGCTTGAATCCCCGGAAGCTGGTTTCCTTTCCCGGTGACGTTGGGGCAGTGGTCGTTGAATCCGACGAGCGCATTCTCCTCTCCGAGCGCAATAATAGCGGTGGCACGTTGTTTGACATAGCAGCGGATGGGACAGGTCTCCGCGAGATCGGGAAGTTCACTGCGAATGAATGCTGCGCTGGATTGACTCCGGACGGGAAGTATCTCGTATATCAATCCGGAAATGACCAGCAGTCGGACATCTGGGTGCTTCCGATGCAAACCGGGTTTTTCGCCGCCCAGGGAGGCCGATTCGACTCACGAATGGTCCGCTGCCTTACTCGTCTCCATGGCCGAGCCGCGATGGAAAGCAGATTTTTGTGGTCGGCACGAAGCAGCGTGGCGAACTGGTTCGCTACGACATGAAGTCGCATCAGTTTCTTCCGATTCTCTCCGGGATCTCGGCGACAGACCCGACATTCTTCCGGGACGGGAAATGGGTCGTGTATACCTCTTACCCGGACCACTCGCTGTGGCGCAGCCGCAGCGATGGAACCGAACGCATGCAGCTGACCTTCCCTCCGATGGAAGTGGGATTTCCGATTATTTCTCCTGACGGAACGAAGGTTGCGTTTTTCACCCACAAGGGTGAACAGTTTGTCATCGGCATGGAAGGAGGGATGCCGCAGAGGATCGACGAGAAAGGCGTCTGGGCGAGTTGGTCCCCTGACGGAAATTATCTCTACTATCAGATCTACGGCCAGTACGGAGGCGGGGGTGGCGTGATCGCCGACATCCGCACCGGGAAAAAATCCGCTGTTCCTTCTTCCGAGAACATGTTTGGATTTCTGGCTTACCCAGGACATCCTGATAGCCCACAACATAGAGCAGAAAATGAAGTTCAAGACTTATGACTTGAAAACCCGGAAATGGACCGACTTCGCCCCGGGCATGTTGGTCGACGCCGTGAACTCAATGCCATCACCCGATGGGAAGTATCTGTATTACACAATTGCAGGCACCGAACCAAGGGTCGTGCGCCTCCGATTCGCCGATCACCAGATAGAAACCATCACCAGCCTGAAAGACTTTAATCGTATGAACGACACCAATATCGGCGTCGCTCCGGATGGCTCTCCGATTTTTACGCGCGCTACCGGCTCCCAGGAAATCTACGCATTGAACGTCCGCTGGCCCTGATGACGATAGAACTAATGCTTGGAATCACGCACTCGCAGAGGCGGGTGGCCCATTCAAGCCTTCTTTAGGCTTGAGTGGGGTAGTTCCACCCCGAAAACTTGTCAAGCCCGTTGAGCCAAAGAAATCTTCTAATCCACACATTCCAAAGCGCAAAAACTTTCGGCAATTTGGCGTACTATTTCACTGAATCCGGTAAAATAGAAGTAGAGACAAAAAAAGCCCGCCATCGGCGGGCTTTTTTATTGCAAACAAAGACTTTACCCCCAAACCCTGCGGCTTCAATATTTTACGCCGCTTTCGATTGAGAGTGAATGTTTTCAAAGATTTAGCCACCCTCCCACCCCCCGGGAGCAGGCCACCAACAGGAGGAAAGTAATGATTTCCAATTGTCATCGCATCATGCCGGACGGTCACCAGTGCGGCAGCCCGGCGCTCCGAGGTCAGGACTACTGCTACTTCCACCATCCCAGCCGCAAGCCGAGAACCCGTCAGCCCCGCACTCGCTACCCAAACCTCGGCCTCGAAACACTCCCCAACATCTACAGCCAAGAAGGGATCCAGCAAACTCTCTCGACCGTCCTGCACGGCTTGGCTGCGGACACCATCAGCCTTTACCAGGCCCAAACCATGATCTACGCCCTGCAACTGGCATCGAATCTGAACCGCTAAAAGGAAAACGGCAGCCTCAAATGGCTGCCGTTCACCTCAGTCTTTATCCGGCGTTAGTAAATACGGAAATTGACCTCGATATTCACTTCCACAGGAACCGGATGCCCCTGGAACTGCGCTGGCCGGAACTTGTACTGCCGCACAGCCTCGGCGGCCTTCTCATCCAGCCCCATGCCCAGCGGTCGAATCACATGCACATGCTGGGGATTCCCCTGTGCATCCACAATCACCGATACAACGCAGATGCCCTGATACTTCGCGCGCCGCGCCTCATCGGAAAATTCCGGATCAGGCGCATAGATCACCTGCGGAGCCGAAACGCCGCCGCCCGGATGGTACACGCCGCCGCCGGTCCCACCGCCCGAACCTGGCCCAATACCACCGCCGGTGCCGGAGCCAAGGCCGCCACCAGAACCCGTTCCAAATCCCGAACCCGAACCCTGCCCCTGCGAAGCCAGCGCCACCTGGTTCGACTGCGGAATGCCCAGATTCGGCATATTCGCATCTGGCATCTTGATATCCGGCATGATCACTGTCGCCGGAACCGGCAGCTTCGGATTGTCCAGCAGCAGCTTCTGCGGGGGCGTGATCTGCTGCTTGTCAAACTTCGGCAGCTTGCCCTTCGAGGCATCCACCAGTTCATGATTGCCGCCGCCACCGCCGCCGCCCATCACGTCCTTGGACGCCGGGGCAATCGGCACAAACGCGGAGACGTCGACATTCGTCGCCTGAAGCTTCTTTTCAATAGCCCGTGTATGGATGCGCGCCTCGATGATGATCAGAATGATCAGCCCGATCACCAGGACGTGCGCGCCGATCGAATACGCGCTCGATTTCGCGCTCCGATCCGATTTCAGCAGAACATCGGTTTCAATCGGCTTTGAAGTCAGCTCCAGCGGAGGCAGCTTCTTCGGAAAGAAAACATCCTGAATGTTGGTCCAGAGCGACCCCCAGATCGAGTCCTCGGTCAGAGTTTCAACAAGGTGGTTACTTGTGTCGGGCTGAGAGGTCAGCTGAAGCGGGGGCTGCTTGATCGGAAAGAAGACGTCGCGAATGTTGGCCCGGAGCGACTTCCAGACCGACTCATCCTTCAGACTCTCAACAATTTCGTTATTTTCGTCTGGCTGCGATGTCAGCTGAAGCGGCGGCTGCTTGGAAGAGGAGAAAGCATCGCGCAGGTTCGACAGCAACGACTTCCACATGGACCCGTCGACTTCAAGAAGAAGTGCGGGTTCTTCTTCCTGTGGCCGAAGTTTTCCTGGTTCCAGCTCCGGAGGTGTCAAAAGCTCATTGCCCATATCACTTCAACCGGGCGAGCAAAAAGTAAAGGACCCACCCGTGTATCTCTCCATTATGGACGACGCAAGCCCCGCTTGTCTTTAATCTGCGCGGGGAAATATTCTCTGCGCTTTCCTTCTCCGTCTTTGATGTCATTCTGACTCTGAGTGCAACGAAGAGGAAGAATCTTCTCAACTTTCGTCGCAGTACAGCTCAGCTGACAGCCTCCGAATACCTTTCAATATAGACGCGAACCCCATCATAAAGTTACTTATCCAAAACCAGATACAATAAAGTTTTACCCCTATCGAATTTTTCTTAATGGGAGAAACGATGTCCGCTCCATCCAATCCGAGCGAATCCACAGCTGCGCCGAAAGCGGCCGCGCCCGGAATGCTCGACCTGAAGGCAACCCTCACTCTGCCACAAACCGCCTTCCCGATGAAGGCAAATCTGCCGCAAAACGAGCCTTTAAGGCTCAAAAAGTGGACAGAAGAGAAGCTTTACGAGCAGATTCGCGAAGACCGCAAGGGCTCGCCCCGTTATCTCCTGCATGACGGCCCTCCCTACGCCAACGGCCCCATCCACCTCGGCCACGCGCTCAACAAGTGCCTCAAGGACTTCGTCGTCAAGACCAAGACCATGGCCGGCTTCGACGCCCCCTACGTTCCTGGCTTCGATTGCCACGGCCTGCCCATCGAGATCAAGGTAGACGAGCAGTTCGGCCGCAAGAAGCTGGAAATGTCGTCGGTCGACTTCCTGATGGCGTGCCGCGCCTACGCCCAGAAGTACGTCGACCTGCAGACCAGCCAGTTCATCCGCCTCGGTGTCTTCGGCCGCTGGGAGCGCCCGTACTCGACCATGTCAAAAGAGTACGAGGCCAAAACCCTAGAGATCTTCTACCGCTTCTTCGAGCAGGACTTCGTCTACAAGGGCCTCAAGCCGGTCTACTGGTGCATCAACGACCGTACCGCTCTCGCCGACGCCGAGATCGAGTACGAGATGCACACCAGCCCCAGCGTCTACGTGAAATATGCGCTGACCAGTGACCCCGCAGCCATCGACCCCGCGCTCGCAGGAAAAAACGTCTCGACCATCATCTGGACCACCACGCCGTGGACGCTGCCCGCATCCTTGGCAGTCGCCTTCCATCCTGAACTCGACTACGTTGCGCTCGAACTCGACGGACAGACTTACATCGTCGCTGATGCCCTGCGCGCCGCCGTCACCGAAACCTGCAAGCTCCAGACCTCAGTCGAAGTCGCCAGGTTCAAGGGCACAAAGCTCGAACGCGCCACCTTCCAGCATCCGTTCCTCGACCGGAGCATCCTCGGCGTGCTCGCCGACTACGTCACCACCGACCAGGGCACCGGAGCGGTCCACACCGCGCCCGCCCACGGCGCTGACGACTTCTACACTGGCGCAAAATACGGCCTCGACCAGACATGCAACGTCGACAATACGGGCCGCCTGCGCAACGGACTGCCCGAGTACGAAGGCCTGACTGTCTTCAAAGCCAACGAGCCGATAATCAAACTCCTCGAAGAGCGCGGCGTCCTGATGGGCCGCAGCGACATCTATCACAGTTACCCGCACTGCTGGCGATGCCACAAGCCCGTCATCTTCCGCGCCACCGAACAGTGGTTCATCGAGATCGACAAAAAGATGCGCGGCCAAGATGGTGCCGAAACAACCTTCCGCCAACTCGCGCTCAATGAGATTCACAACACGGTCAAATGGGACCCGGCATGGGGCGAAGAGCGCATCGCCAACATGATCGAAACCCGCCCTGACTGGTGTATCTCGCGCCAGCGCATCTGGGGTGTGCCCATCGCCGTTTTCCTCTGCAACCAGTGCCACACGCCGCTCAAGGACAAGGCTATTCACCAGAACATCGTGGATTTGTTTGAAAAAGAGGGCATCGTCGCCTGGCACTCTCGCGAGGCCGAGCAGCTATTGCCCCCAGGGACAAAGTGCGCCAGCTGCGGCGCCACCGACTTCCGCAAAGAGATGGACATCCTCGACGTCTGGTTCGACTCCGGCGTAAGCTGGCATGCCGTCATGGAAGCCGAAGCCGAAATTGCCCCACCCGCCGACTTCTACTTTGAAGGAGGCGACCAGTATCGCGGCTGGTTCCATACCTCCCTGCTCACCTCTGTAGGGGTGAGCGCAGACCACAAGGCTCCCTACACCATGGTCGGCACCCCCGGCTGGACGCTCGACGAACAGGGCCGCGCTATGTCGAAATCGCTTGGCAACGGCGTCGATCCCGTCGACATAGCCAACCGCCTCGGCGCAGAAATCGTCCGCCTGTGGGTAGCGTCGGTCGATTTCCGCGAAGACGTAGCCGCCAGCGAAAACCTCATGCAGCGCATCGCGGATAACTACCGCAAGTTGCGCAACACGTTCCGGTTCCTGTTAGGCAACCTCAACGGATTCAACCCCGCCGAGCACGCCCTGCCGTACGAAGACCTGCTGCCGCTCGACCAGTACATGCTCGCCCGAACCCGCGAGTTGGTAGAGAAAGTCAGCGGCACAGACGGAAAAGGGGGCTGGTACGGTGACTTCCAGTTTCACCGCGTCTACCACGCCGTCAACGAATTCTGCATCGTCGACCTGAGCGCCCTCTACCTCGACGTGCTCAAAGACCGCATGTACACCTTCGCGCCGACGAGCATCGCCCGTCGCTCCGCGCAAACCGTCATCTACAAAATCACCGACGCGCTGGTGCGCCTCGTCGCGCCCATCCTGAGCTTCACCGCTGAGGAAATCTGGAGCTACCTGCCTGCCGACGCGAATCGCGCCGCAAGCGTTCATCTGGCACTGTTTCCGAAGCCGGACGAGATCAGCCCACAAGACGTTTCGCTGCTCAAGGACTGGCAGAAACTCTTGAGTGTTCGTGACGAGGTACTGAAAGGCCTCGAAGCGGCTCGCAAGGAGAAACAGATCGGCAAAGCGCTCGAAGCGAAAGTAGATATCTTAGTGAATGCACAACTCGCAATCTCGCTCATGCGGTATGAATCGAGTCTCAAAGAACTCTTCAATGTTTCGCAGGTCCGCGTATTATTCCATGACGCTGGCGAAGAATCGGTCACTGTTACCATTCACAGTGCAGACGGCACAAAATGCGAACGCTGCTGGAATTACTACGCTGATGATGGCCCGACCCGAGTCCAGCCTTTCGGCCCCTGGCCAAAGGTTTGCGGACGCTGCGCCACCGCCCTCGAACAGATGGGCTACAAGCAAACTGTTGGAGTCTAGAAAATTTGTCATCCTGAGCGAAGTGAAGGATCTGCTTTTTCTGAGCCTGCCAGCAACAATGAGGAAAAGCCGATCCTTCGTCCCTATGCTCCTCAGGATAACATCATCAGGGGCATTTGAGGACTGGAACATCATCAGGAAATTAGAGGACTGGATTTGAAACAAGACCGCCGCGGCTGGCTCCTCGCCATCTCCGCACTCATCATCGTGCTCGACCGCTGGACCAAGATCTGGGTGCAGCACCACATCGCCGAAGGCGACGAGATCACCGTCATACCGCACTACTTCTTCATCTCGCACGTCCTCAACCCCGGAGCAGCCTTCAGCCTCTTCTCCGACTCGGCTACCCCCGGACGCACGCGCTGGCTGCTGACCGCCTTCTCGATCCTTGCTGCCGTCGTCGTCTTTGGCCTGATCCTCAAAATAGGCCGCCGCTTCTCCGCCACGACGATCGCGCTCGCCCTCATCCTCGGCGGTGCGCTCGGCAACGTCTGGGATCGTATCCGCTACGGCGTCGTCACCGATTTTCTTGAAGTCTTCTTTCGTTGGGGCCACTGGAGCTATCACTGGCCTGACTTCAACATCGCCGACTCTGCCATCGTTTGCGGTGGCATCCTCATCATGCTCGACGCCCTGTTGCCGAGGAAATCGGCGTCCTAATCGCAACGCTCGCCATCCGCAATTAACCTGAACCACTCCCGCTCCACTCGCGTACATTTGTAAGGACGCGCAGAGCGAATCAGTGCCCTTGTCCGTCTAACCAAGTCAGAGCGGGAAAGGACCACCTGTGGCTAATCTGTGGCATGACCTTAGGCATTCCCTGCGCAGCCTCTTCAAAAACCCAGGCTTCACTATCGCAGCTGTCGCAGCCCTGGCCCTTGGCATCGGAACCAACACCGCCATCTTCACTGTCGTCAATACGGTCCTGCTCAAACCGCTGACTTACCCCGACGCTGACCGCATCGTCCAGTTCCTGCTCACATCGCCTGAGGGCAAAGGAGCCGCTGCCTCTCCCACCAAGTTCAACACCTGGCGAGAGCAGACCAGCGTGCTGCAGGACGTCACCGCCTACGACTTCGGCGGCCCCGGCTTCAACCTCACGGGCGATCACCCCGAGCAGGTGCACGGGATCCACGTCAGCGAAGCGTACTTCCGTCTCTTTGGCGCGCCGGTCATGCTGGGTCGCACATTTACGCCGCAAGAAGATTCGCCGAACGGCGGCAGAGTCGTCGTCCTCAGCTACGGCCTCTGGCAGCGGCGTTTTGGGGGCAAACCCAACGTCGTCGGAACTGCACTTTCACTTGGTAACGAGCCATACACCATCGTCGGCGTCCTCGGCCAATCCTTTGCCACCGATCCCGAAGCCGACATCTGGATTCCCTTCCAGATCGACCCCAATAGCACCAACCAGGGTCACTTCTTCCTCGCTGCCGGACGCCTCAAGCCCGGCGTAACGCTGGCGCAAGCCAACGCCCAGCTGAAGCTCGCCGCCGATCAGTTCCGCCGCCGCTACCCGCAGGGCGCCATGGGGCCGAATGAAGGTTTTGCCGTCGAGCCCATCCGTGACACTATCGTCAGCGGCGTGCGCTCATCCCTATTTGTTCTCCTAGGAGCGGTGAGCTTTGTTCTGCTCATCGCCTGCGCCAATGTTGCCAATCTACTGCTTGTCCGCGCAGCTGGCCGCAAGCGCGAATTTGCCATCCGCGTCTCGATGGGCGCCACACGCGGCCGCATCATCCGCCAACTCCTAGTGGAAAGCGTCATGCTCGCCTTCACCGGTGGCGTTCTCGGACTCATCCTTGGGTATGTCGGCATGCGCGCTCTGCTCGCCTTGAGTCCCGGCGACATTCCGCGCATCGGCGAACATGGAGCCGCCGTTGGCATCGACTGGCGCGTGGTTCTCTTCACCGTCGGCGTTTCCTTCCTTACCGGCATCCTCTTTGGACTTTTCCCAGCCATCGGCGCCTCGCGTCCCGATTTGAACTCCACACTCAAAGAAAGCAGCAACCGTGCGGGCACCGGATTTCGCCAGAGCAAAGGCCGTTCCCTGCTTGTCATCAGCGAAGTTTCCCTCGCGCTTGTTCTGTTGATCGGCGCGGCACTACTCATACGCACGTTTCTCGCACTGCGCACGGTAAACCCTGGCTTCAATCCGCATAACGTTCTCACCATGCAGATGTCCCTCACCGGCGATCGTTTCCAGAAGACCGCCGGAGTCGCGTTGCTTGCTCGCGAAGGGCGTGAGCGCATCAACGCCATCCCGGGAGTCGAGGCCTCCGCCTCCACCTGCTGCCTGCCGCTTGAAGGCGGCTTCGGCTTGCCCTTCAACGTCGTTGGCCGTCCGCTCGGCAAAGACCCCTATACAGGCGGAGCAGGCTGGATGAACACCTCTCCCGGCTACTTCGACGTCTTCAAGATCCCCATTCTGCGGGGCCGGGACTTCAACAACAGCGATGTAGCTGGAGCGCCGGGCGTCGTCCTCATCAATGAAGCCATGGCGAAAGCATTCTGGCCCAAAGAAAACCCCGTCGGCCAGCAGATCATCATCGGCAAAGGCGTCGGACCTCAGTTTGAGGAACCCGCGCGTCAGATCATCGGCATCGTCGGCGACATCCGCGATGGCGGCCTTAACCGCGATCCGCGCCCGCTGATGATCATTCCCCAAGCGCAGGTGCCTGATGGCATGACCGCGTTAAACGCCAACATCGGTCCAGTTACGTGGCTCATTCGTACCCATACGGACCCGCATCAGTTCATGACCAGCGTTCCTGAGCAACTCCGCCAGGCCAGCGGCGGACTGCCTGTCGCGCGCGTGCGGTCCATGGAAGAAGTGGTCAGCCATTCTACCGCGCGCGAAGACTTCAACATGCTCCTGCTCACCATCTTCGGAGCATCCGCGCTCATCCTCGCCGCCATCGGCATCTATGGCCTTATGGCATACACCGTGCAGCAGCGCACGCAGGAAATGGGCATTCGCATGGCTCTTGGCGCAGACCGCTCGCGCATCCGCAATCTGGTTGTCTGGCAGGGCATGAAACTCGCCATCATCGGGGCAATCATTGGAATTGCTGCCGCTTTCGGCCTAACGCGCCTCATCGCCAGCTTCCTCTTCGGAGTCAAGCCTTATGACCCCATCGTATTTGTAACCGTGCCGCTGATATTGAGTGCGGTTGCCCTGTTTGCTGTATGGCTCCCGGCGACCCGTGCCTCAAAGCTGGATCCAATGGAATCTCTACGGGTGGAGTAAGCCGTGGTTGACTTGAAGAGTTCACAACTTTTTGCAATTTGTTGCGTCCCTGTGACATATCGCCCAGTTCTACGTTCTAATCTCAGTCCAAGAGCAAATGGGCTACATTTCCGGAAGCGACAATATGAAGCTTCAATTACAGCAGTGGTCAGAGCGTCCGCGCACCCTGGTACTCATGCTCGCCGTCATACTGCCGGCAATCGCGCTCATCGGCTTTGGGTTGTACCACCTCTGGTCCATCCAGCGTGACAAGGCGATCGAGGCCGCCATCCAGCGGAACTATCAACAGGTCCTCGCCATTGCGGAAAAGCAGATCGACGGCCGTGCCTATGACATGGCCGAAGAAGCCATCGCCAAATTCCCATCCGCGGACAACTCCGGCAGCATCGATTCCTTCCTGGACTCCCACCCCGACATCGCCCACGCATTCGTCTGGTCGGGCAAAGGAGATTTCGAATTTCGTTCCCAGTCAAGTCGAATGATGCACGACCGCCAGTTCTGCACCGAGAGCCAGTCGATGTCCGGGGATTTCAAGGCCTGGTGGGATGTCGAGGGCGATACCCTTATCACCAAGATCAAACACCTCACAGCTGCAACCGGACGAGGAATCCTCATCACGGATCACATCGTCATGAGGAACGACAAGATGCAGTATCAGTCCCTGGTGCTCTTCACTCCTCGCGGTTCCGATCCGGAGCACCCAACGCTCGCCGGCTTCATCTATGACACCGACTACCTGAAGCACAAGTTTTTTCCGGCGGTTCTGAACGAGGTATTGCCCGACCAGATGGAGGGCGAAAGTTCTCATCCGCAGAAAGGGCTCATGGTGCGCTATGAAAAAGACGACTCTCCCCTCGCCACCTCCATGTATTGGGATGGCGGCTCAGCCGAGGTGGAGCGTCCCTTCAACAGCGTCTTCCCCGGCCTAGTCCTGGGAATCAAACTGCGCGGGACCACGATTGCCAGCATCAGCAATCGCCTGCTGCGAACCAACCTCCTCGTTCTGGGCTCGCTATCGCTCCTCATGGGCGCCGGGCTGTTCCTCACCTATCGCAACGTTGCGCGCGAACTCGCGCTGGCAAAGCTCAAATCCGATTTCGTTTCCAACGTCTCGCATGAGCTCCGCACGCCGCTTGCGCTCATCAGACTGTATGCAGAGACATTGGAACTCGGCCGCATCTCCACTACGGGAAAGCAGCAGGAATACTACGAGATCATCCGCAAAGAAAGCGAGCGGTTGACTTCACTCATCAACAATATTCTCGACTTCTCCCGTATCGAATCCGGCAAGAAGGAATACAGCTTCCGCGAAACCAACGTGGCTGATCTGGTGCGCACCACGCTTGAATCCTATCGATTTGAAATCGAGCAGAATGGCTTCCAGTTCGACCAGAAGATTGACAGCGACGTGCCGCCGCTATGGGTGGACCGCGAAGCGATTGCCCGTTCGCTCCTCAATCTGGTCAACAACGCCGTCAAGTACTCCTCGAACGAGAAGTACCTCGGCGTTCGACTCTACCGGCACAACTCCGGCGTCAACCTTGAGGTCGTCGATCACGGAATTGGAATCCCGGCAAAGGAACATCTCAAGATCTTCGAAAAATTTTACCGGGTAGGTGATCCTCTGGTGCACAACACCAAGGGCAGCGGATTGGGCCTGTCACTGGTGCGCCACATCGTGCTCGCCCACGGAGGCGAAGTCGCCGTTGAAAGCGCGCCCGGAAAGGGAAGCAAGTTCATCATCACATTGCCGCTGCAAAGATTAGTGAATGGGGTGTCTGCATGAAACAACCAGAGAAAACAAAGCCGGCCGATGAACCAAGACCGGCGAAAATTCTCGTCGTAGAAGACGAGCCCAACATGGTGGCTGGCCTGCGCGACAATTTTGAGTTCGAGGGCTACGAAGTCATTACTGCGCGTGACGGTATCGAGGGCCTTGAGCGTGCCCTACAGGAATCTCCGGACCTGGTGGTTCTCGACGTCATGATGCCTCGAATGAGCGGTCTGGAAGTGTGCCGACAGCTGCGCGCCAAGCGCGCTTCCATTCCGATCATCATGCTGACCGCCCGCGGTCAGGAAGTCGACAAAGTGGTGGGCCTCGAACTCGGAGCTGACGATTACGTGACCAAGCCGTTCTCGATTCGCGAGTTGCTGGCACGCGTAAAGGCCATCCTCCGACGCACTTCGGTTGTTCCCAAGCATCAAGAGCAGCACTCTTTCGGAGACATCGAAGTAGATCTCCATCGTCGCCGCGTCCTTAAGTCTGGCAAGGCTCTCGATGTTTCCTCAAAGGAATTCGAGCTGTTGCAATACTTCATTTGTCATTCCGGCGAAACGCTCAGCCGGGACCGCCTGCTCGAAGATGTCTGGGGGTACGAAAATTACCCAACTACGCGGACGGTAGATACGCATCTTGTGCGCCTGCGTCAAAAGCTTGAGCCCGATCCTGAACAACCACAGTATTTCCTTACCGTACACGGAACCGGCTATCGCTTCGTCGGTTAGAGCAACGGTCAAAATCTGAATGGGGTGGACCTTGAGTGGAGAGACCATGCTGCCGGAAATGAATGCAAAGTGGGGCGCTGACAGCAAGCGCCGGAGTCGCAATACATCTTCCATAGCCTCGCCGCCGTCGAATCTTCTCCTGCAGAAAGAAGTGGATGCGCTGCTGCAGGAAAAGCTCGATCTGTATTCTCAGTTATTCGAAGCAGGCCAGATCCAGCGCAAACTAAGCGGCGCGCGCGAACTGCACCACGGCTGCCTTCAGTTCGCAAGCGAAGTCTTCGCCGCGCGCTTTCTTTCCGGCGACTTCACCATGTTTCTGCAGCATGGTTCGAGGGTCCTGGCCGCGCATGGAGATATCGCGGGCAAAGGCATAGCAGCTGGTATGTGGTTCACGAACCTGGCCGGGCTTCTGCAAAGTTACGGTCGCCCGGACTCCGATCCGGCAAAGATCGCCTCGGAAGTCAATCGTCATCTGTGCTATCTGCGGCCGGTCGCTCCATTCGCTACGGCCTTCCTCGCTCAGATCGACTGCGAAAGCGGACATCTGACATACTGCAATGCTGGTCACTTTCCACCGATATTACTTCGCGCCGATGGACAAGCCGAGCTACTTGAAACAGGAGGTCCGCTGTTAGGTGCAATTGAAAAGGCCGGGTTCAGCTCCGGCGATCTGGTTCTAGAGCCCGGCGATGCGCTTCTCGCTTATTCCGATGGCATACTTGAATGCCGTGACGCCGCAGGAGAAGAGTTCGGCATGGAGCGGTTGATAGAGACTCTGAGACGCTCCAGGCAACCATCTCCTCACTCCACGTTGATGGTACTGCTCGCCGCACTACAGGATTTCGCCAACGGTGGCCCTATCTGCGACGACGTCAGCCTCACAGTAATTCAACGAGACCCGCTCGCGACGGGCAATGCTTCCCGCGTGAACTGATCTCAACGATTTGCTTATCTTATCGTCGGCAGAGAGGAGTTCGCTGCATCAAGCGCCAGACGGATCGCCCCCATTAGCTGCGCGTCCGCTCCAAGAATGCTGCGCCGTAATTGAACTGGTGCTCGCGCGTTCCATTTTTCTAACACTTGTTGCGTTGCATCGCAGAGTGCCGCGTGCATTCCCACGCCACCGCCGAGCACAAACAGTGGACAGTTCAGCACCAACGAGATGTTATAGATGGCATCGGCTAACATGCGAGCCGACCGGCGCAAAACAGACTGCGCGAGTGGATCACCTTTCAGCGCACCATCAAATATTTCGGTTGCTGTCACATCCCTTGGGAGTGCAGTACTGTTCGCATGCCAGAGACTCTGCCACTGTGCTTTGATACCTTCGCCACCAATTATGCTCTCGAGCGCTCCCGGTTCACCGTGTCCGACGGGCTCGTCAGAAACTCCCGGAACCAGCATGTAGCCGATCTCACCCGCGGACCATCCCATCCCGCGGAACGGCCGGCCGTCAAGAATAATTCCCGCGCCGATACCGGTTCCAATAGCAATGAAGACGAAGTCTCCCGTTCCTTTTGCCGCACCTGCCCAACCCTCGCCAAGCGCTCCAAGATTCACATCGTTGTCCACCAAAGCCGGTATGCCGAGCGCGGATTCGAGAAGATCGCGCAAAGAAACATCCTGCCATCCGAGAAGATATGATGTTGCGATCACAACACCGGCATCTACGTCAGTGATGCCGGGTGCGCCCGCCGCGATGGCCTTCAATGCGCTGCGCGGAACAGAGGTCTGCTGCAAAAGGTCCTCTACGCCGCTGCAAATCAGATCGACGACTGCATCTGCGCTCCTGCTACCTGCCGTGGTGGTGGACCAGCGGGCACCAAGTGTGCCTGCCATATCAGCCAGGGCCAGACGCAGGTTGGTTCCTCCGATATCCACCCCAACGACATAACCGCTCCCGCTTACTTCTGACAAACCCTGCTCGGCGGCTTTTGAATTCCCTGATTGCTTCTGCATCGTCGCTGTCATCGCCTGTGAATTGCTCACACATCCTGGATTTCTTTAATACGAAACTGCATCTGGCCTGACGCTAATGCTTTCCAACTCGCGCCCCTTCGTCTCTGGCACCACAAAGCGCACAAAGAGCAGCGTCAGGATGCAGAAGACTCCATAAATCGCAAATGTCAGGGCATTGCCGGCAGCTTTGATGAGAGACAGGAAGGTAAGCGAGACCAGAAAGTTCGAGGCTCCAGAACCAATCGTTGCGGCCGCAACGCCGCGAGCACGTATCTGAAGAGGAAAAACTTCGGAAACGAGTATCCATGCAATCGGTCCCATGCTGAAGGCAAAGCATGCAATGTATACGACAAGACAAATAGTTGCGACCATCCCAAGCGATGGTCCGAAAGTGACCTGATTATGGAACGCATAGGAAAGCAGGAAGAGAGAAGCCGTCATGCCTCCGACTCCCATGTAGAGAAGGGGCTTTCGGCCCAGTCGATCCACGAGTACGAGTGCAATGATTGTCGCCAGAACATTTGTGACAGCAACAATAAGGGTCGCGAAGATCGCGCTCTTATTCGACGTGATACCGGCAAGCGCGAATATCTGCGGCCCGTAATAGATGATTGTGTTGATGCCGGTGACTTGCTGAAGAACTGTGAATCCAACAGCGATAAGAAGCGCGCCACGCGCTGCCGGACTCCAGAGTGACCTCCAGCGTCGATCCACCTTCGTCTGGAGAGCGGCTTCAATATCCTCCAGCAGGAGCTTCGTCCCAGCCTCATCTGCGTAAGTCACCAATACCGATTGCGCCTCAGAAAACCGGTTCTGCGCAAACAGCCAGCGGGGACTCTCTGGAAGAGTGAGAACCAGCATGAGGAACAGGACTGCAGGCAAAGCTCCAATCCCAAACATCCATCTCCATGCCTGCTCACCAGCAAGCCAATAGCCCACTAAATCCGCGAGTGCGATGCCAAGAGTGAGCGCAAATTGATATAAGCTGATGAGCCTACCGCGCGACTGCGGAGGAGCAAGCTCTGAGACATATACGGGCGCCGTAACTGACGTGAAGCCGATTGCAAGGCCCAACAAAGCGCGGGCCACAATCAGCGTGAAAACATTCGGTGATAACGGAGCAAGGATCGAACCAAGAATGAAGAGTCCACCGCCCCATAGCAACGTGGCGCGCCTGCCAATGCGGTCCGCTACGCTACCTCCAATAATTGCGCCCAGCATCGCGCCAACAAGTACGATGCTCACCACCATCTCCTGCATCTGCGTAGAAAGGCTGAAGGAGTCACGCACGAAGATCAGTGCAGCGGCGATGATCCCCATGTCATAGCCGTAGAGAATGCCTCCCAGCCCGGCGATAAAGGAAACCCGCCAGATAAATCCGCGGTTCACCTGAATTTGTGAAGCAACGATCGAATCGGACAAGGCTTCCTCTCACCTTCATGCAGATATCTGCATCACTGCTCCATTACTCCGTACTGGAACCGCGGCGGCAGACGGCATCCGGTCCTTTCCACCATGCCGAGGGTCAGTGCCTGTGGCACTAAAAGCGATGTAATGCCCTCCCACGGCTCCGGAACCGCGTCGATCCTGACGGGGAAGAGCGTGTCGGTGGCGTTGTGATCTTCTGTCGAAACGAGAACGACCTTCCCGCCGCGACGGTTGCACTCCTGCGCGAGCTTGACGCCGAGTTCAGCAGCCCGTCCCAGCGCAAAAATTATCGCCACGTGCGACGCGTCAACATCTAGATTGGGACCGTGCTTGAATCCTGCTCCGGTATGCGGCGCTGCGCGATGGCCGCTCATCTCGCGGATACAGAGTGCGCTCATAATTGCGCCGCCGTATGCTGCTCCGCGTCCGATGACCTCTATATTCGCGGCTCCACGGCAGAATTTTTCCAGGTCCCCACGGACTGCGAAGATAGGATCGAGACTGGCAGCGAATACCTTCGCAGCATGCTCCGCGTCCTCTTCCCACGGGCGATCGAGCATCTCAGACGCAAGGATAATGGCAGCCGCCGTCGCGTTTGTATAGGTCTTTGTTGCGTTGCCGTATTCTGGCCCAGCTAAGATCGGCAACTTATTTTCGGACAACTTCCAGCAGGTGCTTACCGGGTTGTTGCAAATAAGCCCAAGGGTCTTGTCGCCCTTCTCCTTGAAAAGCTTCACCAACTCAGCGCTTTCTCCGGAAGTTGTGAGCAATACGGACAAGGCCGCATCGCCCCATGACGAAGACGCATAATGCAGCCATTCACCCGCGTCTACTGAGAAGGACAACCTTCCGTGGGATTGCAGAAAAATCGAACCGCTGATTGACGAGCAGAACGAGGCGCCCATCCCTATAAAAAGCACTGGGCCTTTCTTCGCAGCAATCTCGCGAAACCTCTTCAGTTCCGCGCGGATCACAGCATCGCTGCGATATGACTGAATCAAATCTCGAAGACGAGCAGGCTGCTCACGGCACTCTATTTCCAATATCTGCGTGCCGGTCGCAGTCAACAGTTCTTTAGGTGGCTCGATGCCTGAAATCCAACGCGGCTGTTGTTTGTTTACCTCATCCATGAAATATTCCCCAGCTTTGACCCAATACGGGCACTGCATCTTAATACGGTGGGAGCATCTTCCTTGAAACGCATCCTCCCATGACTTCCTAAAGATTATTTAGTATCAATTCCATATAGGTTTTAAGCAAGGCCTTCTTCACCGTCCGGGGGAAGAAGGCCTTACGTGCCTTTCAGCACTCGCGACAGGATATTTGTTGATACGTGTGCCGAATGGTATAGATGAGTGGATGTTGCGCCATCAAGTGAATATCGAGCTAGGGTGAAGAAAAAAACGATTCCTGTAGGCAGGCCTTCTGTCCTGCGTCACACAAATGCGCTCAGCATCCTCACGCTTCTGCGTGAATGCGGTTCATGTTCCAGGGCAGACCTCGTTCGCGCTTCAGGACTGAGCGCTCCGACCGTCACAAACGTAGTCAAGGATCTGCTGTCGGAAAACCTTGTTGAGCCTCTCGGCGAGGGAGAATCAAGCGGCGGCCGGCCACCGGATATGATCCGCTTCAAGGCTGAGCGAGGCTGTATTCTCGGCATACAAATCTCCGCAGAAAATGTTTCGTTTCTTCTCGCTGACCTGAACGGAAACGAACTCGACGCACTGAAGATCGCACTCACCAGGCGGAAGAGTACGCCTCCTGCAATCTGCAACTATATCGATCAAGGATTGAGGAAGCTCCTGCGCAGGCGGAAGATATCACGAGACCAACTGTTGATCCTGGTCGTCGGAGTACCTGCGATTACGAATGTAGAGGAAGGCAGCGTGCTGTCGATCAGTACGCTCGAAGAGTGGCGCGCCGTCCCATTACGCGCCATGCTCAATAAAATTGTTAACTGTCTGGTCATCATCGAGAACGATACAAACCTGGCAGCCCAAGGCGAACATTATTGTGGTGCAGCACAACCAGAGCCTGACTTCGTTTTCATCAACATAGGCGCAAATGTCAGCGCCGGCATCATTCTGGGTGGAAGGATTCATCATGGCTCTCAATGGTCTGCGGGAGAGATCGCCTATCTTCGCCTGCCACATATTCTGCGAAAGCAGCCGACCATCCATCAATTTGGTGAACTCGAAACTGTTTTAACAGGTGCCGGCATTCTGAAGAGTTGGTACGGGGAAAAGAAATCGGATCGAAGTAAGCATCGGGGCCGGAAAGAGATGGATGCAATTGGAGTGCTGGATCTGGCGCTGGCCGGAGATGCCTGCGCTAGAAGAATTGTCAAGTCGAGAGCGGACATCGTGTCCGACATTATTATCGACTTGTCGCTCATTCTGAACCCGGGCCTGATCCTTCTGGGAGGAGAGATAGGAAGTCATCCTATTTTGATTAGTTCCGTGCTGAAGCAACTTGAGAGAAGCGAATTTGGAGTAACGAAGATCGGTGCCAGCGCTCTCGGGACTCGCGCCGTGCTATGGGGCGCGGTCTCTCTTGCTCTGGATGCGATCTCATCTGTGCTGCTTCCACAGCGGCAGGCCTGAAAGCGCCCCATGGGGTAATGACAACAACAGCTTGACATGCCATTTTCGGTGTGGTCCGATTGGTAGTCAGGCCAACTTAGTTATAAAACTTTAGAAACTCCGCGGTTTTGGGAAATGCCTTAATTTCCAGACCGCGCGGACCGGGTGCATGCTTGGAGTAGCTCGGCAGCCGGCGTGACGGAGAGATCAATGCTTAAGAAGTCTACTGTCGTCCTCATGCTTTTGTTGTCAGTCTGTCTTTGGGGGCAGCAGGCCCATCCTGTTCTTTCGCTTGGCTCGCCCGCACCTGACTTTGCGCTCCCCGGGGTAGATGGGAAGATTCACAAGCTGAGCGACTATGCGAGTAGCCCCATCCTTGTTGTAGTTTTCACATGTAACCATTGCCCGATCGCCCAGATGTATGAACGCCGCATCGAGCAGCTTTATGAGGAATACGGCAAAAAAGGCGTCGCTGTCGTTGCCATCCAGGGCAACGATCCAAGGGCTATCAGGATCGATGAACTCGACTCGTCCGATGTAAGCGACACGCTCGATGAGATGAAGATTCGAGTTCAGTACAAGCATCTTCATTATCCCTACCTGTATGCAGGCGATACGCAGGCGGTGACTCGCGCCTATGGCCCGCAGGCAACGCCGCATGTCTTCATCTTCGATAAGGATCGGCGTCTTCGTTATGAAGGTCACTTTGATAACAGCTATCGCATCGAGATGGTCAAGACCCACGATGCTCAGAACGCCATCGATGCTCTGCTGGCGGGTAAGGACGTTGCTGTAAAGCATACGGGCGTCTTCGGGTGCTCTACGAAGTGGTCAGAGAAATCAGAACTACGGGAAGCGGCCGAGCGGAAGATCGAAGCCGAACCCGTCCATGTGGAGCAGGTGGATGCAGCAGGGCTGAAGAAACTACGCTCGGGAACGAAAGACCACGTCACGCTCATTAACTTCTGGGCTACATGGTGCGGCTCTTGCGTGTCTGAATTCGCAGACCTGCAGGATACTTATCGAATGTACAGCCCGCGCGACTTCGATATGGTGACAGTGGCCGCCAATATGCCGGATGAAGAGCCGAGCGTCCTCCGCTTTCTGCAGAAGAAACATGCCACGACTCGCAATTTATTGTTCGGATCGGACGATACTGAGAAATTGCAGGCGGCTTTCGATCCGGCCTGGCAGTCTGCAGTACCCTATACGGTTGTGCTCGGCCCGGACGGCAAAGTTATCTACAAGACGCTGGGTTCGGTCGATTTGCTGGAGATGCGCCGGAAAATTCTAGCGGCAATGCCTTCCGACTACATCGGCTTCAATAAGTACTGGGAGTCTGCCAACTAATCTATGCGCTCGCCATGTCCAATGATTTCTACGGACAACATGTAGAGTGAAAGCGTTCGGAACAAGTGGCAAGCACCTCCACACCTGGACGCTTCCACCAGTTCTCGGATGAAAATATCTCCACTTCTTGCGGCCCGTGATAGCCGGAGTTTTCAATCGCCGCGCGAATGGATTTTAGGTCGATGACACCATCCCCCATCATGCCCCGGTCCAGGAGAAGGTCACGGGTCGGCAACAGCCAGTCGCAGATATGATGCGCAAGGATTCTTGCGTTAGCACCTGCGCGCGCGATCTGGGCATACAGTTTCGGATCCCACCAGACATGATAGACATCGATCGCAACACCGATTCCATCTCCGAGAAGATCGCAAATATCAAGCGCCTGCTCAAGCGTGTTGATACAGGCGCGGTCTGCCGCGTACATCGGGTGCAGCGGCTCAATGGCGAGAGGTACGTGGTTTTCTCGTGCATAAGAGAGAATGGCTGCCAGGCCATCCGCCACCATCTCGCGTGCAGCCAAAAGATCGCGTGATCCCTTGGGCAATCCCCCTACAACTAAAACCAGGCAGTCTGCGTGAAGGGCCGCCGCTTCATCGATAGCACGTTTGTTGTCATCGATTGCCGCGGCCAGTCCGGCCTTATCAATAGCAGGAAACATGCCGCCGCGACAAAGGCACGTGACCCTCATATTGTTTGACTGCAGAATCGATGCCGCTTCTTTTAATCCAGTCGCTTGTACCTGATCGCGCCATGGAGCAATCGCCGTAATTCCCTGCGCTAGACATGCATCTACGGCTTCCGGCAATGTGTACTGTGCACGCACGGTAGCTAGATTGATAGACATGCCGGCAAGACTCATATAACGCCACCCACCGCAAGCACCCGTCGCATACGATCAGCAGCAAGCTCAGGATCGTTCAGTACCCGAGCGTGGTCCGCGAGACGAAACAACTCCGAAAGATGCACGAGCGAACGTGCACTCTGCTGACCACCCAGCATCATGAAGTGATCCTGCAAACCATTCAGATAGGCAAGAAATACAATGCCCGTTTTGTAAAAGCGTGTCGGCGCTTTGAAAATATGGCGCGACAAAGCTACCGTAGGTGCAAGAATTTCGTAAAATCCGGCTTCATTTCCCGCACCCAGCTGCGTAAGGGCGATGGACGCCGCCGGCGCAATCGCATCGAAGATGCCCAGCAGTGCGTGCGAGTAACCCTGCTCATCTCCTGCAATCAGTTCTGCGTAGTTAAAGTCGTCGCCAGTGTACATGCGAACTCCACCCGCAAGCCTGCGGCGCATGACAATCTCTTTCTCTGCGGACAAAAGAGAGATTTTTACGCCGTCGACTTTGTCAGCGTGGGTGTTGATGATATCGAGGCATATATCCATCGCGGCCGTGTGATCTTCTTCTCCCCAATAGCCATTTAGCGCCGGGTCGAACATTTCGCCAAGCCAATGCAGAATGACTGGCTCTTTCGTTTGCCGCAACATTCGATCGTAGACACGCCAATAATCGTCAGGCGACTGGGCAACAGTGGCGAGTGCGCGGCTTGCCATCAAAATGATTCGACCTCCCAACTTTTCGACTACTTCCATCTGCTCCTCATAAGCACGGATGACGTCATCGATTGTGGCATTGGAGCTTGCGGACAGATGGTCCGTACCCAAGCCGCAGGCGATCAGCGCGCCTGGGCGCGTTCGCGCCGCTTCAAGGGAGTGCCGGATCAACTCTTGTGCGCCGTTCCAGTTCAACCCCATGCCGCGCTGTGCAGTATCCATTGCTTCTGCAACACCGAGGCCCAGGTCCCATAGATAGTGCCGAAAAGCAATGGTGCACTCCCAGTCGATACTTTGGTCAAGCCATGGATCGTCGTCTGCTAGTGGATTTGCAACTACATGCGCCGCAGAGTAGGCGATGCGATTAAATCGTCGCGGCGCAGACGGGTCCGGCAGGGATATGGGTGTATTCGTAACGGTATATGGATCGAGAGTTCCGCCACTTGTCGGAAGTTTGAGCGTGGGGAGCATCGCCTAGACCGCCGCATTCTCTACTTCAATGGACAATGGCGGCACGCCGAGCCAACGCCGCTCGGCCCAGCTTTTCAGACCAAGCTCTGCCAACTGCACTCCCTTTGCTCCTTCAAGCAGGTCGAAGCGCCACGGTGTATCCGCCACTACATGACGAATAAATTCCTCCCACTGGATCTTGAAGGCGTTTTCATAAACCTGATTGTCCGGTACCTCTTCCCACTGCTCCTCGAACTTCATAGTCTGCGGCTCGTCTGGATTCCAAACCGGACGCGGCGTGTTGACGCGATGTTGCGTGTAGCATCGTGTGAGGCCAGCTACAGCTGAACCGTGTGTCCCATCTACTTGAAACGTGACCAGATCAGCGCGCTTGACGCGCACGGCCCAGGACGAATTGATCTGCGCAATGACGCCGCCTTCCAATTGAAACGTCGCATAAGCAGCGTCGTCGGCATCAGCCTTGTAGGCTTGTCCCTTTTCGTCCACGCGAAGCGGAATATGTGTGGTCCCGATGCAACTGACCGCCTTCACCTCACCGAACAGATTGTCCAGAACATAACGCCAGTGCGGCAGCATATCGAGAATAATGCCACCTCCGTCCGCTTTGCGATAGTTCCATGAAGGCCGCTGAGGTGTCTGCAATTCACCCTCGAAAACCCAATAACCAAATTCGCCCCGCACCGAAAGAATGCGCCCGAAAAACCCTCCGTCCTTCAGCATTCGAATTTTGCGCAGCCCGGGCAGGTAAAGCTTATCCTGTACCACTCCGCTCTTTACCCCGCGCGCATGAGCGAGACGCGCAAGTAACAACGATTGTTCCAGCGTCTCTGAGAGAGGCTTCTCGCAGTAAACATGCTTCCCCGCTTCGATGGCACGCGCCAGTAGCTCCGCGCGCATCTGCGTTGAGCCAGCATCAAAGAATATGGTGTCATCCGGACTCGCCAAGGCTGTCGCTACATCTTTTGCAACCCGAGTTACGCCATGGCGGTCAGCCAGTTCTCTTATCTTTTCAGCGCTGCGGCCTACTAGGATCGGATTGGGAATAATACGATCGCCGTTCGGAAGTGATACGCCCCCCTGATCTCTTATCGCCAGAATTGACCGCACGAGGTGCTGGTTATAGCCCATGCGTCCTGTGACGCCATGCATAATGATGCCGATTTCTCTGACAGCCACCATGACCTCGTCTAGTTCATCGATCTGTTACAGAAGTCTGCACAAATTGAGTGTCAATAACAATCTGCCGATCAAATGTATTTCACAATCAGACTTCTTGCCATTCCGATTTTCGCGACAGCGCGGGCAACGCCTAACTCGCCACTTTCGGCGTGGATGGGAATAGAAAATAAGGCATGCTGGCGGCTATCGGCTACAAGCAAGCGCCGCTTATCAGGAGACAGCGTCAGGATCTGTAACGAGCTATTCTTCGCACTCCACTGCTGTCTATCGGATAACTCCCCAGTTTCAGGCTTAATCTCCCAGACTGAGATGCTCTGATGCCCGGATACGACGTAGAGAAAGCGGCCAGATTCCGAGATGATGAACCGATCTGCTTCCCCAGGCGTGCTCTTCAGGTTTGTCGCTGCGCGACGTTCATATTTCACCTCGCGTCGGTTCGCCAGCCAGCAGTAGCAATCGATCGATCCATCGACTGTGTTGGACACATAAAGAAAATTACCGCCCGGATGTAGGGCGAAATGACCGAGCCCCGACCGCGAATGAATTTGCTGAGTTCGCATTATCCGACCGTTCTGGAAAGTAAAGACACTGAGACGATCGCACCCTTCATCGGTCGCCAGAACATGTTGGCCGGTTATGTCGAATGTGACAGTATGCGGATGCGCAGATTTCTGATAGCCAGGGTAAGATCCGGCGCCGACTTCTTTTAGAATCTGTGCCACTCTCCCCACCGAGCCGTCGGGGGCGATCGGCAATACGTTATACGCTGCCCCGCCGTGGATAGCTACGACGAGATTCTTTCCATCCGGAGAAATGGCGATATGCCTCGGCCTGGTGCCTGACAGTGACAGAGGCTGTCGATTTATCAAGGTCAGCTTGCCGTGATCAGTGATCTTGTAAGCTTCGACGGTTCCGCGAGGCAATCTTTCGTGTTCATCGACATCATTCGCTGCATATAGATATTGCTGACTGGGATGAAGGACCAGCGCTATGGGCGATCGACTTGGAATGCTTTGCATGGGGTGCCAGTGATCCCCGCATATCTCAAAGACCTGGATTCCAGAAGCGTCCGCATCATCTGTTGAACCGACATAAGCAAAGCCTACTGGCAGAGTCTCCTCACTCCGACTCGACAATAAGTCATTGCTTCGAACCACTTTGCTAAGAGCACTAGCTGCGGTTGTGCACCCAATACCTTGCAGAAATGTTCGGCGACTCCATCGCATATCCCGATTCATGACGAAAGAAACACCTCAGCTAAGCAGGTTTACAAGCGCACAGACATAGCGTGGTGAAAGATATTGTTGGGGTCGTAACGTCGTTTCACACTTTGCAAAAATGGATATAGTCCCTGATCGCCGTAATACAATTGGGGCCAAAATTGGTAAGCCAGCATATCGCTGTCGGGATAATTGATATAGCAACCTTCATAATGCTCACCGGGATAGGGCGTTGACGCATAGCGAGGGTCCACAGTTGATCCGGAGTATAAGTCGCTATAAAAGCCTTTGAGCCACTTCAGGCGCCCTGCGTCGTCTTCCGGATTCTGCCAGTAAGATTGAAACTGTAGCTTCATGACGGATGCCCGCTGCCAGCTGGATGTCTCCTCTGCGAGTTGACTGCGGTTGATTGCTCCTCCATAGGAATCTATCGCCAGAACAAACCCTTTCAAATCGA
>DATGAD010000106.1:0-2829 GCA_035313725.1 Alloacidobacterium sp. | reverse complement strand
CTCGCCGAGCGTCTCGTCTTCTTCGAGCACATCGACCACGCCGAGTTGATCGATATCGAGGCCGGGATGCGACGACAGCTGCGCCTGGAGCAGCTCCGGCCGCATGTAGATGTCTTGCGGTTCAATGAGTGAGCCGATGCCACTGCGGTCGTGGCGCTGCTCGACCTTGTTCCACCAGCGGTCGATCTGGTTCCTGATCATTGCCGGTTCTTCGACAAAAAGGGCTGTGCGCGGAAACAGGTCGAGCAGATTTTGGTTGGCGCCGGCAACCGTCGAGAAAAATTCCCAGCCGGGAAAAACGCTGACACCAGTCGCCGCGACAGCCTCGGCAACCAGGTCCGGGTCGTCCGTGGATTCAATGCGCGCACCGCTCAATCGCGCGTGCACAGCAGCCAGCAGACGCTCGGTGATCGGGGTCTCGGTCAACGGAAGCAGCACGGCCTCATCGAGAGGCGTGGACGAGCGCTGCGATTCCGGATCGAACTTGCGGATGGAATCGACCTCGTCGCCGAAGAACTCGACCCGCACCGGACGATCGACTTCCGGTGAGTAGACATCGAGGATGCCGCCGCGCCGCGTAAACTGCCCCGGCATCTCGACGATATCTGCCGCGTTGTAGCCAACGCTCGTCAGGTGCGTAATCAGCGCATCAATGTCGATCTCTTCGCTACGACGCAGCGTGCGCGCTAGGTTCGCGTAGTAATCCGCCGAGAAGAATTTCATCGCCGCCGCCTCGACCGGAGCGATCACGATCGACGCGCCTCCGGTGGCCATCTTCCATAACGTGGCGGCGCGCTGCTCCTGCACTTCAGGGTGTGGCGACAGATTCTCGAAAGGCAGCACGTCGTGTGCGGGCAACTTCAAAACGCGCTCTGGAGCAATTGCTCCGGTCAACTCGCATCCGGCGCGGAGAGAGATCTGCAACGTGTCGGCGGCTTTGTTATCGGCTACGACAATCACGACGGGAACATTGGCCGCGCGCGCGAACAGCGGGAGATACAAGGCGCGGGCTGTCGAGGTCAGTCCGGAGACACGACGACGCCCACGGGCAAGGGCGAGGTGTCTCCGTGCCTGTTCAAAAGCTGAGGAGTGCTCCAGATCCGCCAATAGCTCGCGGACAAACGGCAGGATCATGCAGTTTTTAGTCTACCAGCGGCGCAGCCTGTAACCGCCTGTCTTCCGCTGCTAAAATCAAGCTATCTATGGCTACTACTGCGAGCGTATCGCCGGACGTTCTGGCGAAGTACGAACCGGTCATCGGGCTTGAAGTTCACGTGCAGTTGCTGACGGCGACGAAGGCCTTCTGCGGCTGCTCGAACCAGTTCGGCGCGCCTCCAAACACGAATGTCTGTCCAGTGTGCCTCGGGCTGCCCGGTGCGCTTCCGGTTTTGAATGAGCGGGCGGTTGAGTTCGCGACGCTGGCAGCGCTGGCGCTCAATTGCACTGTGAATGAGCGCTCGATCTTTGCGCGCAAGAACTATTTTTATCCCGACCTGCCCAAGGGCTATCAGATTTCGCAGTTTGACAAGCCGCTCGCCGAGCATGGATGGATCGAGGTACCGACTCCGGCCGGCACGAAGCGCATCGGAATCACTCGCCTGCACATGGAAGAGGACGCAGGCAAGAGCATCCATGATGGCTTTCCAGATTCCGCCACGCGCACCTATGTCGACCTGAACCGCTGCGGCACTCCGCTAATCGAGATCGTCAGCGAGCCCGACATTCGCACGCCCGACGAAGCCTATGAATACCTCACGCGGCTCAAAGAAATTCTGCTCTACACCGCAGTGAGTGATTGCAACATGGAAGAAGGCTCACTGCGCTGCGACGCAAACGTGAGCGTACGTCCGCGCGGACAGGAAAAGTTCGGCACCAAGGCTGAAGTGAAGAACGTTAACAGCTTCCGTTTTATTCGCTCGGCACTGGAATACGAAATTGAGCGGCAGATCGAGCTCATCGAGAGCGGCGGCCGCGTGGTGCAGGAAACGCGCTTGTGGAACGCGAACGAGGGACGCACTTACTCCATGCGCTCCAAGGAGCAGGCGCACGATTACCGCTACTTCCCCGAACCCGATCTCCCGCCCCTGATTCTTACTCCGCAGGTGAAGGCAGAAGTCGCCAAGCTCATGCCGGAGCTTCCGGAAGCGCGCCGCAAGCGCTTGATCGCCGAATACGAGATCAGCGAACAGGACGCGCAGACGCTGACGGCGACGCGTGCGCTCGCCGACCAGTTCGAGGCCACGGCCAAAGCTGCGAAGAGTCCCAAGCGCGTCGCGAATCTTTTTCAGAGCGAGTTGACCAGCCGCCTCAAGGCCAAGGGACTTGAACTTGAACAGTCTCCGATCACGATGAAGGGCATTGCTCTTGCCGCGGATCTTCTTGAAGATGGCAAGCTCTCAAGCAAGCAGCTCAAGCAGCTCTTCGATACGGCGTTTGAAACGGGCGAAGACTTCAGCGTCGTCTACGAGCGTGAGAAGCCACAGCAGATCACTGATCCGGCGGCAATTGAAAAGATGATTGACGAGATCATCGCGGCCAATCCGAAGCAGGTGGAGCAGTATCGCGGCGGAAAGAAAACTGTCGCAGCTTTCTTCGTCGGTCAGGTAATGAAGCTGTCGAAGGGACAGGCCAATCCTGCTCTGCTGAATGAACTGGTAACGAAGAAACTGGACAGCTAGAAAGCAAAGTTCGGCGGAGCTTTTCGCTAGGGTATCGCTCGCTGAACAAGATGTCCTGCGGCCAATCTGGTGGATAGCCTCCGATCCGCACCAGCGTTCCAATCTGCGCCCAGTGGCGAATCGCGTGCACCATCACATGCAGGCAAAGCTT
>DATGAD010000105.1:0-4993 GCA_035313725.1 Alloacidobacterium sp. | reverse complement strand
AAATAGTAATAGGGATTAGGGAAACAGGCCGCCTCAGATGAAGGCGGCCTTTCTCATTGATTCCAGATATTTTACTCGCAACAAGCGCATTTTCAATATTTTAGCGGCCTTAACTGCGAGAACTGTGTCTTTTCAAAGACTTAGACACCCTGGGGGGTCAGGGGGCACTCCGTCGTCATCGTCATGCCACGGATCGAGGATCACTACCGGTCGCCCCGGATGGGCATCTAACAGACTTTGACTGGTATACATAGCTATGACCTTCCTGCCCCGCGTCGTAATGCTCTCTCGTAGCCCCAAATCTGGCCGGGCGAATTGCGCCTTTGGGACAATTCAGGCGTCTATCGCTTTGCTGGTGCTGTTGTCGTTGGCACATCCATCGCCGGCCTTCGCGGCGAATACTGACCTGGAGACGGTGCTGACTGGCTCTCGCCAGCGTATTCAGAATTTGGACTACCGCATGACCGGGCGGCTCACCAGGGTCGAAGGCAATGGCACGCGCACGAACTACAAATTTACCGCCAAGGCTCACTGGTTTCCCGATGGTCTGCGTCTGCTATGCGAAATCTCGGGGCCGGCATCAGCAAAAACGAGCGTTCTTCTGCACATGAGCATGACCGGGCACGTAACCATCGAGGCGATACTTCCCGGCGAGAAAACCGCCAGCGTGTTGCCGTTTGAACATTGGAACGACCCACTTGTAGGGACAGACTTCTCCTATGAAGACATGGTAGAGAGCTGGTTCTTCTGGAAGAATCAGCAACTCCTGCCAGCGGAGAAATACGGCGCACGGGATTGCTTCGTTCTTAAGAGCACCTCCGGCCCTCAGGAGCAGACTCACTATGCTTCGGCAACATCATGGATTGACCGCAGCATCTTGTTCCCCGTGCATGTGGTAAAGACCTTTCGCGGAACGGGCGGGCAAAAGGAATTCATTTACTATGGCCTGCGGCAGGTCGGCGGTGCATGGTCCGCGTCGCAGGTGGAGACAAAGCTGCAGGGTAAGCCCGGCTCTTCGATGCTTGTCATCGAAGGGGGCTCGCCAAAGGCAAATCTTACCAGCAAGGACTTTGTTCTCGGCCCATCCAGCGCTCAAGGAAAGAAGTGAAATAAATCGAATCGCTTAGTTAGCGAGACACCAGAATCTTGCGGTCTCTCCGAAATCAGCCTTCGTTCCTGCGGATGTTTAGTGTTAGGTTTGAGGCTCGACAAACTTCTATCTGAGTCTCACGCAAAACCCCTCGAGGAGAATCCACATGAGTAATCTCGACAGCATGTTAGAACGCAACAAAGACTTTGCCGCTCAGCAGTCTGCTGCGGGCACGCTTATGCCCTCGCTTCCCGAGGCGACGCCGAATCTCAAGGCAATAATCATCGGTTGCGCAGATATGCGCGTGGATCCTGCTCATTTGCTTGGACTCAAACCCGGCGAGGCCCTCGTGTTGCGTAACATCGGCGGCCGAATTACTCCGGTGCTGCTGCAAGAGTTGGGGATGCTCGGGCGCGTCGGCCAGGTTATGGGTAAGGTTGCAGGAGGCGGCGGTGAGTTCCACCTCGTCGTTCTTCAGCACACCGATTGCGGCATCACTCGCCTTGCGGGCGACCCCGCTATGCTGGCTCACTATTTTCAAATAGAGGAAGGGAAAGTCGAGACGAAGGCAGTCACCGATCCCCGCGCGGCGGTTGCCGGCGATGTTGCCTTGCTCAAGACGATTCCCGCGTTGCCGGACAAGTGGCTTGTTTCCGGCCTCGTCTATGACGTGGCGACTGGGCTTGTTGAGGTCGTCGTACCGCCTGCGCCGATTCGTACTGCGTAATCATCGAATGGCGAGGTGAGATAAGGGTTTTCGCCTGAGGCACCCCATTAAATAGGTTGTTGCGAGTCCCTGTGCTGTCACTGGTGCATTCACGGTGTTCGCCGTCAGGGGATAAGCTCCTCTTCAGACGGTGTCGGTGCCCCATATAAGCCAAAGGGCCACCAGTTCCAGTCGCCGGCAAGTTGCAAGAGTGCCGGACCAACAATCATCCGCACCACGGTAGCATCAATGAACACCGCCACGGCGAGCGTAAAGCCCAGCATTTGAACCACCAGAAAGCTTCCCACGGTAAATGCGATGAAGACGGCAATCATAATTGCCGCGGCGCTCGTGATAAGCCCGGCCGTCCGCGCCAGGCCCTCGATCACCGCCGATTTCTCGGACAAACCGCGCCGCCGTTCTTCGAGGACACGGGCAACCAGGAAAACCTCATAGTCCATGCTCAACCCGAAGACGATGGCAAACGAGAGAATCGGCACGATTGGGAATACAGCCCCGGTCGGTCCGTGGAGCCCAAACAGTCTGCTTCCATGGCCTTCCTGAAAAACGAGAACTAACGTACCGAATGAGGCGCCAACGGAGAGCAGATTGAGCAGAATTGCTTTGATCGCCGCAAATAAGGAACGTAACCCGATCAGGAGCGCCAGCAAGCTCCCTAATATGACGCCAAGGATCACCTTCGGCAACCGCTCTTTTACTACCGAGTCATAATCTGCGTTGAGCGCGGGAATACCGCCAACTCGCAGCACGGCGCCGGGAACGCCGGTTATCGCCGCAACATCGGAGGAACGCACCTCTCGCACCCATCGTATCTGTTCGTTGGGCGTAAGAGTGGCGGTGGGCAGCAACTCAATCAAGGTAGCGTGGCCATCGCTGCGCAGAAAACTCTTGCGGATCGGCTCAGGCACCTGGTCGACAGCATCCGCCGTATCAGACATTCCCGTGAGGGTGGGAAGAGATAAGACCTCTTCCGCTCTGGGATCGCTCTGGAAGCCCTTCGTCAAGCGACTGACTGCGAGCCAGCCGGCCGGCGAGAGCGGCGGAGACTGCGGCGGCAACTCCAGGATGACGCGGAGGGACTGCACAACACCCGACCGCCCCATGCCCTTAAGGGTATGCAGTGCTTTCACCGACTCGGCCGCGGCCGGAAGCGAGTCATGATCAGGAAGCCCGGGAGAGATTCTCCGAGCCTGGTAGGCAAGGATCAGTAGCGGAATCCCGGCGACAAGCAGAGCTGTCCAGGGCCAGCGGGTTACGATGTTGCCCCACCGCGTCCACCGCTCACTCGGCGCACATAGGTTGTCCGGCGTTTTGAATCGTCGGACTGGAAGAGGCACTCTGGCGGCATTGATGCGATGCCCGAGCAGACCAAGTACCCAGGGCAGGATGAATGTACACAGCATGACACTCAAAACGGTTACCAGCAGTCCGGCTATCCCGATAGAGCGCAGTTCGCTGATGGGCACAGTCAGCAGCGCTGAGAATCCGATGGCAACTGTTGTGGCCGAGATGATCAGCGTCCGCCCCGCTTGCTCAGCAGCAATATCGGCAGCGCAGCCGGGATCGCATCCCTCGACCAATGCTTCGCGAAAACGGCTCACCATCAGCAATGCGTAGTCGATGCCCAGGCCAAGGCCGAGCATCGTCGCCAGATTCTGCACCAGAATCGACAGATGCAGATAATTCGCGAGTAGCGCCGCCGCACCCATCGCCATCGAGATTGAGAGCACCCCAACTCCCAGTGGCAATAGCGCGGCCACAAGACTGCCGAAAGCCAGCACGAGCAGCAGGAGAGTTACCGGCATCGCTCGTTCCTCGGCATGGTTGACGTCATCTGCACTGACCTTGCGAAGATCGAAGTTCAGCGGCGTTTCACCCGTAATCCCCAGTTTGATATTGGGATATTGCGACCTGAGCTGGCCTTCCATCCAGTCCGCTTTTGCCCTCAGTTTGGGAACCAGCGACTCGACACTTTCATTGTGCGGGTCCAACCCGAAGATGATCAGGGCCCCGCCATTGTTCCCGGTGAACAGCGGATCTGGCCAATCCAGACTTGAGATGGCGCCTGACACTCCAGGAACACTACGCAATGAACTGGTTAAGAAGCTCAATGCATCTGCAGCTTTTGCCGAATCCGGATCGGGAATGCCGCTGATCACCAGAACCAGGCGGTGGGCGTACGGAGACTGGAAACGCTGCGACAGTTCCTGGTCAACCTTTTCGGACTCTCCGCCTTTGATATGAACAGTTGTCTCCAGGCGACGTTCGACTTTGTAGGAAAAGGGCAGCAGCGCAAGCGCCATGACAAACCCAGACATCGCGAACCAGAATCGGCGGCCAGCTGCACCACGGCCAGTTTTCGAGCTTGTCGTTACCATTGAAGATTCACACCGTTTCCTGGTTTTCTCTGAGATCGCTGACATGAGTTCGGTGATTGGGCACCCTCCATAATATAGGGTCAAGCTGGATATTGATGAGATGCGGCCTTGAGCTTAGTTAACGGTAGAAAATGCCCTTTAAGCCCTCGTCAATCGAGGAACATGGCTGACGAAGACTTCGCGGTATGATTATCAGCCAATTCTTAGATATCGTGGATAGTCCGCCTGCGGGATGCTTCGGCCTGGGGGCACGGAGTAGCGAAGGCACTACAAGGCCAGGAGCTGTCGAGGATTCACGAAGCTTAGCATTCCTCTTGAAACCACCCTGCTATTGCGGGATCCATTGGGGATGGCTTGTGAATAGTCCGCCTACGAAACCTAGTTGATACACGAGAAATGATCCGAAACAAAGACTGACCATGCCGGAGGCTACTCCGAGATAACGGCTAAGCAAGGAAAAGCGATCTCCCGCATAGGCCAGCGGTAGAGCAATGGCCGCAGTCATGCACATCATGCCAATCATTGTTCCAGCACCGAAGATGAGCAGATATACGGTTGCCCAGACAGGGTTGTGAATCGTCGACAAGACGAGTAAGGCCACAGCTGCGGATCCCGCAAGCCCATGCACCAATCCGATCGCCAGCGGCCGGACGCACTGATACAGACCGAAACGGCCAACTGGGTTCTGGTACAGGCCGCCTGTTGCGATTTCGACACGCCGACCCGTGGCTTTTTCTGCCGGATTTAGGCTTGCTATGGCCGCCGGGGTGAAGTAGGCGGTCACCTTCTGCATGACGC
>DATGAD010000104.1:0-9959 GCA_035313725.1 Alloacidobacterium sp. | reverse complement strand
GTCATTCTGTCCGCGGGTGTAGTCCTGGAAAAGCGAGTTCATGCGGTTCTGCAGAGCGAGGACGTCGCGAAATGGGTCCCAACGAGTGATAGCCATGGATTCCTCCAATTTGTCTGGTTCAGAGATATAAGGTCGAAGTTTCCGACCTTTCGAAGTATCTGATTCAGACTATAGCATAAACGTTGCAGAAAATATGAGTGATTTATTATCACATTGTGGTGAGAATCGTAATTGTTGCATAAAAGTATTTATTTTGATGAGGTTATGCTTGGTGGCACTTCGTCAGTTTCTGCCCCTCATGCGGTTGATCAGGCGACGGTCGCGCTTGGAGGGCCTTCCTTCGGGCAGGGTTTCGAATTGCTGGAGGGCTTTTCGTTCTTCGGCTAGCTTGCGGCGCGCCTCCTGGCTGGCTTCGGTTTCACGGTAGAGGGTCTGGGCTACGGCTGCCGGGCCGCGCACTTCGCTGAGTTGTAGGACTTCGACCTGGAAGTCACCGCCTTCGTTCTTGATCTGCAGCATGTCGCCGATGTGGACGTCGCGTGAGGGTTTGGCTGGCTGGCTGTTGGACTGGATTCTGCCGAGATCGCAGGCGCGGGAGGCGAGGGCGCGGGTTTTGAAGAATCGGGCGGCCCAGAGCCATTTGTCCATTCGTACCGAAGTCATAGGTTTATTTTCTAATGCGCCTGGCTTGTGCGGAATCTGTGGTCTGCGAAAAAAGCCCGGGCCTGAAGGGCCTTTATACTCCGCTACAACGCCGGGCTGAAGCCCGGCTCTTCTACCCGTTTTTAATCGTGCGCGCTCCGCGCGGTCTTAATGACCCACGTTAGCCCACGAAGTCTCCGACTTCGCTCCCGCTAACATGGGGCACCCGTTTCCATGCCTCTTCTACCATTAGGCACCATGGGGATCGAGTCAGCCTAGAATAGCGGGATGCTGAACGACGAACAAGGCGGACGGGTCTGCGTGGTGCTGGTGCGGGCGCGGAATCCGAACAATATTGGCGCGGTGGCGCGGGCGATGTACGGGTTCGGCTTTGGCGATCTGCGGGTGGTCAGCGAATATCCGGTTCCGCTCGAAGGGGCGCGGTCGGCGGTGGATGCTTCGGAGGTTCTGGCTTCAGCGCGGGAATTTTTGAGCGTTGCTGAGGCCATTGCCGACTGCAGCCTCGTGATTGGGACTACCGCTGGCGGCAAGCGGGTGCAGGAGCATCCGCTGTACTCGCTGGCGGAGGGTGGCGGATTGGTACGCGGGCACTTGGCTTCGGCGGGTCATCGCGTTGCCTTGCTCTTGGGCTCGGAGAAGACTGGGCTGAGCCGTGAGGAACTGAGCTATTGCAACTGGACGATGACGATTCCGATGGTTGAACGGGCTGGAGTGCGTCGGCCGTCGATGAATCTGGGGCAGGCTGCGGCGGTTTGCCTCTATGAGCTGGTTCGGGGTGAATGGCCGCTAGTCGATAACAGCTTGCCGGACGCGGTTGCTGATGATCTCGACCGGTTGACGGGGCTGCTGGCTGAACTGCTGGAGGCGAGCGAGTATTCGCGTCGGCATCCGGCAAGTGAGGATCAGGCCGCGTTGCGGAGGCTCGTGCGGCGTATGCGGCTGAACCCGGTGGATGCGGCGATGTGGATGGGGGTTCTGCGGCAGGCGTTGTGGAAGATTCGGGAGCGGTGAGTTCAGTGTCGTGCTTTCCCACCCTGACTTCGTCAGGATGGGGCACCCTTTGTCGTGCCTCTGATGACGAAAACCCCCAGGTTAGCTTCGCGAACCTGGGCCACCCGCTTGTGTGCTCAGGATGACAGGCTATTTGAATTTGTGGGTGCTGCTGAGAGTTCGCCTTCGGCGGCTAGGCGCATCTGGTTGGTGGGTTCGGCTATGTAGGTCACGACCTGCGGGCAGCGATGGCAGGCGGCTTTGCCTTCCTGCTGATACCAGCGGCAGGTGGCGCGGATGAGGCAGGCGGGCAGGCCGTCGGTGACGGCGGGAAGGATCTGGACGATGCGGGTAACAAGGTTGCAGTCCTTGCCGTCGAAGTGGCAGCACTTTTTCTCCTGGCAGGGAGCGGCGAAGCGCAGCACCTGCGTCGGCTTGACCGGGCCGGCCATGGCCAGGATTTCGTCGCTTACGGGCAGGAACTCGTTCAGATAGGCGACCTCGGGCGCATCGGGCGTTCCGCCGATGACGCCGAGGACGCGGCTGCCTTCCATATCCGGCTGCGCGCTGGGGCAATAAAGATGTTCTTCGCCCGCGGAGGTCGGCGCGAGCGTGGCCTGGGGTTGCGGCATCATCAATCTCCCGCGTCGAGGGCGATGGAGCGCTCTCGACGCGATTCTTGCCATGGTAACGTCCGTTCAAACCGGTCTTCTAGAAGTGAACGTACGCCTCCGGCGGGAGCTTGAAGCCGCAGATGATGTATTTCGGCGCCAGATGCCCGGCAGCCGCTTCTGCGCCGATCGCCCCGCTCGTCTGCACCGTGCCCTCCACCGGTCCGACGTGCTCGGAAACGGAGGTGGCAATTGTCTTGGCGGCGGCACTTACGCCTTCGAACTCAACACCCGGGCCGTAGTAGATGATGCCGCAGATGATGCCTGGGTTGATATACGCGTAGGGGCCGTGGGTGCCTTCCGGTACCTTTACGCTGGCCACGGCTTTGTGAACCGCGCCCGAGAGTTGCTGGACAGAGATGGATTTTGCCATAGAGTGCCTCTCCTTGTGAGGAACGGGACAGGGAGCGTCCCCAAGAGGGCCTGGTTGAGTTCCGGCTGGAAACTTTACGCCGGGGAACGGAGGCGGGTCAAGAAAATAAACCGGAGTGGAAGAGGATGCAAAACAAACCACTTTTTAGCAGCCTCTGAGGCGCGAACCTGATTTTGGTACAACTCTTGATAAGTCTGCTGGGCGATGGTGGAGGAGGAACTGGATGGGAGAGACAAAACAGCGCTGGAGCGTGGCCCCTTATTTCATCGTTGACGACGTTGTGGCCACGGCTAATTTTTATCGCGACAAGCTGGGCTTTAAGTATGAGCGTTTCTGGGGTGAGCCGCCTTGTTTTGCCATGGTTCATCGCAGCGGGATCACGATCATGCTCAGCCAGCTTGAAAAAACGGGTCTGATGCGTCCGAACAGCGCGGCTCATCCAGAGGGAGGGGCGTGGGATGCATATGTCTGGGTGGATGATGCGGATGCGTTGTATGAGGAGTTCAAAGGCAATGGGGTAAAGATCGCGCGGCCCATTTGCGATCAGATGTATGGCTGTCGCGACTTTGATATTCAGGACTGCAACGGCTACCTGCTGTGCTTTGGGCACAATACTCAGGGCTAGGCGCGCGCGGCGACTTGCGCGTCAATGATGGCTTCGGCGCGGCGGATGACTCGTTCCGGCAAGACCTGGATAAGGTTGTCGGTATCAGTGTAGAGAAGCGTGTCAAGCACCCAGGGGTAGCGCTTGAAGTGCTCGAACATGCCGTACTCGCGCTGCGAGGTGAGGAGCACGGGCTGCACCGGTACGGACGGCAGATTGGGGACGATGGTGGTGAGTTCCTGCGGGATGCTGCGCGCGTCGGTGAGGTCGGCGATGATGAAGCGGGCCAGGTGGGCGAGGGTGCCGACAGTCTCCGTGATGTCGCGGCTGGATGGGCCTTCGAAGTCGAAGACCAGAGGCAGGTAGCCGTGGCTGCGAAGGGCCTCGCGGATGCCGTGCAGAACGGGAAGCCGGTCGGCGGTGAAGCGGCCGAGGATGAGGACGACCTTCGAGGTGATGGTGTCGATGCACTGGCGGATGCGCGCGTTGTTGAGGAGCAGATAGAGGAACTGCGCTACTTCGAGGTTATCGACGGCGATGGAGATTTCATCTCCGCGGGTGATGACGAGGTCGGACTCGATGGTTCCGGAAGAGCTGAGGTTCCATGCGGAGACCCCATAGACGCGGCAGGCGGTGAGATTGGCTCCGTCGAGTTTGGAATCGATGAGGCGGGCGAACTGGAGATTGGCGTTGGTGAGGTCGGCACCGGAGAGATCGGCGTCGATGAAGGTGGCTCCGGTGAGATTGGCGCCGTTCAGGTTGGCATCGCGCAGATTGACTCCGGTCAGATTTGCCCAGAGGAATTTTGCCGCACGCAGTTGTGTGCCCTGCATGTTGGCCTGGAAAAGATTGACCTTGCTGAGCTCGGCCCCGATGAGCTTGGCGCCTTGCAGGTTGGATTCGACCATGTGCGCGCCGGTGAAGTCGGTATAGGAGATTTCGGCGTCGCGGAGATCGACTTTGGTCATGTCGGCACCGGCAAAGCTGGCTTCGACGATGCGCGCGCCGCGCAGGTCGGCTCCGTAGAGCGAGGCGTTGCCGAAGGCGGCGCGGTAGAGATCGGCACCATGGAGCTGGGTGAAGCGGAGGCGGGAATCGTTCAGGCTGCAGTGCTGGAGATCGGCGTCGGCGAGTTCGAGCCAGGAGAGTGAGCAGGAAGATAGATCCGGCCGCACTTTGGGGTGGCTCGCCCGCCATTCATTCCAGGCGGCAACGCCCTTATGCAGAATGTCGAGCTGTTCCTCGTTGGCCATGGTCCTCTTTCCGTGCTGGAAAATCGTTGTGATGGCGCCAATCCGGCTGCTGCAAGGCGGCACTGCCTGTGCACGGTTTATCGTATAGTGCACCAGAGAATTCTGAGTTTCTGAAATTGGCGGTTTTTAGGAGGGGCATGGCGAAGTCGCGTAGAGATTTTTTGAAGAAGGGATCACTGACTCTGGCCGGGGGGCTGGCGGGAGCCGCGCTTGCGTGCAAAGAGCAGCCGAAAGAGAGCGCGGCGGTAGCGCCGGGAAAGCCATCGACGCCGGGGGCTCCACCGGCATTTGCGACGGCGCCAGCCGTGGGACCGGATATTACGGGCGCGACGTTCTCTGAAGCGCAGAAGCTGGTGCAGGTGGACATGACCCCGGCGGAGAAGAATGAAGCGGCACAGAGCTGGCGGCAGGCGATGGCTCCGCTGTATGAACGGCGCGTGGGGCCGCGCAAGGTGGCGCTGGAGCCGGGGCTGGCTCCGTGGTCGCGTGTAGAGTCGGCGCAGTTTGGTCATGCAGGGCCGGAGAAGGATCGATTCATTCGCAGCAAGGGCGAGGCTGTGCCCTTGCCGGAGAAAGATGAGGACATTGCCTATGCGCCGGTGTCGCAGCTTTCGCGCTGGATTGAGACGCGCAAGCTGACCTCGACGCGGCTGACGAAGATTTATCTCGACCGGCTGCAGCAGTTCGATCCGAAACTGCGGTGCGTGATTACGCTGACGAAGGACCACGCGATGGAACAGGCAAAGAAGGCGGATGCGGAGATTACGGCAAAGAAATATCGCGGGCCGCTGCATGGGATTCCGTGGGGTGCGAAGGATCTGCTCGACACCGAAGGGATTGCGACGACGTATGGCGCCGAGCCGTTTCGCAATCGGGTGCCGACCGAAGATGCGGCGGTGGTGAAGCGGCTGAATGATGCGGGCGCGGTGCTGGTGGCGAAGCTGAGTCTGGGGGCGCTGGCGCTGAACGATGTGTGGTTCGGCGGGCAGACGATGAACCCGTGGCTGCTGGAGGAGGGTTCTGCGGGTTCGAGCGCGGGGCCGGGTGCGGCGACGGCGGCGGGACTGGTGGGGTTTGCGATTGGCAGCGAAACGGGCGGAAGCATTGTGGGTCCGAGCATGCGCTGCGGAGTGACTGGACTGCGGCCGACGTATGGACGGGTTCCACGTACGGGCGCGATGACGCTTTGCTGGTCGCTGGATAAGCTCGGGGCGATGGCGCGAAGCGTTGAAGACACGTTGATGGTGCTGAATGCGATTTCTGGGCCTGATGCGGGCGACGTGGCGTGTGTGCCGAGCAAGCTGGATTTTGATGCGAACTCGGATGTAGAGGGGCTACGGGTTGGATATTTTCCGAAATGGCTGCAGGAAGCTCCGGCGACGGATGTCGATCGCGCCGCGCTCGATACGGTGAAGAAACTGGGCATGAATGCAATGGAGGTTTCGCTTCCGGATTGGCCCTATGATTCGCTCGAGTTGATTCTGTTTGCCGAGTCGGCGGCGGCCTTTGAAGAACTGACGCTGAACCGGCAGGTTTACACGCTGAAGATGCAGACGCCGGACGCGTGGCCGAATACTTTTCGGCAGTCGCGCTTTCTTTCGGCTGTGGATTTTGTGCAGGCGGATCGCTTTCGGCGGAAGGTCGCGCAGGAGATGGCGCGCGTCATGTCGCAGGTGGACCTGCTGCTGGTTCCTTCGCTGCGCGACGAGATGCTGACGCTGACGAACTTTACCGGGCATCCATCGCTGACGCTAAGGGCTGGATTCGTCGAGGTGTCAGAGGCGCGCAGCGACTGGGCTCCCGATCCCGAAAATCCGCTGCCGAAGTTTTCTCCTCCACGGCGCGTGCCGTATGGTGTGACGCTGATAGGGCGGTTGTTTGATGAAGGCACGCTGGGGCGGGTTGGGCTCGCGATGGAGAAGGCATTTCATGTGGCGGGGGAGCGGCCTCCGGGGTTTTAGGGTCGTCTCGCTGGGTACGCAGGATGATGCGTTGAGATTCTGCCTTCCCACCCTGTCGCAAACTGCGCGACAGGATGGGGCACCCATTTTCGTGCCTCTGTTTCAGTCCTGAACGAGAATCACTAGGGGATGGAGCGGCTTGAGTTGAGCGTCTCTTGCGCGCGCACGAAGCCGTAGGGCTCGACGTGCGCCGCTCCCTGGTAGGGGCGCGAGAGATCGGCGATGGCGGCCAGGCTGAGAGCGATGAGCAGGGACAGTCCTGAGACCTGGATCGCGTGCAGCGGCAGATTTTCGGCTCCAAAGAGGCACGCGTAGAGGATGGTGAGGACGCTGCCGAAGAGCAGGACCGACCAGAGGATTCCGGGAAGGTGCTGCAGGGCCTGCTCCTGGCGGACGCGGCGGTGTTCGGTCATGGAGGAGAGCTCGATCCATGCGTGATCGAGCCCGACCTGCTGCGCGGGTGTTGCAGCCGGGGTGTGCGCGAGGACGAACCAGAGCTGGTGCATGATTTCATGGCTTTTGGGCGATAGCTCGTTGTGGTTCATCGCCGGCCACTCGTCGGCGAGCATGACATCGACATACTGCCGAACGAGAGCCTGCACGTCGTCGCGTTGCGATACCGGCAGAGTGTCGGAAATGCGCGCGAGATTGATAGCGGCGTTGGCTTCTCCATCGGCGTTCGAAATGGCGTTGGAGAAGCTGGTCCAGGCGGCAAAGAGCATAAAGCTGATGATGACGCCGTAGGTCATGCCGAGAAAGTTGACCTGCCAGGCAAATGCCTCGTTATGTTTGCGCCGGTGATGCGAAGGCCAGCAGCGATCGAGGGTGAAGAGGAATGCCAGCGAAGTGGCGATGACCGCGATAATGGCGAATGCGCTTTCGGCTGCCTGGAGCAAGGTGGTTCCACCTCGATCAATGTTCAAGCGGCATTTTACACGCCGGTCAGGCCGATCCTGGAAGAGCTTGCAATAAATCGATTTAATCGTTAGAACGGAAGCGTCGTTTCGGAGGCTGCATGGGCCGTGTTCTGCTGACGTTTTGGGTGGTGATGGGTGTCTCGGCGATGATGGCGCAGGTTGCAGGCACGTCCCCACAACAGCCGCTGCCGGTTGCGAGTACGTCCCTGCAACAGCCGCCTCCAGTGCATTTGACCTCAGAGCAGGATCACCAGCGGACGATGGATGCGTTGCAGATCACCTCGCTGCGGCGCGGCGTGGATGGCGATCCCAAATCGCAGTATCCGGTGAACTATGACGAGGCTAAAGGCAACGCCGAAGCGAAGCTGCCTGATCCGATGATTCTGAATGACGGCAAGCCGGTTACGACGGCGAAGATGTGGTGGACGAAGCGGCGCCCGGAGATTGTGGAGTACTTCGACCGCGAGATTTATGGCCGCGCTCCGGCGCACACACCAAAGGTGACGTGGGAGGTGATGAGCACAAAGCAGGAGACGATCGGCGATGTGCCCGCGGTCACGAAGGAGATTGTGGGGCATGTCGATAACGCTTCGTATCCGCAGATTACGGTGGATATTCCACTGACGCTGACGGTTCCGGCGCATGCGAAGGGGCCGGTTCCGGTGATGATGGAGTTCAGCTTCGATCCGGAATTCATGGCGGCGCTGGCGAAGCGCCTGAAGCTGCCGCCTCCGCCACCGGGGCCGACGTGGCAGCAGCAGGTGCTGGCGAAGGGCTGGGGCTATGCGGTGCTGATCCCGACGAAGTGGCAGGCGGACAATGGCGAGGGGCTGACGCAGGGCATTATTGGCCTCGTGAATAAAGGTCAGCCGCGCAAGATGGATGACTGGGGTACGCTGCGTGCGTGGGCGTGGGGCGCGAGCCGCGCGCTGGATTATTTCGAGACTGACAAATCGGTGAATGCGAAGGAAGTGGGGATCGAGGGCCACTCGCGCTATGGCAAGGCGGCTCTGGTGACGATGGCTTACGATCAGCGCTTTGCGATTGGGTACATCAGCTCGTCGGGCGCGGGCGGCGCGGAGCTGTATCGCCGCAACTTTGGGGAGAAGCTGGAGAATGTGGCGGCGACGAATGAATATCACTGGATGGCGGGAAACTTTCTGAAGTATGCGGGGCCGTTGACTGCGAATGATCTGCCGGTGGACTCGCATGAGTTGATTGCTTTGTGCGCGCCTCGGCCTGTGTTTATTGGCGCGGGAGCGACAGAAGGCGACGGATGGGTGGATGCGCGGGGGATGTTTCTGGCGGCGGTGGCGGCTGGGCCGGTGTATCGGCTGCTGGGGAAGAAGGATCTGGGTACCAGTGAGTTCCCTCCGATCGGCACGGCTTTGATCAGTGGCGATATTGGATTCCGTCAGCACACGGGCGGACATACGCCCCTGCCGAACTGGCCGACGTTTCTGGACTTTGCCGGGCACTATTTCAAGACGCCGTAGTACCCGCTATCATCCATTCACGATGCTTCATCTTGACGAAGAACAGGTTCGCAGCTTTCTGAGCTACGAAGAGTTGATCTCTGCGATGGAGCAGGTTTTGATTCGTTTCTCTTCCGGTGCGATTCAGCAGCCGGTGCGCTCGCTGCTGATGGTTCCCGAATATGACGGCATCTTCGGGCTGATGCCTGCTGTCGATGGCGACGTGATCGGCGTCAAGCTGGTGCTGGTCTACGAAAAGAATGCAGAGCTGGGATTGCCGACGCATCAGGCGGTGATTCAGCTCTTTTCGGCGAAGACCGGCGAGCCGCTGGCGTCGATGGATGGTCGGTTGATCACGGAGATGCGGACTGCGGCGGTTTCTGCTGTCGCGACGAAGTTGTTGTCGAAACCGGATGCTCGTGTGCTGGCTGTGCTGGGGACGGGCGTGCAGTCGCGGGCGCATATTCGCGCGCTGCGTCTGGTGCGTAGTTTCGATGAGATTCGGGTTTGGGGGCGGACGCCATCACGTGCTCAGCAGGTTGCCGAGGAGTTTCGGGTGCGTGTGGCGCTTGATTTAGAGAGCGCGGTTCGTGGCGCGGATGTAGTAGTGAGCGTGGCGCATGTGAATGCTCCGCTGGTTCGCGGTGAGTGGCTTGGGACGGATACTTATGTGAATGCTGTTGCTACTGTGGGGCCTGCGCGGCGTGAGCTGGACGATGCTGTGATGGATGCGCCGATTGTGGTGGAGTCGCGTGAGGCGGCTTTGCGGGAGTCGGGGGATATTTTGAAGTCGGGCGCTCAGGTGTATGCGGAGTTGGGGGAGTTGCTGGCGGGTTCGGTTGCTTTGCCTGCGGGACGTAGGGTTTACAAGGCGCTGGGGATTGGTGCGGAGGATGTGGCTGCGGCTCGGTTGGTGTATGAGAGAGCTGTTGGTTGATGCTGAAGAATTGGTTGAGCAGAGAGAAAGCAGGTCCTTCGCTGCGCTCAGGATGACAACTCTAATGTAGAAAAAATGAAGGCCGCTCCGGAGAGCGGCCTTCATACATTGTGCA
>DATGAD010000103.1:0-9227 GCA_035313725.1 Alloacidobacterium sp. | reverse complement strand
TTCAAGACACCCAGCGGCAAGATCGAATTCTTCTCGGAAGCCATCGCCGCCCTGGGCGTAGACCCGCTGCCGGCCTTCGTGCCTCCGATAGAGTCGCGCCACACAAAGCAATCCGCGTATCCGCTCGAGTTCCTGCCGCGCAAGGCCGACCACTACATGAACTCGACCTTCGCCAACCTGCATGGACATCAGCTCATGGAAGCGGCCCACACCAATCGTCTCGAAATACACACGAGCGATGCAGCCGCGCGCGGCATCTGCGAAGGCGACACTATCGAGATTTTCAATGACCGCGGAGTCCTCCGAATGACAGCCCACGTCAATGGCAGCGTCTCTCCGGGTGTAGTCGCCAGCCGCCTCAACTGGAACAAGCTCTCGCCCGGCGGCCACAACGTTAATCTCCTCACTTCGCAACAGCTAACAGATTTCGGCGGCGGCCCCACCTTCTACTCCACGCTCGTCGAAGTGCGAAAAGTCTGACCTACTTATGGGTACTGGCCGCCTTCTCTGCCAGCCACACCTTCATCAGCGATTGATACGGCACATCGAGCCTCTTTGCTTCAGCACGGATTGTGTTCAGCAGGCTCTCCGGCAATCGTAACGAGATGGTTTGGGTCGAGCGGCGAAGATTCGGAAAAGCCACAACCTGCGCTTTGCTCCAGTCAACATATTCGGTGCTGTCATTTCCCGCAGCCTCCCAGAACGCTCGCTCCTCGGCCTCAGTCCGGAACTTAGGAATAGCTTTTGAGTGCTTCTTCATAAATCGATCTCTCCTTCACGCTCATGTCACGCGCAGAAATGGGACGAATCAGAGTTTGGTTCGCACGCAAAGTGAACGTGATGTGCAGGTTTCTGCCAGAATCGGTTCTGCCCAGCGCGTGATGCCGATCCTCCTGCTGGCTGTGTTTTATGTCTGACGCGACTATGAGAGGGGCGTTATGAAATACCTGTTCAATTTCCGTCTGCGTGACGCCATGTTTCTCGTTTTTGCGTGCATTACCCCTATCCCACTCAAAGCCAGTAATATGCGTCCAATCCACATGTATATTATATACATATACATATTAGAAGGAATAATAAGATTTTCCATGCTGTCTTCCATTCGGTTCCGCAGCGAAAACTCGTTCATTCCGATAGACTAAAGGCGGACCAATCGATGCCGTTCGCTGCGGGTTTCCAATGCGCTGGCTGTGGAGAGTGGAATGAAACTGTGGTTGACGAGTCAGCCGGCGGAAAGCAGTCCTATGTCGAGGATTGTCAGGTCTGTTGCAAACCAAACCTTCTCAGAATCGTCTGGAATGGTGAAGGTTTCGATATTCATGCTGAACTGGAAAGCTAGCAGGGCCTCCTCAAGTCGCTGCACGGGGATCAGCATCCCCCGATGACCGGCAAGAGACGCAAAGATACTCCGGAGTTGGGAACTGCGCCTCCGGTCACTTATAATCGCCTTTTCCTCAAGTTTCATCTGATTTTTTGCAGTGAGGGTGTGCCTATTTTTCCCGTCATGCGAGAGAGCGTGAGCTCTCCAATCAAAACAAGCCAGAATGCGAGCCGTACATTCCGCCGCACGCTGAAGCCATTGGCCTTCGTTCTTCTTTGCTTCACCGTCTTTTCGGCATGGGCACAGCAGCAGACGATCACCCAGATCCGCGTCATCGGCAACCGCCGCATTCCCAAGGAAACGATCGTCGCCCGCCTCTTCAGCCACGAAGGCGAGCCCTTCGACCCGACCACTATTGAGCGCGACTTCAACTCCCTCTGGAACACTGGGTACTTCGAAGACGTCCGCATCGAGCGCGAAGACAATCCCAAGGGCGGCATCATCCTCGACATCTACGTTCGTGAAAAATCCACGATCCGCGAAATCAACTACAAGGGGCTGAACTCGGTCACGCAGTCCGATGTACTCGACCGCCTCAAGAAGGAAAAGGTCGGCTTCTCTGTCGAGAGCCAGTACGACCCGACGCGCATCGCCAGGGTGGAGAGCGTCATCCGCGAGCTGCTCGCCGAGCACGGCCACCAGTTCGCCACCATCAAGGCCGACGTCAAGACCATCCCGCCCGCCTCGGTGCAGGTCAACTTCATCATCAAGGAAGGCCCCAAGGTCAAGGTCGGCAACATCAGCTTCACCGGCAACCAGCACGTCAGCTCGCGCGACCTTCGCGCCGCGATGAAGAACCTGCGGCCCATCGGCATTCCCCATTCCATCATCTTTGAGAACCTCTTCGCCAAGACCTATGACGCCAGCAAGCTTGAAGAAGACGCCGAGCGCGTGCGCCGCGCCTATCAGGACCGCGGTTACTTCCGCGCCTCCACTGGCGAGCCGCTGACACACCTCCGCAATGAGAGCGGCCTGTCCTTCTTCACCTTCCGCCCGCGCAAGGGCAAGCGCATCGACATCCGCATTCCCGTCGATGAGGGCGCGCGCTACCGCCTGGGCAGCATCACCTTCCAGAACAGCAAGATTCCTAACCTGAACGTAAAGGCCCTGCGCGCGCAGTTCCCCATGAAAGACGGTGACTGGTTCAACTTCACCGCCTTCGGAAAAGGCCTGCAGAACCTGCAGAAAGCCTACGGACAGCTTGGCTACATCAACTTCTCGGCCTCGCCCGTGCCAACCATTGATGACGACAAGAAGACCGTTTCCTTCGCCGTTGATCTCGAAGAGGGTAAGCCGTTCTACGTCTCCCGGATCGAATTCCAGGGCAACACGGTCACACGCGACTTCGTCATCCGCCGCGAACTGCTTCTCGAAGAAGGCCAGGTCTACAACAGCCACCTCTGGGAACTCAGCCTCCTGCGTCTCAACCAGCTCGATTACTTCAACCCTTTGAAAGTCGATCAGGACTCCGAGACACATCAGAACCCTGAAGCCGGTACCGTCGACCTGCTTCTGAAAGTGACGGAAAAGGGCAAGAACTCCATCGGCCTGAACGGTGGCGTCAGCGGTCTCTCGGGCACCTTCCTCGGCCTGAACTATCAGACCAACAACTTCCTCGGCTTGGGCGAAACGCTCAGCGTGCAGGCCAGCGCCGGAAACCTGTCACGCAACCTGCTCTTCGGCTTCAACGAACCATACCTGCGCAACAAGCCCATCGGCCTCGGCTTCCAGATCTATTCGAGCAAGTACGACTACAACTCCGCGAAGGCCTACAACCTTTCGGGTGCGGACGCTAATACCACCGCAGCCGTCACCTCGCTCACGCAGAACTACAACCAGTCCGTCACCGGTTTGACCACGTCCGCACGGTTCCCCATCCGCCACACCTTCAAAAACATCGGCGTCACCTACTCGCTCAACCGCTCGTCGGTCACAACCTTCAGCGCCGCATCGCAGAACCTCTTCCAGACACTGGCATTCCGCAGCGGCATCCAGGGCGGAAACTCGCTTGAGGGCATCATCAACAGCATGGTCTCGCTCAGCTATTCCTGGAACAGGCTCGACTCCAGCTATATGCCGCGCACCGGCTCTTCGTTCTCTGCCGCGATGCAGCTCGCCGGACTGTGGGGCAACGTCCGCTACTTCCAGCCGGTCGTCGAGTACAAGCAGTTCCGTCCGATCAAGTGGTTCCATTTCAATAACGAAGGCCGCAACATCCTCGGCTACCGCGTGCAGGCGAACTACATTCACGGCATCAGCGGCGATGTGGCCCCGCCATTCAATCGCTTCTACGCCGGCGGCGAAGCCGATCTTCGCGGCTTCGATATCCGCACGGCAACGCCTTACGGATTCGTGCCCACGCGCGTCCTCTTCAATCTCACCAACCCCGACGGAAGCTGCGTACCGCGCGATCCCACCAATCCGCAGACCAACCAGTGCGTACAGGTTCCGATTCCTGTCTACGGCATCGGCCCCATCGGCGGCGATACGCAGATCACCGGCAACCTCGAATACCGCATCCCGCTCGTCGGCCGCACCGCAGCCCTCGAGTTCTTCGACGACTTCGGCATGAACATGGCCACCAGCAGCGGCCAGCTCAAGCAGAGCCCGCAAGGCTTCGATTCGCTGAATGCCCCGCTCTATGGCTGCCCGAACTACATCAACGGCGCGTGCACTGGTGGCCAGGCCATCCAGTTCGATCGCTACATCCGGCCCATTCCCGGAACCAACTACGTTCCGCGCATGTCGCTCGGCGCGCAGGTCTCGGTCATGATGCCGATCATCAACGCGCCCTTCCGCATCTACTACGCCTACAATCCGCTGCGGTTGTACGACAACATCAACGCCCAGAACCTGATCACGCGCAGCATGTTTCCCGCCGGCGGCGCAGGCGATTACAGCTATGCACAGGCGACCCAGCTCTACGGCTCGCTTTACGAACTCCGCGAGCCCAACAAGACTTTCCGCCTGACCGTAAGTACAACCTTCTAAACCACGAAAGCAAACCAGAAAAAGGCCATCCTCACAAAGGGTGGCCTTTTTTCTTGTTGCGAATTGATAACCCAAAGGAGCGCGGAAGTGTGTATATTGGCGGAGGCTGCCAGCGAGAGCTGCAAGTCCCTTGTTGTGGCGTCTTTGGGAGGGTCTGGTTATGCAGGGTCCCAAGCAAGCACTGTCCATCTGCCTCAGCATCAGTCTTACGTTCAGCGTGGTCCTCGACGGCTGCAATAAGAAAACGGAGCAGGCGCCGGCAAGCCAGGGGCAGGCGCCAGCGACCACATACGCTACTCCCACGCCAGACCAGCTTTATCAACTCGTCGCTCCCATAGCGCTTTTCCCCGACAATCTTCTGGCGCAGGTCCTCGCCGGTTCAACCTATCCCGACCAGATCACCGCTGCCTACAACTGGACCAAGCAGAATCCAAATCTGAAGGGCCAGCAGCTGATGCAGACCGTTGACCAGCAGCCATGGGACGCCAGCGTCAAGGGCCTGACACAATTTCCGGACGTCCTCAGCCAGATGGCAACCAACCTCTCCTGGACCTCAGCTCTCGGAGATGCCTATTTCAATGTCCCGCAGGATGTCATGAACGCGGTTCAGGTGATGCGTCAGCGGTCATACCAGTCCGGGAATCTGAAGAGCAATCAGCAGCAGAACGTGACGGTGCAGAATCAGGCGCCCGGCGCAGCGCCCGCACCAGCATCGTCAGGCGAGGCGCAAACTACGGTGGTAGTGCAGCCGCCGCCGCAGACAATCGTCATTCAACCGGCGCAGCCAGACGTGGTCTATGTGCCCACGTACAACCCCACAGTCGTCTATGGAGCGCCCGTCGCCCCATATCCCGGATACTCGACCGGAGCCATGGTGGCCACGGGCCTGATCTCATTCGGGCTGGGAGTCGCTGTAGGCGCGGCGATTAACGGCGGCGGCTGCTGCGGATGGGGCTATAACTCGTGGGGATGCGGGTGGCACAACTCGTCGGTAACTTACAACCGCAATGTCTATGTCTCGAATTCGAACACCTTCGTCAACCGCAACAACTACTACCACAACAACAACATAAACAACATAAACAACATAAATCGCAATAACATCAACACGAATGACATCAATCGCAACAACATAAATCGAAACAACATCAACACGAACGACATCAACCGTAACAACTTGAACCGCGACAATCGCGCCAACAATTTCAACAACAACAACACTGCGCGCAACAATAACTTCACCACTCCGCAGTTCAATCAGAAAGACAATCAGCCGCAGTTTCGCAACAATCAGGCGAACCCGGGGCAGAACAATCGCCAGCAGTTGGGCGGAGCCAACCAGGCCAGACCGAACCAGCCGACCGCCGGTCAAGGAAGATTGAACCAGCAACCCGCCGGCACAAGAGAAGCCGCGAACCGCGGTGGCGGCAACTTGAACCAGCAGCAGCGCGACCCGGCCCGTGGGTACGGACAGCAGCCCAGTCGCGGAACCAACACTGGCGCGCTTAGCAACTACGGCCAGGGAGGCAATACCCGAACGAACAGCGCCCGCGGACAACAGAGCCTGCAAGGGAACCGGAGTGCTGGTGGCGGTGGCGCTGCTGCACGCCCGGCTTCACGGCCGACTCCACAACCTTCGCGCCAGGCATCACACCCGCAACAGCGCCCAGCAGGCCACCGGCGCTAACGGTGATAGCGAGTCAACGACAGGAGGTAATTTGATGGCTTCGGAAACACCTTCGCACAAACCCATTCTGTTGGCCTGCCTCTCGCTGATCGCAGGCGGACTGACGCTTCTGCCCGCGCTCGCGCAGCAGAGCAACGAGAAGACCTTCGCTTCGCCGGGCGACGCCGTGCTGGCGTTCTACAACGCGGCAAAAGCCAATGACGCCCAGGCGATGAACGCAATCTTCGGCACGAATGGGCAGAAAATTCTGCACACAGGCGACGACGTTGCGGACAAGAACATGCTCGCCAATTTCATTCGCCGTTACGATGAGATGCACCGCGTCGTCGTCGAGCCTGACCAGACTGTGACGTTGTATGTTGGCGCCGATAACTGGCCCGCGCCGATTCCCATCGTGAAGAACAACAGCGGTGCCTGGTATTTCGATACCGAAGCCGGGATGAAAGAAGTCCTCTACCGTCGCATCGGGACCAATGAGAACGACGCCATCGAGATTTTGTACGGGATGGTCGACGCGCAGCGCGAGTACGCCTCCCAGCCGCGCGACGGTGGCAAGACAAAACACTACGCGCTGAAGTTCGTCAGCATGGCGGGCAGACAGGATGGTCTGTACTGGAAGACAGGGGACAACGAGCCGCCGAGTCCCATTGGACCGCAAATCGCCGACGCAAGCACTGCAGGCTACGAGTTCCGGCAGGGCCAGGCATCGCCTTTCCACGGATATTACTTCCGCATCCTGACCAAACAGGGCGCGGCGGCAAAGGGCGGCGCTCGCGATTACGTCGTCAACGGCGACCTCACGCGCGGCTTCGCCTTCGTCGCTTATCCCGCCGAGTACCGCAACTCAGGGGTCATGAGTTTCATCGTCAACCAGGATGGCGTGGTCTACGAGAAAGACCTCGGTCCGGACACCGCTAAGCTCGGCGCCGACATGTCAGAGTACAACCCGGACAGTACCTGGACTCGCGAGGACTAATCCCCCGTTTTCGGTCTCCCGGAAAATCCGGCCGCAGACCGCAGCGCATCCGCATCCATCATCTTTCCATCCATCATCACCATGCGCGTCTGCCGAAGATCCCCGATATGCTTCGAAGGATCGCCCTCGACCAAATCAAGGTCGGCATTCTTGCCGACTGCAATCGAACCTGTCTTGCCATCTGCCCCAACCAGATGCGCAGGAACAATCGTGGCGCTCTCCAGCGCTTCTTCGGGGGTGAAGCCAGCGTTCACGTAGAGTTCAAGTTCGCGCACCAGCTCGAGACCCGAACCATCTGTACCCGCGACAATCGGAACTCCCGCTTTGTGCATGTCCTCGACAAGCGCGGATAGTTTGGCGAAACTGGCGCGATAGTCCGCCCGCGTCAAATCCGGCGGCACAGCCAGGCCGCCTGCGCGAAAACCGCGCTCGACCGCTGGCGGGAGCGTCCCCACATACGGCGCATAAGCAGCCGAGAGATCGCCGTTGTCCGGCACCAGCAACGCTTCGACAACGACCAGCGTCGGATCGGATTCGATCTTGCGCTGCGCCATGGTCGCAATGAGCGATTTCATCGGATCGGCATTCAGGTCCACGTCTTTCGCATATCGCCCCGGGCCCTCCAGGCGAGCCATGCCGTTTGACTTGTTCACAACCGAATCCGGCATCGCCTGCATAATGACGAAATAGATATGCGTGATCTCGTCATAGCCGTCGTTAATCGCATCCATCGTTCGCATTCCCGCGGGAAGATGCCCGTGTACGTGCAGACCGAGCCGATGCGCTTCCGCGGCCGTCGCCTTCACCCATGCAGGATTGAACGTGCCGTAAAACTTGATCCCGGTAAAGCCCTCAGCCTTCGCTTTGCGCACAATGGCGATGGCTTCCTCCTGCGATGTCGCGACACTTCCCAGCTGCGCGGTATTCGGCCCTTTCCCGTCGATCAGCACCGACGGATAGACGTGAGGCATCAGCAACTCGCCCTTCGCCCTGCGTGCGGTACGGGCCAGGGTCAGCGCGTTATTGTTGCCCGGATCGCGTGCGGAGGTAATGCCCAGCGACAGTAGGAAGGGACCGGCCGAATCGTCGCCCACGTGCTGGTGTGAGTCCCAGAGGCCCGGAACCAGCGTCTTGCCCGCACCGTCGATAACCTGAGCATTCGCCGGCGCGGCGGTTGTGGCAGATGGTCCGACTTGCGTAATGACTCCGTGATCGACAACAACCGTCTGATCGTCAACAAATCGAGTTCCATCGACAAAAGCCCTGACATGCGTAAAGGCAACCGGCCCTGAAGGCACCTTCGGCAGACTCTTCGCGGTCGCAACAAAGCTCCCGGCCAACGCATCGTCCTGCGCCTTGTCCAGTGACACCAGTTCGCCTTCATATCCCGCGCGTATCCACGCGAGCCCCTGATCGAGAGCGAAGAATTTTCCCTTCGCATCCATCCAGATGGGTACAGGGGAATTAAAGAGACCGGTGATCGCATATGCCTGGACTGTCTGTTTCATCGCGCCGCTTCCCACCGTGAGCGTAGTCAAAGGCGCAGCATGCGCCTCTCCACCTGGTAGCAGGTGCAGCGATTTGCCGGGCGCCGAAATCAGCGCTTCAGCCATGATGATGGTGAGATCCATCGGTCCGCCGAAAGAGACGTACATCGCCGGCTGTTGATACTTAGCAGACCCGACATCGACAGGGCTCTTCCAGCTTGCGACGCCGTCCTTAATGTCGAAGCTCTCGCCCGCATCTCCTGAGGGAGTAAAGCCGCGAATCACCAGGTGCTCGATCATCCCATCGGATCCAAGACGAGTCTTGCTGTCCGACTCGGAAACCTGCCCGCGAAGCAGCAGGCTTTCCCGCCCGTAACGCGTTCCATCAGCGGCAACCCAGAAAGACGAGTGGCCATGCGTGCCCACTGTCGAGATGATCGAGAATTGCTGCGCATCCGCCGGTGGTTTGGCCAGGTCTGCGACCTTCACTGGTTGAGACAGTGCCGACGGCGCCGCAATCGTCAGCGCAAAAAAGAAAATACAAAGACGCATCATCCCTCCCGATGCCGAAAAACATCACCAAACTAATGAGCGCAAAAAGCATACCATGCGCCGCAGCGCTGGCTTCCTGATTCGGCTTACCTTTCGCTGTGGTGATTTTGGAGTGAAGCTCGAGTCCGCGCGTTCTTAATCCGAAAATACCGG
>DATGAD010000102.1:0-2448 GCA_035313725.1 Alloacidobacterium sp. | reverse complement strand
GTAATGCCCATGACGGCGACGTCTTCTGCGCGGACGATGCGGCGGAAGCCGAGAGCTTCCATGCGCTCGCCTCCGAGGCCGAAGAATTCCGCGCCGGGAGCGAGCTTGCGGATTGCGGGGATGAGCTGTGCGGCGTAGTGTTCTCCGCTGGCTTCGCCTGCGGAGATGAAGATTTTGCGCCGATCTGGAACTCGATCCATGCGCGCTTAGTCGGTCCCCACGGCTAGGCTGGGGTTAAGCGCGGGCAAGGCGTCGAGGAGTTCCTGATCCTTGTATTGGAGTTGGTATAGCTTCCAATAGATGCCGCGTTGTGCGAGCAGCTCCTGGTGTGACCCCATTTCGCGCAGCTGGCCTTTGTGCATGACGAGGATTACGTCGGCTCGCTGGACGGTCGAGAGCCGGTGTGCGATGACGACGGAGGTGCGGCCTTCGATCATGCGTTCGAGGGCGAGGCGGACGCGCATCTCGGTCTCTGTATCGACGCTCGAGGTGGCTTCGTCGAGGATCAGAATACCGGGATCGTGCGCGAGGGCGCGGGCGAAGTTGATGAGTTGCTTCTGGCCCGTTGAGAGTCCATTGCCACGCTCGCGAACCGGCTCGGCGAAGCCTTCGGGAAGGGACTGGATGAAGTCGCGGAGGTTGACTTCATCGGCTGCCTCTTCGAGACGCGCGTCGGAGATCCAATGCGAGCCAAGGCGGATGTTGTCGGCGATTGTTCCGCTGAAGAGAAACGGATCCTGCAGAACGACACCGAAGCGCCGGCGCAACTTGTTGAGATCGTGCTCGCGCACGTCAACGCCATCGATCAGAATACTGCCGTGCTGGATGTCGTAGAAGCGCATCATCAGGCTGATGATGGTGGTCTTACCCGCACCGGTGTGGCCTACGATGGCTGCAGTCTGGTCTGGTTCGACGGTGAATGAGACGCCTCGGAGGATCCATTCGATGTCGTCGATTGTGGCCAACTCGGCGGCACTTGCCTGGGCGATGCGGGCTTTCTGGAATTCGTCGAGGCGCTGGTAGGTGAACCAAACATTGCGGAATTCGATTCGGCCTGAGTTGTCGCCTTCTTTTGTGTGCGCCGGTGAGACGATTTCGGGTGCGGTATCGAGCAGCTTGAAAATGCGCTCGCTGGCCGCCATCGCGGCTTGCAGGATGTTGTATTTCTCGCTCAGGTCCTGGATGGGTCGGAAGAAGCGCTGCGCGTACTGCATGAAGGCGACGAGCACGCCAAGCGTCACGGTGGTGTGGAGGACGCCATAGCCGCCGCGCCAGATGACGAGAGCGATGGCGATGGAGCTGAGGACTTCGACCGCCGGGTAGTAAAGCGCATAGGCCAGGATCGCGTCTTTGAAGGCGTCCATGTGCTGCTGGTTTACGGCCTTGAATTCCTTGAAAGAGCGCTCCTGGCGGTTGAAGAGTTGCACGACGGTCATGCCGCTGACGTGTTCCTGCGTATAGGAATTGATGCGGGCGATAGCGGAGCGAATGCGGCGGTAGGAATCGCGGACGTGCTTGCGGAAGATGCGCGTGACTACGAGGATGAGCGGCAGGACCGCGAATGAAAGAAGGGCCAGCCACCAACTCATGCGCAGCATGACTATGACGATTCCGGCGAGGACAAACACGTCTTCAAAAATGGCGAAGACGCCGGATGTGAACATCTCGTTCAGCGCGTCAACGTCGCTGGTGAGGCGTGTGACGAGGCGCCCGACAGGGTTGCGGTCGAAGTAGCCGATGTGCATGTGCTGCAGATGGCGGAAGATCTCGCTGCGCATGTCGAACATGATCTTCTGCCCGGTCCACTGCATCAGGTAGGTCTGGACGAATTCGAGGAAATAGCTCAGTACCAGCGAGGCGAGATAGAGCCCTGCCAGCTGCGTGATTCCGGCGAATGCGTTCGGGCTGAGATGGCTCGCGAGCCATGAAGGCTTCGCGGCGACCTGCACGGTCATGTAGCGGTCGACGGCGACCTTGGTGAGATAGGGCCCGAGAACGTCAGAACCAGCCTTGATGAGGATGGCTACGAGCGACACAAGCGCGGCCGGTTTGTAGGGGTAGAGGTAGCGGATGAGGCGGCGCATCAGGCGGCCGTCGTATGCTTTGCCGACGACATCGTCTTCCTGCTGCTGGGCTTGTTTTTGCCCCACCACGCGAGAACCGCGCGTGTCGGGGGCCCCGGTTTTCGGCTTTTCCTGTTCGGCCATGCGCTCCTGACTCTATTTTACGGGTTGGCGAAACTCTTCGGCGCGAAGCCGGTAGAGCACATGCCGTCTTAATAGATGTCCGTCGGGCAGGTTCGGATGATCAAAGCTGTCGGCCGGGTCGAAGGTCATGCCAATCTTTTCCATCACGCGGCGGGATCGCAGGTTCTGCTCAGCGGTGAAGGAGACCAGTGAATCCAGCTTTAGGGTATCGAAGGCGTAGGCGGCCATTCTGCTCGCGCCT
>DATGAD010000101.1:0-4878 GCA_035313725.1 Alloacidobacterium sp. | reverse complement strand
CGCATCGTCCCCCACCAGTTCAGGCATACCTATGCCACAGAAATGCTGCGCTCAGGGGTCAGCTTCCCCGTCCTGATGAAGTTACTCGGGCACGTCGATCCAACCATGACCATGCGCTATGTCGATGTCACCCTCACCGATCTCGAACGTGAGTTCCAGTTGGCTTGCTCCAAACCCAGGCATCTGGCTCCACAACCAAAAACATCTGCCACACCCCTACGGGCAGGCCGCGACGGCCTCATCGACTCCTTAATCGCCGCTCAACACATCATGCTGGTATTCCGCCGCTCGCTCTCAAACCGCAATGCGCGCACTCGCCTCGCCAGACTCTCCAACCGCCTTACCAAAATCCTCGCCGAATTTAAAAAACTCCCCACGCCTGAATGAAAAATGGGCAGCGATTGGCCAGTTATGGCGATTTGTCTTCAATCGAGAATCGCTCCTGTTTTACGCACATGGAACCTTATCTCCCGGCTGGAATAGCTCCCGTCAGATTTGTGGCACTCGGACGCCATTCCGGAGCCTTGAGAAATACAATTCCGTCCGTCATTACTGGCCTGATGTGGAGGTCAATGCATCGCTTCTCCCGCAGGAGCGCCCTGACTGGGCCTGTTCTTGCTTAGGATGAAGGCGCATACTACCATGCCCATCGCCATCCAGCAGAGCAGGCGGTAGATGTCCTGGTAAGCCATGGCGGCAGCCTGCTGATTGAGCTGTTGGTAAATGGCAGCTCGTGCCATGTGGCCGGGGCCCGGACCTCTGCCGGTACCGCCGAAGTAAGCAGTAAGTGCATTGACCCGGTCGGTGAAGGCGAGGTTGCCGGGCTGCATGGTCTCCTGCAGGCGTGCCTGATGAACGAGAGAACGATTGGTGACGATCGCGCCGGTGATCGCGATGAAGATGCTGCCGCCTACGTTGCGAACAAAGTTGATGATCCCGGAGACCTGATTGCTCGCTTCCTTCGGAAGTCCGACATATGCCGCGGTGGTGATGGCAATGAAGGCGAACGGAATCGCAAACATCTGAAGAATCCGCAACCACGCGGCAAAACCAAAGGTCATGGTGAGCGTAAAGTGCGTGGAGGTGTAATAGAACGCGCCGGCGAAGCAAACGAAGCCAAACGCAGCCATATTCCTCGCCGGAAACCTGCCGGTAGCGATGCCTCCGAGGGGCATAAGGACGAGCAGGACAAGTCCTCCGCCCGCGAGTGCCTCTCCGGCGCGGGTTGCCGTGTAACCCATCAGCTGCTGCAGGAATTGCGGCTCAAGTACGGTTGCGGCATTCAGGACACCACCGACCAGAATCATGAGAAAACAGCAGATGGCGAAGTTCTTATACTTGAAGAGCCGCAGATTCATGATGGGATTCTTAGCCCGCCACTGCCACCAGATCAAACCGCTCATACCCGCAACGAACAGGAAGCAGGCGATGCGGATAAAGGTGGAGGCAAACCAGTCGTTCTCTTCGCCTTTGTCGAGCATAATCTGCATGCCGCCCATGGCGACTGTCAGCAACCCAAGGCCAATATAGTCGAGCCTTCTGAGGTTGGCGCGAACTGCTTTAATCCAGGGCGGATCCTGAACGAGCCGACTGACCAGGAAGAACGCGAGGATGCCGACGGGCAGATTGATGTAGAAGATCCATCGCCACGAGTAGTTGTCGGTAATCCAACCGCCGATTGTCGGTCCGAGGGACGGTGCAAGCACTGCCACGAGGCCATAAAGCGCGAAGGCCTGGCCGCGCTTCTTTTCTTCGAAGGAGTCCGCCATGATGGCCTGCGCCATCGGCTGGAGGCCGCCGCCGCCGACGCCCTGAAGCACACGCGCAATGAGCAGGATGGGGAGGGTTGGGGCGATACCGCAAAGAAAACTTGCCGCGGTGAAGATGGTGATGCATAGCAGAAAGAAATTCTTGCGGCCGATGACGCTCGACGCCCAGGCGCCAACCGGCAGAATGATCGCGTTGGAGACCAGATAGCTGGTGAGGACCCAGGTTCCCTGATCGGTGCTGGCGCCGAGATCGCCGGCAATGTGGGGAAGGGCGACATTGGCAATGGAGGTATCGAGAACCTCCATGAAGGCAGCGAGGGCAACTGTGGCCGCGATCAACCAGGGGTTGACAGCAGGCTTCCATCGCCTGCTGCTCCCGACTTCATCTGACATCCGCTTTCCTTTCCGGCGGAGTGAGCATTGTCAGATTCATTACTCGAGCCCAACCAATCGCCGTCCCCTCTGGTTTCCTGCCAGCTGTTTCCGTTTAGCGCTCTTTCCGTAAAAGCGAGCACCGTTGTTCAATTTTGATATACATACTGTATCTGAAATCGTATTGTATGTGTAGCAGAAATTCGTGAAGGGGAAGCCATGATGGCTGACACAGGCACAGGTCGAATATTGGCGACCAAAGTCATATCCCCGATTCAAGGCTACGATCACGGCGCCGGCGGTCTTCATGAAGAGGTTGAACATCTCGGCCGCGAGCACACTTTGAGTGTCGGACAGGGTGTGAGGGAGAAGGGAGGAGACGAACAAAAAAGCGTTCAGCCCACGACGATTGCTGTTATCGAGCAGTGGCTCTGTTTCCTGTTAGGCCTGGCCTGCATAGTCTTCGGGGTATGGGGGATTTGTATGAAGCCCGAACAGGATGCTCTTTCCGCATACATTGCATGGCTGGGATCGCTGTATGTGCCGGCGCTGCGGGTCATGGCAGCCGTTTGCGTCGGATTGGGCGTAATGCTGATACGCCGGGGATAATCGCATCTCTGACTGCCTTTCGATTTCCGGCAGCCTGAAGATGACAGTGATCTTCTCGCAGGGACCGGTGTGCCATGCCGATGTATTTTCCCGCTCACCGGACGATTCTGATCTCCACGTGTAACGGCTAAGGAGCCACCATGAAAACCAAAATGAAAGACGACCTGGAAGACATCCCCATGGCATACCTGTGGTATGTCGTTCTCGCAATCACGGCGATTGCAGCCGCTGCGGTGGTTGCGGTCATTCGATTGTTCTAAAAGCCTGAAGGTTTATGGATCCAACGGTTCAGATCCAGCACAGGTTGCGCCGATTTGAGACATGCAACTCTCGATAGATCTTCACGTCAGCGCCCCGGGGTATAAGCTGGAGCAGAACCCGAGTCACAGTGCCCACACTGAAAGCGTGCAGTGTGGCTTTTTCTCGATGAAAAAGCCACTGTAAGCGGGTGGCTTTGGGTACATCGACTCGGATTCTGCTTTATCTTCGTATCAGGATACAGAGTGTTCATTGTGGTCAGAATCGTGTGGCACAACTTCGATCCTGACGTTCGCCCTCTGTGAGCGTGTCTAACGCTTCTCAGAGGAAGTCAATGAATCGCTATAGCAACGATCGGGAGGAATCAGGTATTCAAATGTCTGTGAGCGGCACAAAACCACGAAAGCGGCTCACGCGCGAGGAGAGCAGAGCACAGACTCGCGCTACATTGATCGCCGTAGGCCGCAGGCACTTTCTGCGTTACGGGCTTGGCGGCGCTGTGGCGGAGAAGATCGCGGAGGATGCCGGTTATTCCCGGGGTGCTCTATATTCAAACTTCGACGGTAAAGAAGAGCTGTTCCTCGCTGTAATCCAGGAGGAGCAGACCTTCCGTCTGAATTTCCTTCGTTCTCTGCTTAAGGAAGAGCCGTCAGGCAGGAAGCGGTTGAAAAAATGGCGGGACGCCATTGCCGACCTGATGACGGATCATGATTGGATCGTGCTTCGCGCTGAATTCGAGGTCGGAGCTCTCCGAAGCGAACGTATCCGGCAAAGCTTTATTGAAGTGCATCGGCAGCAGCTTCGCGACGGAAGCGAGCTGGTCAGGGACATCTTGCGATTTCCTGAGGTCACTTCGAGATTGAAACCGGATGATTTCATCATGGTGATCATCAATCTCGCTCATGGTCTGGCAGTCACCCAGAGAATCCTCGGCGCTGAACTTTCTCAGAAGAGCACGCGCAGCCTGGTTCAATCGCTATTTGATCATTTGATCTCGTCCGCATAAGATGGCTGGCCGCAAGAATGCTTTGCATTGACTTTGCCTGGACCGACTTCTCGACCCCCTATGATCGGGTTCACTTGCAATTCGATGCTCGAAGCGTGCGCTCTTGTTCGCGAGAATGTATCTGTACGAGACTGCCGCTGGCAACCGTATCTCGGCGAAGCGCCTCGGTTCGCTATGGACCGGCGGTATCGGCTCGTGAATTCTCACATGACGCCTCCAGGGCAAATCGCTCATTGGCGATTTGCGTCAGTGAAGGGACGCTTGTCGCCCCAATCCTCGCGTCTTTCGCCTGCTGCCACAAAACAACGAGGGCGATTACGGGCTTCGCATGGCTGCGCGTGGTCGTGTTTAGGCAGCGCGCAGGCAGAGCACGAATGACCCCACAGCCAGGGCGAGCCACGTGAGCGGAAAGGGCAGATTCGCGTACCAGCGAGCACGCAGAACCGTGACCATAGCGCCAACAAAATAGAGAACGAGCCCGGCGGCGGCAGCAACTCCGATCTGCGGAACAACAACGCCGGCGAGCAATCCAAGCGCGCCGAGTAGTTTCAGTAGGCCCAGTGTCGGAAGCCACCGCTCCTCGACTTCCAGCCTCTTTATATTGACGAGGAGCCAATGCGGACGCGTGAAGTCGCATATGCCAGCATAAAAGTTCGCTGCGGCGGCCAGGACAATGACAATCAAATAAGCGGAACGCATGTTTGAATGTCTCCTCCTTGTCACGAAGACTGGCTTGCGCGTGTCACCACAGTGACACGTGGGGAGAGGAGTATGTGACCGATGGGTGCCAATGATTGGCTGGTCGAGAGATTCGAGGCGAGCCGAGGACATTTGAGTGCGGTTGCTTATCGCATGCTCGGCTCC
>DATGAD010000100.1:0-2165 GCA_035313725.1 Alloacidobacterium sp. | reverse complement strand
GCGGAATTGAAAAGTTCTTTACAACCGGGTCAAAAGCGGGCATTCAGCCGAAACATGCAAACAGGCTCAGAATTCTCCTTACGACTCTGAACCTGTCAGCGAATCCGATGGACATGAACCGCGAGGGCTGGGGGTGGCATCCGCTCAAGGGCGATCTATCCGGACATTGGAGTGTGACCGTGAATGGAAACTGGCGTCTAACTTTCAGCTTTGAAGGTGAGGACGCCATTCTCGTGGACTATCAGGATTATCACTAGGAGAGGTGGACGATGTACTCGAATATGTACAACCCGGCAAGCCCCGGCGAACTCCTCAAGGAATTTATCGGTGACCGCTCCGTCAGCGATGTAGCCGCGCACATCGGAGTCGCGCGGGCGACGCTCTCGCGCATCATTAACGGTCACAATGCCGTAAGTGTCGACCTAAGCATCCGCCTTGGAGAAGCCCTCGACATGTCCCCAGACTTCTTCAGCAAAGCTCAGTTGCAGTATGACCTCTGGCTGGAATCAAAAAAGAAGCGCAAGAAAATCAAACCGCTAAAGAAAGCAGCTTAATCTTTCTCCCTAAATTGTCACGGAAAGGTTTGTCATCCCTGAGCGAAGTGGAAGTATCTGCTTTTTCTACGCACCAGCCGCAACAATTGACCACTCCAAACACGCTTCAATAGACTTTCAATAGAGTTCTCATCGAAAATGTCGTTTCGTCCGAATCTGCGCACATCCATCGCCCTCGCCTCACTCCTCGCATCCAGCATGCTCCCGGCCACAGCTCAGCAGCAAACCGTCAAGGTGCCGGCAAAGCAACAGCAGCCGAACACGCAGCCTCCGCGGCAGGAAAAGCCACCGGCACTCGTCGATCCCGCTGGCCCAACCGTAAGTCTCCAGACCAGCGAAGCGCTCTTCGATGTCGCGGTCGCGCTCAATGCCTGTGGATATGACAACGGCCTCGCCGACTCCGATCCAATTCGCACCCGAGTCCGCGATCAGGTCAACCAGGCCCTGCAGCAGTCAGAAGCAGCGCGTACAGCCCGCGACAAGATTTGCGTCTTCATCAGCCAGCACCGCCTCGGCGAAGCCAGCCGTGACCTCGCGCAGTACGTCTCTCTCGCGCTCTATCTCACACCTCCGCCTGAACTCGCCCTCAGCGTCGAACAGGACGACATGCCCCCCGACTCCACGCAAGTCATCGACATGGTGCCCCTGCTCCACAGCTTTGTCGATGCGGCGCAGCTTCACCTCATCTGGGTGGCAAACCACAACGACTACGACGAAGAGGTAGCCAAACTTCACGATCCGCTGACGCAGATGATCGTAAAGACCGACGTCTACCTCAAGATGCCAGCCAGTACCTACACCGGCATCCGTTTTCTTGTCGTGCTTGAGCCGATGTTCTCGCCGTCAGAAACCAACGCGCGCGTCTACGGACCCGATTACGTCGTCGTGGCCTCACCCGTCAACGGCACTATCCACATGCAGGAAGCGCGCCACACGTATCTGCATTACGTGATCGAGCCCCTGCTCTACTCGCGCGCCACAGCCATGGACCGCCTGCTGCCGATTCTTAAAACCGTCCGCGACGCGCCTCTCGACTTCCAATACCGTAGCGACATCGTCTCGCTCGTCATCGAATGCCTCATCCGCGCCATTGAAGCGCGCACCATGGAAACCGGCATCGCGGATTACAAAATTCCCGACGACACGCGTCGCGCCGACCTCGAACGCGAAACGCAGAAGCACAACGCCTCCCTGCAGCGCATCGCAACCGTCCGCCAGAACGCCGTCAATCAGAGCATGGTTTCCGGCTTCGTCCTTACGCAATACTTTTATGACCAGCTCATCTCCTTCGAGCACACGCCGGACAGCCTGAAGGAAGCCATCGGCCCTATGGTCTATGGCATGGACATCGATCAGCAGATCCACCGCGCGCGCGACATTCACTTCGCCGAAGAAGGCTCCTCCGACGTCATCCGCACGGCTACCCGCACGCCTCACGGACTCGACCTCGCTGAAGTCAAGCTGCATCAAGGCGACGTTACCGGCGCTGAAAAGCTGGCGCAGCAGGCGCTGGCCGAGCACACGCCCAACCCCGGCCGTGCCGACTACATCCTCGCCCTCACGAACGTGATGCAAGGCCACATGGACGAGGCTGAAAAAAGCTTCAATGAA
>DATGAD010000099.1:0-2590 GCA_035313725.1 Alloacidobacterium sp. | reverse complement strand
AACAACGGTGGGGCTGGTCTTCGACTTTGGGCCGTCAATGGCAATAATTTCCAGGCCATTCTCACGTTGAAATCCGCGCGTCGTGATCGCACTGCACACGAGCGGTACCCTGTTGCCGGGGAACATGGTTTTGTCGAGGTCGTCCTTCAACAGGTCCTTAACGGCAATTGAAAACTCGCTCTTGCCCGCCTCTTTTGCAGGCTGCACGTACTTCCTTAAGGCCACTGCTCGTACTTTTTCGCTCAAAGAAAGATCCATGGGGGCATGATCCTCTATCAAATAATCTAGCAAGAACATAGTACTTAAGCAAGAATATTCTTTCTTTATGCCCAGGAACTTTCCTATCGTTTAGACGTATGGTTCACACATGGCCACGACGACCATCGCAGGCTCCGTTTCCCAAAAATATTCCAACCCAGGCACCATCCTTTGGCTGAGCCTTACGTTCGCGCTGCTCAAGGTCGCGCTGCATATCATCACGAACATCATTGCGCAGCACCAAGGCTACGGCATCTTTCGCGATGAGATGTATTACCTGATCTGCGGGCAGCGGCTGGCCTTCGGGTATGTGGATCAGCCTCCGATGGTAGCCGTGGCAGCGCGTGTGACGGAAACGCTGTTCGGGCACGACCATATGTGGTCGCTGCGGCTGATTCCGGCGCTGGCGGGCGGCGCGAAGGTCTTTCTGACGGGGATGCTGGCATGGGCGCTCGGCGGCGGACGGCGCGCGGCCGCGCTGGCCATGCTCGGCGTACTGATCGCCGGTGTCTATCTCGGCATCGACAGCTTTCTGTCGATGAACTGCTTCGATCCGGTCTTCTGGATGACGTGCACGCTGGCGCTGATCATGATTGTGCAGGCGGAGCGGCCGGAGGCGGTGCGGAACTGGTGGATCCTGCTTGGCGTGAGCGCGGGCCTCGGCTTAGAGAACAAGGTTTCCGAAGTTTTCTTTCTGGTCTGCGTGCTGGTGGCCCTGTTGCTGACGCCACAGAGAAGGATTCTCAAGAGCAAGTGGTTTGGCGTGGCCGTGCTTCTGATGGTTTTGCTTGCGCTGCCCAATCTGCTCTGGCAGATTCACTATCACTTCCCTACTCTCGAGTGGCTGCGTGACGTGCAGCACAGCGATAAGGATGTGAAGCTGGGACCGCTGGAATTTCTGCGTGCGCAATGGTTCGCGATGAATCCCGCAACGGTGCTGGTTTGGGTGAGCGGAGTAGTTTGGCTGCTGGTGAGCAGGGCGGCGCGACCGTTTCGTTTCCTGGGCGTGGTGTATCTGCTGTTCCTCGCGCTCATGATGGCGATGCACGCGAAGGATTACTACCTGGCGCCGGTGTATCCGGTGTTCTTCGCGGCGGGCGGAGTCGCGTGGTTTTCGTGGGCTCGAGAGCAGGCGTGGAAGAATGCGCTGATCGGCGCATACGCGCTGGCGTTGATATGGGTAGGTTACCGGTCAATACCTTTCTCCATTCCAGTAATGCCGCCAGAACGCTTTGTTGCCTATGAGAAGAAGATGGGCTTCGCTCCGCAGGACACGGAGAATCACGACGCGACCATCCTGCCGCAGTTTTATGCAGACCGGTTTGGATGGAGTGACCTGGTGGCACAGGTCAACGCGATCTATCACGCGCTGCCTCCGAATGAGCAGGCGGTGACCGGCATCTTCGCGGGCAATTACGGCCAGGCGAGCGCGATCAATCTCTTCGGACCGAAGTATGGTTTGCCGCAGGCAATCAGCGGGCATCAGAGCTACTGGATCTGGGGACCGCAGGGTTACACGGGGCAGGAGATGATCCTCATCACCGGTGCGACATTCGATGAAGTGAAGAAATCTTACGCGTCCTGCAGCATTGCCGGAGTACGGAACAATCCGCTGGCAATGCCGTGGGAGCACGGAAATATCTATCTTTGTTATGGCAGAAACAAGACGTATGCGGCAGACTGGAATGACTTCAAGCACTACTACTAGAGCTTGAGGGCTTTCCGGTCCGGAGCCGCCTTGTCGACTGCCTCAGCTGAACCACGTCAACAACACACGCACGAACTTCCGCGGGTATTGCATACTTCGCATGCGACGGCGATCGTCGGCGGAACTCTGATCGGCAGTGGAATCTTTCTTGTCCCACAGGAAATGATGCGGGCCACGGGTTCGTCGGGACTGGTGTACCTGGCTTGGATTGTGGGCGGGCTGCTGTCGCTTTTCGGCGCGATGACCTACGCAGAGTTAAGCACGATGCTGCCTTACACCGGCGGCGAATATGTATATCTGCGCAGGGCGTACGGCGACCTGACGGCGTTCCTATATATGTGGACGTGGTTTGCCGTGGCGAAGCCGGCTTCGATAGCGAGCGTGACGACAGGGCTCGCGCGCACGCTGGCGATTTTCCCCACGTTTCGATGGCTCGAGGGTACGGCATTCCACTTTGGGCTGGTAATCACGTGGGCACAGATTTTTGCCATCGCTATGACGTGGCTGATGACGGGGCTGAACTATCTCGGCATCAAGAGGGCGGGAGATTTTCAGCTTGTCTTTACGTGGCTGAAGGGCGTGCTGATCCTGGTGATCGCAGGGTTCTGCTTTGCGTCAAGCACG
>DATGAD010000098.1:0-4456 GCA_035313725.1 Alloacidobacterium sp. | reverse complement strand
CGCACTGCTCGAAGACATAGCCTTCACCAACATCACCATGCGCGATATCTCCGAAGCTCCGATCTTTATTCGGCTCGGCAGTCGTATGCGTGGCCCTGCTGGAGTTCCTGTCGGTGACTGCCGCCGGATAATCCTCAGCAATATCGTTAGCTATAACGCTGCTTCGAAATACTCGGCGATCATCAGCGGAATCCCGGACCATCCAATCACCGATCTCAAGATCAGCAATGTTTATCTGCATCATCAAGGTGACGGGACGGCGGAGATGGCAGCGCTTCAACCAGCCGAAAACGAAGCCGGCTACCCTGACCCGCACATGTTCGGACCAATGCCTGCGCACGGCTTCTTCATTCGCCACGTCAATAACATCGAACTGACAAACGTTGAGATTGCCTGCGCATCACCCGATGCGCGTCCCGCTTTTGTGCTCGATACAGTTACAGATGCCGACCTCTTCCGCCTCAAACTGCCGAGGGGCAGCGCCCAACCCGCATTCCGGCTACACAAAGTAGCCGACTTCCGCATCTTTGGCAGCCCGAAAATCAAAGACAAGGAGATTGCAGCCACTGAATCCGAAGAATTCTGAAGCGCCGGCGATTCAGCGGTCACGCAGTCTGCGTGATCGCTACTTCAGCTGCGTCTTCTTTCATATAGAGATACCGCACAACCATCCAGCTAGCCGCAGCGAGCCCTGCATCGGTCAACAGGCTCGCGACAGCGGCCCCTCTCCAGGACCACCGTGGAATCAGCGCAATACTCAGCAATAGATTAGCTCCTGCCGCGCCCAGTTGCGTCGCCGTACGGTACCACTGCGAGGAGGACCCCGTGATGGTTGTTCCCCATGCATAGTGCAGCCCACGAATAAGCGGCAACAGGCACAACCATCTCAGCGCCTCGGTCGAGCCGCCGAACGAAGACCCAAAGATACGCGGAAGCAGAGGCGCCCCTGCGAACATCATCAGCGCCATGAGAATTCCGTAAGGAACCGTGCGCCCGAGAAGCCCAGCGGCTAGTGCCGACGCGTCAGCCACGCTATGCTCGCCTTTCCGAAAGAATCGTGGGGTGGCAGCCGTGTATATGGCGTAAATGGGGACGCTGGCAACATCAATGATGCGATACGCTGCCGAATAAATCCCGGCTGCGTAGAACTGCCCAGCTCCAGCTAGAAAGGTCTTGTCGATATCGTTGTAGACAGAGATCGAAGAGCTGGACAACGAGAAACTGAACCCCTCCGTCAGGTCGCGCATATGAATGCGCGCGAGTGTGGGCCATCCCAGCAGCCTTGTAACCGTCCCAAAAGCAACGATGGCAGTCACCAGCGAGGACAGCCAATAAATCCTCGCCCACAAAAATACATCTGCCTGAACGCGCATTAAGATTGTAAAAACAAATAGACCCAAAGCGGACGCGGCACGGGTGATATTCGTAAGCGCGGTAAGTCTCGCCGTCTGAGCCAGCAGGCCGCCCCCCTGGAAGGCGCGACTGGAAAGCTGTACAAGCTTTCCAAACAGAGCATCAGACAAGGCAATGTATGGGATCAAGCGCCGCAGTTCCGGACTCAGCGCAAAATGACCGATCAGCATTGCCACAACGAATAGGGCAACGAAGCCATAGGCGCTGATCCGTATGGCATTACCCCAAGTAGAGGAAAAGGACTCTCGCGCGCGGCTGATATTGCGCACGAGAATCATCTCCATTCCAACGCTGCTGAACTGACTCAGCACATTGACCAGCGCGACAACGCCGACAAACGCGCCGTATTCATGGCTTCCCAGCGCCCGCCCAATCAGAATGAAATACGCCGCCTGAAATGCGAGCGATACTCCGTGCCCTGAGATCATCCATAACGTGTGGCGGCGGAGGCTGTCTGATTCAGGCACGATGCCTCGCAATCACTTCTTCATACTTGTCCTCAAGCAGGCGCGTCTGCGCATCAAGATCGAAATGCGCCTCCATATAGCGCCTGCCGGCCTCACTTGCCTGCTGCCACGCACAGTCGTCTTTCATGAGGCGAATAATCTCATCCGCCAAAGCAACGACATCGCCCTCCTGGGGCATAGGCGCGTGCCTCTCTATTGGGAATGCTTCTGTAACTCCTTCGGTAGCAAATGCGATGACAGGCAATCTCTCGGCCTGAGCCTCGCAAATCACCGTTGGCAGGCCTTCGGAGTCGCCATTCCTCGCTCGAACGCTTGGAGCCACGAGTACGCGAGCCCGTTGCATCCATTGCCTAACATCTACATTCGACTTGTGACCCAAAAAGACCGCGTTGCTACAGCAAGATGCAGCTTCGCTTTCCAGCATTTTGCGCAGCGGACCGTCACCCACGATCACGAGCCGAGCTCGTGGGATCGCTTTCTGCACTCGAGACATGGCATGAATGAGATGAATACAACCCTTCTTCCCCACGAGCCTGCCAACAAAGAGAACTGCTTTGTCGTCGCGATGCTGTTCTTGTTTGTTACAGTCATGGAGCTTGATCCCAATACGATGAACCCATAGCTTTCCGGCAGGAAAGCCAAGAGCAAGCGCTCGCCTCCGTACGGATTCGGAGACGCAGAAGAAGGCATCCGCATACGCCCACAACTTTTCTTTGCGTTGCAGATATGCTCTGGTCGTCGGCCATAACCTCAACGTCTCGTCGCTGCATGACACATCATATCCATGCAGCGTGACAATGAGAGGAATTCGCAATTTCTTCGCAACGGGCAACACTGCGCACGCATCGATCGCGAAATGCGCATGAATGAATTGCGGTCTCTGTGCTTCAATCGCATGGATAAAGCGACGGGTTCGTCCGGTGCGCAGAAAGACTCGCCGTTTTGTTTTTTCCCTCCACGATTCTGACTTACATAATGTCAGTACCGGGTGCTGAGCCAAATCCAAGCCATCGCTCACCCGTCTCAGCCCTGCGAACAACGGCTCAAATCTGCGAAGCGCACTTGCCTGAGAAAGAATGAACGTCTCAGAGAGTGGCAAGAGTTCGTTGCGGTATATAAGGGCTTTGCGTGTCTCCACTAAACGCTCCGCGACTGAACCCAGGTAACACGGCGTTTGAGGCGCAGGAACGGAGTCTCCCAAAAGCGGTAGGACAACATCGCCAGCAGAATCGTTGCACCCAGAGCAATCGCTTTGTTGATCGTGAGAGCGATCGTGGAGTGTTGCGATGACCAGGACACGAGCAAGGGAATAAACCCGCCAGCGTGTTTTTGTGCCTCGTCGACAAGCAGAAATGCTGTTTCATGAAAAACGTAAAGCCCGAACGAAATCTTTCCCATGTACACTAGCCACCCAGGAATTCGCCATCTACTGGTCCCAAGGACCGCGAGCAAGAGGAGCAGGCATCCAGCAGCGACGAGCAGGTAGCCGCAACAGAATTGCACAGAGGATACTTCCGCTCCAGGCCGCTTGATTCCAGTCGCATACGCGGAGAGCAGCCACAGCACGACCCCCCCAACACCCAAAGCGCCTCGCACGGCATGGTGGGGTTTCGGCATGCTCCCATTCAATGCCAGAGCAAGCAATGCGCCCCATGCAAAGAATTGAAACTGGGTAAAACTGTTCAGCCAAACGGTATTGTATGCATACGCTTTATCGGCCGAGGCGATCATAATCGCCGTGAGTGAAAACGGCACGATCGCGAATGCCGCTTTTGCGATCATGCGCGTGCCACCAAAATGCGCCAGAAGCGGCCACGCTAGATAAAATTGCTCTTCCACTGAGATGCTCCACAACGATCGAAGTGGTGTCTGTATCCAGGGATGCAATGCGATGTACCAATTTCCCGCCAGCAGAAAGTAAGCAAACACGCGGCCTGATTCCATCCGCATCGCCGGAAAATAGCGCCCGCCTAGGGCGTATGCGATTGTGATACCGAAATACAACGGCCAGATGCGCAATATACGCCGCAGATAGAATGCGCTGACATGAATGTAACGATATGCCTCCAGTTCCCGCCTCAATAATTCAGTAATGAGGAAGGCGCTGAGCATGAAGAAGAGGCAGACTCCAAAGTTGCCTGCATCTTTTATCGCTGCCAGCAGGCAAATCCACCCGTTGCTGCGCGCTGAAGCTGAGGCAACAACCTCATTCGGAATACTGTGACATACATAAACAGCAAGAAATGCAAAGAATCGAAGAGCATCCAACTCTGGCCGGTAAAAGCGCTTCGTTCCCTCTGTCGCACTCTTGACCTGATCCGCATGAAGAATCTCAGCAGTCGCCACTTCCGTTCACGCCACTGCGTGCGCAGGCACGCGCTCAACTTCGCTCATTCTGTGATTCCTTCGCTGGCTCTTTTGTTCAAAAGCCATGATTTCAATATTTGCGATGGCCCCAACATACAGAATCCAGAAGAGCCCATTAAATGGAAGTAGCGTATTCTCATCCAGGTCATAGACCGCGACAAGAATCAGCACAAAAACCATCCAGAATGCGTTGCCTATCTCGTCTGAAC
>DATGAD010000097.1:0-4784 GCA_035313725.1 Alloacidobacterium sp. | reverse complement strand
TGCTCATCGGAAGGCTGCTGGTTGCAGGCCGCAAGCCACAAAAGCGCCGCAAACATCCCCATAACCGCAACAAAACGAATCACAAGACTGTCGGAATTTCTTCTTCTATCGACTTTCATTCCTGCCTCCACACGTATCTGGACACAAGGATGGAGTCATTTAACCGCCAAGAGGTTGCCAAGTTAGTTTCACAGTGAGGGGGAGCACTGTTCAATGCTGCTGCAACAGGACTATCATTTAATCGAAGCGGCCCCACCTACCCCGAGCCCGGGAAAGTTTCGGACCCGCTCGTACCTGGGACCGGCTCCAATTCGAATCCTGAGGTGCATGAGTATCATGCTTATTCTATGGATCGTATGGGCCGTAGTCTTAGTCGCGCTTCTGGCACTTCTTGCTTACCGTGGCACCATCACCCGCTATGAGGAAGACCAGCTCTTCCTCGATCCGGCAGCAAGCCACCAGCAGCAAGAGCAAACCCAGATTGTGCAGAAAGTGAACAAAATCCAGCCGCTCGTTCGCATCATGACGGGCGCAACATGTGTTCTGTCCGCAACCATTATCGGCATTTACGTTTGGGACGCAATTAGCCAGTTCAAGTAAGGAGTTCTTTCGTTCGGCAGGAGCGCCTAACCCTTCCCAGGTGCTCCTGCTCCTTACTTATTTCCCCGGGGATAGCCCGTCTACAGTTCCCCGCGCAGTGACGTCCACCGTCACTTCCTTGTCCACTTTCAGAAGAAAAGTGCTTTCATCTTTCATCACCCACGCAAGATAAGGGATGGTGAAGTGCGTCGTTGCCGTCGCATCCGTTCCAGTCAATTGCACTGTCATCTGCAACGTGAGCGGGTGATCAGCGCCGTGGATGTTAAATGTGCCATCTACGGTCACATTTTGGGAGCTGCCCGGCTTTAGCTCTCCAGTCACCTTCACCGGATGGAAGAACGCCTGCGGATACTTACTGCTTTCGAGCACTTCACTCTGCATCTTTCCGTCGCGAGAATTGTTGCCGCTCTCGCCCGTAGTCACATCGACAAGAAACTCTCCCTCCGCTGCACCGGTCGCCGGATTGAACGTCATCAACCCGCCCTTCAGTCGAAATGTGCCATGCACCGTGTGCAGCGTAGTTCCCAGCGTCCAATGGATTTCCGTTTTCTGAGGATCAAGATGCACAGTGACTTTCGGCGTTGTCGATTGCGCCCACGCCATCTGCGCGAAGCACAGCACGATGGCGGCGAGAAGACGGTGCTTGCGAGGTACAGAATTCACGTGGATGTTCTCCCAGATGCGGAAATGCCCGCGAACGCGAGACCCCTCACGATGCCAGCGCTATGAAGCAGCAGATGCGGCAGACTCAGCTCGCCCATGTGCACCTGCAACAGACCGTGAAACAACTCCGGCGACCGAGCCAACACTTGCATAGCTCCTTTTCGCATGGATGCATGCTTGTCCGCCATCAACAAGCCACGCGCCATTCGCCGCGGCATTCGCAGAGTATTATCATGTTCCACGGCGTAGAGATCCAACGAGCCATTCGCCAGCGAACGGCTGAGCAAAGCTGCCTGGCGGAAACCGATCGCAAGGCCCTCGCCGGTAACTGCATCGACCGATCCCGAAGCATCGCCGATAAGCGCAACATTGCCCTTCACGACACGTCTCAGCCGTCGAGTCGTTGTCAACGCGCCACGTTCACCTGTAACTGCCTCTTTCGCTGGTAGCCTTTCGCGCAGCGGCGGAATCGTATCGATGATCTCCTGCATACGCGTCGCACTATGCCGCGTCACCACAGCAACGCAAATCTCATCCGGTGCAACGGGAGTAATGTAGACCTGTCCAGGAGCGCACCAGTGAACTTCAACGAAATCGCTCATCGCAGCCATTCGATAATGCCTGCGAAAGCCGAATCGCCTGGAAATCAGCCTGCACGCGTCGAGACCAGCCCACCTTCGCACTCGCGACGATTGCCCATCCGCACCCACAAGGAAGCCGTATCTGCACGCCTCGCGGTCCAGCGAGACGCTGCTGCCAAGCGCAACATGCGTATTCCAACGCAGCCGAACACCGGCTTCGAGAGCGCGTTCCACCAGCCGCGCGTGGAGCGCGGTTCTACGCATCCCGATTCCCGCTCCGCTCGCAAAATCAGCAGACGCAGAAACCGGCTCCCTGTCCGTCCAGTCTATAAACCGAATCCCGCGGAACGGCGCCCCCTCACCGGGTTCGCAATGCACGCCCAGCGCAGCCAGATCGCTGCGCGCATCCGGCATCAGGCCCTCTCCGCAGGCTTTATCGATTGGCGGCTTCAGCGCATCCGCCACCAGTACATCAGCACCCCTCATTCGTAATGCGATTGCGGCAGCTAACCCGGCTGGGCCGCCACCGACAATCAGGACATCACACGAATTTTGGGTCAAAGGGCAGCTACCACTCCAGCAACAGGATTTCCGCGCAAAAGCCCGGACCCATAGCTGCCAGGATGCTGCGCGTCCCCGGCGCTGGACGCCGATGTTTCATCACCTCGTCCAGCACGATCAGGACCGAGGCGGACGACAAGTTACCGACACGGCGCAGCGCTTCCCACGAAGCATCCAGTTGGCCGTTTCTTAAGTTGAGCGCGTCCGCGGTTGCCTCCAGAACCTTCGGACCGCCCGTATGCATAATCCACGAGCCGATATCGGCCCGCGTTAATCCATGTTGCTCCAGAAATCCATCGACGTCGCGGCCAAGATTCTCGCGCACGACCGCCGGCACATCCGGCGACAGGACGATGTTGAAGCCCTTCTCCGAGATCTTCCAACCCATCACATCGTGCGTATTCGGATAGAAAACCTGATGACTCGCCACAATGCGCGGTCCGTTCGAAGGGACATTGTCGCCCGCAACCAGAACGGCGGCAGCGCCATCGCCAAACAACCCCGAAGAGATAAGGTTGGCTACAGAGAGATCGTCCCTTTGCCAGGTCAGCGAACAAAGCTCAACCGACAATAGCGCCGCAACCTGGTCCGGATACGCGCGAACATAGTCAGCCGCGCGCGCCAGTCCAGCAGCGCCCGCAACGCAACCCAATCCAAAGATCGGATTGCGTTTGATATTCCGCGAAAGTCCCATGCGGTTGACCAGACGCGCATCGATGGATGGGCTGCAAACACCCGTGACCGAAACAAAAAAGATCGCGTTGATGCGATCACGAGAGAACCCGGCAAATTTCAAGGCGCAGTCGATCGCCTTTTCGCCCAACTCCTCCGACACTTCAATCCAGACATCGTTCGCCTTGCCCCAGGTATCGAGCCCGCGATATTCATTCAGTGGTCGCGAAAAATACCGACTGTCCACGCCTGTCCGAGAGTGAAGTCTCTCCAGCAGACTGGACTTGTCAAAACTCTCCCCCCAGTATTCCTTAATGGCCTCAACGATTTCCTGCTGCGAGAAATAATACGGCGGATAAGCCGTCGCAGTTGCAGCGATTCTCATGCTGGATCCCACCCTTCAGAGTATTCGATAACCAATTTGACCCCGTCTTAGAAATGTAACGGCATTGTCACTTTTTTGCTTGGGAAATAAATTGGACATGGGGTAATCGACGATTTATCGGTGGTTTTTCAGATCTTTACGGTACGGAGAGCCAGTTGGAGTGCGGCCTGCCAAGGCGCTCGGACGAGTGCGCCATGCCCATAACATGCTCCAGCGCAATAACAGAATGATCGAGGTTTTTTTCATTGTGTTGAGGGGCCTTCAGACGGGTAAGAACGAGTCCTGGCCGAACCCGGGAAGCTAATCGACAGCCGCGCTCAGTTGGTGACGCACATCAGCGCCGCGCACCCAGAAGATCACATCCATGGCGATATTCGTCGCGTGGTCAGCGATGCGCTCAAGATTTCGCGAAATGATGATCGCCTGCAGAGCCTGCTGGCTGCGCTCGGAATTGCCCTGAATGAATTTTGTCAGATCTTCATGCGCGATCCGGTTCATCCGGTCAATCTCGTCGTCCATCGCGAGAACCGATTCCGCGATCTGCGCATCGGCATCCAGTAACGATTGCAGCGCCGTACGGATCATGCGCGCCGCGCAATCGCGCATTTCACCGATATCAATCGGCAGGTCAATCGGGTCACATTCCAGCAGATCCAACGTCCTGTTCGCAATGCTCATCGACTGATCGCCAATCCGCTCCAGATCGCCATTGATCTTGATAACGGCCAGAATAAATCGCAGGTCGATCGCCATGGGTTGCTCTTTGGCGAGCAGGTCATAAGCCATTTCATCCAGCTCACGCTGCGCGGAGTTGATCGCATTCTCGTTCTCGCGCACAAACTGGCACAAGCCCGCGTCCCGCTGCAAATAGGCATCGACACACGCATCGAGGGCCTGCTGAGAAAGCGCGGCCATCCCCAGAATCTTGTCCTTGAGTTCGGCTAGCTGCTGCTGAAAATGGATGCGCGGCAAGAAGCCCTCCAATCCACAGTATGCAACAGACTATATGACAATCCCGCGAAAACTTGCGACTGCCGCAGCTGGCTTGGGTACTGTCGTACCTTAGGGGCCTGTTAACACTATTAGGGCGAACAGGCCCTAGTTCAACTCAGGCAGCAGAGTCCTCTGATCTAACTTTGCCGACCGGCGACTTCGGATCGCTGCCACGCCGCGAGTTAAAACGTCTCGCAACATAATCCTTGAGCCGGTCGCGCAGCCGTGCAGCCCACGGATTATCGACCGCAAGCAGTCCCAGCCCAACAAACAAAAGCGGAATCCCCGGAATGATCGGCAGGATACAGCCCGCAACGCCAGCCACCAGA
>DATGAD010000096.1:0-2276 GCA_035313725.1 Alloacidobacterium sp. | reverse complement strand
CCGGCAGATTCCAGGGATCGGGCCTATCGTGGCCACGGCCATCGTTGCCGCCATCGGCAACGGCGCGGCCTTCCGGAAGGGACGCGACTTTGCTGCGTGGCTCGGTGTCGTGCCGCGTCAGTACTCGACTGGAGGCAAGGCGAGGTTGCTCGGCATCAGCAAACGCGGCAACGTGTACCTACGCAAGATCCTCATCCACGGAGCACGGGCTGCAGTGCTGCGTATCAAGCGGGATCGGGCGCCGATCGGAGCATGGCTGGATGCGCTCGATGCCCGAGCTCCGAAAAACGTCGTTGTGGTCGCTATGGCTAACAAGCTGGCCCGCATCGCATGGGCGGTGCTCTCCAGAGGAGAAGACTACAGACCACACCGTAACCTGGTCACAGCATGAACTAGCGCGGAAAAGACGCCTGCGGCTTGGAAGCGCTGCCGCGCTCCCACTTTACCGCACTACGACGACGGCTTGAATTTCCCCACCGAGGTCTGCACAGAAACAGCAAGGACGAAAGAACAGTCACAACGGCGTGTCTGGAAACCTGATGTCCGAATTGGTTAGCAACACCGACCGGCTAATAAGGACAGATACGCGCGCAACTCATCATGGCCAGGAGCGATGTGTGCTCCACAAAAGGCCGAATACATTTGCGCAGACTTGTCTTCTCGCCCGCAGCTCTTTCCTTGCAGTCGGACGGCGGACCATACATTTTCGGACACTTGAACTAGAGCACATCGGTAAACACAAGCCGACTTGAACGAAGCCGCTGCGGCGGCGGACGCTTCCGCGTGCGGCTGAGCCGGCTTTTTCGGCTGCCGGGATAGTTTGGGACGCAGAGAAGGAGGATTCTCTGTGAACCAACTACGTCAGCTCATGGTTGAGGAGTTGCATCGCCGCAACTTCGCCGCTACCACCATCCGCACCTACCTGCACGGTGTGGAGCACTTCAGCCGATATTTCCGGCGCCCGCCCGATCAACTTGGTCCGGAGGACATACGCAAGTATCAGGCAGCTCTGTTTACCCAGTTCAAGTTCAGTCCGAACACGGTCATCCTGGGGCTGGCATCGCTTCGGTTCTTCTACATTCATGTGTTGAAGCGTGGCTGGAGCATCGCCGAGACGCCCTATCCGAAGAAGGTGCGGCACCTTCCCGGGGTGCTCAGTCAGGAAGAAGTCGCGCGACTGATCGACGCTGCGGATTCCCCCTTTCATCGCATCCTGCTGATGACGCTCTATGCCACCGGCGCACGCCGCGCGGAAGCGGCCCGCCTGAAGATCAGCGACATCGACAGCCAGCGGATGGTGGTTCACATCCACCAGGGCAAGGGCGGCAAGGACCGCGATGTCATGCTCAGCCCGAAGCTGCTCGAGCAACTGCGGATCTACTGGCGAGGTCTCCGGCGCAAGCCGAAGGATTGGCTGTTTCCCGGTAACCGCTGGCACACATCCAACCATCCCGTAACCACGAAGGTCCTATGGAGTGCCTGCCAGATTGCTGCCGAACGAGCTGGCCTCGACAACAGGCGCATTCATCCCCACACCTTGAGGCATTGCTTCGCGACCCACCTTCTTGAAGCTGGCCCCGATCTGCGCACTATACAGATCCTGCTCGGACATCGCGACCTCGAAGTCACTACGGTCTACCTGCATCTGTCCCAACGGCATCTGAGCGCGACCGCCAGCCCGCTCGATGCACTCACGTTTTCTTCACACGGAGGACACAAGCACAGTTGAACAACCGGCCTCTCGTGGAGATGGCAGACATTGTTCGCTGTGCTGGACAGGCATTTATCGAACGCAGTCGCAGGTGGATCAACTGGCAACACCAGAAGGTGCTGCTGGCCATCTTGCGCTGCCGCACCGCCGCGCTGGGTGGCCATCGCGACCGCTGCATCGGCTGCGGACATACGACCACCATCTCCTACAACTCGTGTCGAAACAGGCATTGCCCGCGGTGCCAGGGCAACGCGCGCCGGCGCTGGCTCCGGGCGCGCGAACGGGAACTGCTGCCCACTCGCTACGTCCATGCCGTCTTCACCCTGCCGCGCGAACTGGCTCCGCTCGCCCTGCAGAACAAGAGGGCCATCTACAACCTGCTCTTCCACTCCCGTGCCGAGACTCTGCTTGAAGTCGCCCGTGATCCACGGCATCTCGGTGCCGAGATCGGCTTCTTCAGCGTGCTCCACAGCTGGAATCAGGGCTTGCAGTTTCATCCCCACATCCACTGCGTCGTTGCAGCCGGCGGCCTCGCTCCGGACCACTCAAGCTGGGTCTCTGCCAG
>DATGAD010000095.1:0-6248 GCA_035313725.1 Alloacidobacterium sp. | reverse complement strand
CCCGGCTCGATGATCACCAAGAGCGAGTTTATACCTCTGGCGCGACTCGCCAAACCGCTGAAGGACAGCACTGTCTGCCTCATCAGTTCTTGCGGTGTACACCTCAAGCGGGACCGTCCGATGGAGGTTGCGCATCCTTTGGGTGACTTCAGCTTCCGTCGCGTGCCCTCCGATGCCCGGCAACCTGATCTAATCATTCATCAACTCAAATATCCGCATGACGATGCTGACGTGGACATTAACGTCATCTTCCCTATCGAACGATTACAGGATTTAGCGGCTGAAGGAGTCATTGGCGGGCTCACAAGAAATTTCTTCAGCTTTATCGGTTACAACATGGATCCGGAGCGGTTCGAGGCTACGGTAGCCGAGGGCATTGCCCGCGCAGTCGATGAAGAAGAGCGGGCGGACGTTGCGCTGCTCGCTCCGGCATGACCAATTTGTCATCAGTCGGTCGGACTGATTCAGAGAAAGATCGAAGAACGCGGAATTCCGACTGTCTCGATCACGGTGGCCAAAGACGTGACTGCCGCCATCAAAGCTCCGCGGGCGGTTTTCGTTCCCTGGCCAATGGGCCATCACTTTGGTGCGCCTTTCTGTACCCGTGTCCAGCGACAGGTGATTCTCGCTGCCTTCGAAGCTGTTCAGACAATTAAGCAAAGCGGGACGGTCGTCGATCTCCCGATCCCTTGGGCACAAGTGCGGCAGGAATCAAGATCTCTCACCGAGCAAGGGAGAAAATTATAGGCTTTTCATTTCTTCGCGAGTCGAAGGTTGTGGGGCACTCAGGTAGATGTGCTCCCAAAGTCCGCGTCTGCTGCCTTGACTGTACCTTTCGGAAAGATCCGAATCTCCAAGAGAAAGAGGTTTTCATGACCGCCGCACCGTACTTTCACCCACAAGCTGTAAGGCTCCAAGAAACCGCTACGCTCTCTTACGCACAGCAGCGTTAGCATTGGGGTAATCATCGGCGCGATTGGTATCACCTCCGGTCCGCTGAGCACTCAGGACGGCGGCACGTCGGACCGATCCCTCAAGGCAGCAACCAACCCAAGCCGTTTACCGCGGAGATTAAGACTGCTGAAGCGGTATACTTCAAGCCCTGCTTGCTTTGCTTACAAATACTTGCTCAAGCACCTCGTGCAGGGACTAAGGCCCTGCGCGAGGGCTACGCTCGCTGTCATGTGCCGAATTGTTTCCCGGTTAATAATGAAAGGACATGCCGCTAGATGAAAAAGCTTCCCTTTCTCTGAGACTACTACCTGCATATCCGGAGGGATTGGTTTTGCCAAATGTTGAGAGAGTTTAGAAATTGAGTCAGGGACTTCGTGCGAAGCGCGGCTCAACTCGATTCCTCCTACAGCTAGCACTGATCCGGCCAACGCGACCGCCCAGCCGAAGAAATTGCGCCGCGTGGTGGGCATGTTTGCCTCGAGACGGCGATGCAGTCGTCGGGAAAATCCAGATGGGAGTTCGGCCATGCGTTCGTCGCCGTACAGCGTGACGATGTTTTGCAAACCGGCAAGCACCGACGCACAAGCCTGGCAGGTCTTGATGTGCTCATCGATGGACTGCTGCAAATCGGGGCTTAGAGTTCCATCTATGTAGTTGGAACTTTCGCGCCATATGGTTTCGCAGGTTATTCCCATGGCTTGTTCCCTTTCGCAAACGCCGGCGTCGCACTCCATTGTCCGTTTAAGCCTGGACTCAGGAAATCGCGCAACATCAGTCGCGCTCTCAGCAGCCGCGTTTTTACCGAGCCGGGGGAAATTTCGAGGACCCGGGCTGTTTCCTCAATGCTCAAATGTTGAATGTCGCGCAGCACAAATACTGAACGATACTTTTCACCGAGCGACGACAACGCTTCGACTAATGCGGTGCGGATTTCCTTTCGCTCAAGGCTCTCCGATGGAATCTCGCGCCAGTCGGCGAATTCGCGGGGCATGTAGTCTCCCTCGTCGTTTTGCTGATCGCTGATGGATTCCATGGCACGGAGCGTCATGCGGCGCTTTCTCATACGCGCCTCATTGATGGTGATCTGAAGAAGCCAGGTGCTGAACCTGGCCTCGCCACGAAACTGCGAGAGGTGGCGGAAGGCCTTGAGGATCGAGTCCTGTGCGATATCTTCGGCATCGGCTTCATTTCTTACAATCGAAAGCGCGGTCGCATACACGCGTCTCTCGTACGGTTGAATCAGGCGATAGAACAAATCATGTTCGCCGCTCTTGATGCGCTGTATCAGCTCCGCTTCGTAGGCGGTTTCGGCTGGATTCTCCTGCAAGAGCGTCATCCCCTCACTAAAGTTGCGGCTGCAACTGCTTTACTCGGAAAGATATTCCGGATCTTTCTTCCACCCGGTAAGCATGGAAACGAAATTCTGCCAGCCGTGTAGCGCGACCATCACCAGGTGGCCGAGGATGAACAGGGCTATCGCAATCATGATTAAGAAGTGCCACAGCCTCGCCCAATGGAAACCGCCCATCACCCATGCCAGCCCGGAGAGTTGCACCGGTTTCCAGATAGCGAAACCGGTGAGCACGGAAAGCACTCCTAGAATCACGACTGTGGTGTATGCCTGTTTCTGTAAGGCGTTATAGGCTTCGCGCTGCTGCGGCTTCGGACCGAAGAAAAAATACCGGCGCACCATCGGCCACACGCCCGCGAAGTCGCGGTGAGTGAACAGTACCTGGCGATAGTGGCCGGAGAACAACTGGTATCCGAGATAAATAACGCCGGTGGCAAGATAGATCCACATAAAGGTCAGGTGCCATTGCAGAGCACCGCCGAGCCAGCCGCCTATGGCGAGTGACCTGGGCCAGTCGATCAGATTTGTCTGCGGCACCTTGCTGCCAAAGCTGGGGAAGGCACGAAAGATCTGCAAACCACTGCCGATCAATACAAAGAGCGAGATCGTGTTGGCCCAATGACAGAGACGCACGATGTATGGGTGTTCATAAACAGCAGTCGTCGTGCCACTTTTTTCGTCTTCGATTCGAATGGTTTTGGTTTTCAAAGCGGCCTCATCTTCAAATCGAATAGAACTCGGAGTATCCCTGATCTTCCCAGTAGCCTACTTTCGACAAAACATTGGTGACTGTGAGCGTCGCAAGATATTTCGCTTGCTTGTAGCCAATTTTGGTCGGCATGCGCAGCCGTAAGGGTGCACCATGCTTCCGCGTTAACGGCTGGTCATACATCTCGTAGCACATGAGCGACTGCGGATGCAGCGCGGTGGCCATGTCCACCGATTCGTAGTAGCTGTCGGCACACTCAACCGTGATGAAGCGGGCGTGCGGATCAGCGCCCACCATGGCCAGAAAATCTGCGAGCCTGGCGCCGCCGAAACGGCCGATGACATCCCAACCTTCCACGCAGATGTGCCGCGTATTCTGAACAAATTTCGGCAGGGCCTTTATGGCTGCCAGATTGTAAGTACCTGGCTTCTGGACTTCTCCGCTGACCGCAAGGGACCAGCGGTCGAGGTCCACTTCGGGGTCGTCCACGTCAAATGTGTTGACGTAAAACTTGTCCAGGGGTGTGAGGTCACTCGCCTTAAACGTGGGCGCAAGGTGATGCGAACGGAAAAACTTGTCCGACATCCAGTCGCTAAACGCCAGTCCTTTTTTCAGCAGCGGTTCTTGAAACTTAGGCACGGCAAAAGCGCCGAGGGCCGCCAACGGCAGCAGCTTGAGCAATTCGCGGCGGCTGGCAGCTTTAAACTTTCGATTGTCTGCAGGCAATGACATTCGATTTATCGAAGTGTTTGGTGAATTTTAATAGCGGATGACTCGCAGGCGATCCGCTTCCATCTTAATAGCAATATGCTACTTCTTCATCATCGCGTCCGGCACGGCGCATTGCTCGGACGCCATGTTCATGCTCGTAACTTTGAATCCAGACGCCACCATGCTGTCTTTCGACATCCTGTCCTTTGACATACTGTCTGTGGACATTTTGTCGTCCGACATTGCGCTGTCGCCCTGCATCATCCCGGTCACGCTGACCTTGTGGCCGACATGCGGTTTGAGGTCATCGGAACTCATCAGCTCGACGCCATCTGGGTGTTTCTTGCTCTTCAACATCTATTTGCCATCTTTTTCGGCGATACGGCCGGTAATTGTCATCTGTTTGCCCATGGCATCTGACTTTTTCATGGAAAAGTCGCCGGTCATAGCGGCCTCTCCGAACAATGAGACCGAACACGCCAGCATAAGCATGGTCATACAATACATGCCAATTTTCATCTTGTTCCTCTTCAATTAATAAGCTGATCGAATATCGATGCCGTCGTTTCTTGATACGAATGGCCTGATGCTACCAAACCACAGTAGAGGTGACTATCGAGGTGGCAAGAAGTTTCAACAAAGGACTAGAGACTTAAACCTCGCGAGATTCCGCTGATGGCAGTTGTCGCCGCTTAATTTCGTTAATTCCGGGCATGCTGACGTCCATCACCCGGGATGCCGTACACCATGCTCGATTGTCATCCTGCGCGATGGTGACAGACCCAGCGTGCTCTGCCCCAAGAAAACCGGGACAAGCACCTTGTGCAACTCATTCACAACCGAGGATTGCCGACGCCGGAATAACCGGATACGAGCACGAGTTCCGGTGTGCCGTGGGCCACGACCCGGTCGAAGGCCGCAGCCAGAGTGTTAACCTCGTGCTCACGCCCGTACAGTTTCTCCGGGATCAGCAATCGGTCAGGGACGTCGTGCTTGCCCAACGGGAAGGGGGCGATGTGGCTCTGAGTTTCCCATTCCGCCAGGCACCTACGAAGATCAGCCTCGAGGCCGACAGCGGTTTGGTAGCGTTCTTCGACGGTCTTAGCCAGAAGCCGCGTCATAATCGCCGAGAGCTGTGCGGGGATCTCTTCATCAATCGGCTCGCGGTCCTCCAACACGGCAGATGTATCATCTGCAGAAAGGCCGTCCTTCTGGGAGAACTTCTCTACTTCTGCTCCAGATCGGAACTGCATTGCTCCAGGACCAGCCAACTGCTCACCCTCGCCTATATGGCCCCCGAACAGACCGGTCGGATGAATCGCTCGATTGATACGCGCAGCGATCTCTACTCCCTGGGCGTCACTCTGTACCAGGCGCTCACGGGGCGCCTGCCATTTGCTGCCGCCGATGCTATGGAATGGGTCCACTGCCAAATTGCGCGCCAACCAGACCGTAGTCAGAATTGCCTCCATGACATGCGCGTTGTAGTCAACACCTAGTTGATTTGGAATGGTTAGCAATAACGTGTCGGCCTCCGCGATCGCCTCGTCTTTCCTCAGCTGCTCGATGAGAATATCTGGCTCAGCAGCATAGCTGCGGCCGAAGATCGCCCGTGTGGTTTCGTCAAGGAAACCGATTTTGTCCTCTTCCTGATCGTCTCGTCCGAAATATGCGCGATCGCGGTCGTTGATCAATGCGAAGATACTACGGCTGACGGAAATACGCGGAGTTCGCTTGTGACTAGCTTCCTTCCAGGCTGCGCGAAAGGCGCGGATCTGAACGGCTTGTTGGACCGCCGCGAATCGGGTTCGACGAACCGACAGCCGTTGAAGCGTGTGGCGAGTTTCGGCCTAACGTGCGAGGACACCGGCCTCTGCGTTGTCGCGACAGATCCGGTAACTACTCTGACATTTCTGGCCATAATGTCTCTCCCTGTCCTGAGAAATCGTTATCGAGTGGTTTCGAAGCCAATCGGCGTTGTTTCCGGCTAGGTCGTAATCCGCCCAGAATCCAAGGCCAAGGGACGAGATCACTTTCTACTAGCCGACTTATCATTACCTATCCGCATGTCCCGATCTGGATTACTTCCGGTTGGCCGACGAGCCGGGAGTTGATCGAATTGGTCAACAGAAGCCAGCTTGGCGTTACAGCAACGCAGAGCCGAAAGATAATAGTTGACTGTCCAGACGCTTATCTATATTATTGACTCATGTCAAGGCCGAAGAGCGATGAGAAGAGAAGCGCGATTCTGGAGGCGGCGACGCGGATTATCGTTACGCAGGGCCTGAGCGCGCCGACAGCTGGCATCGCGAAAGAGGCTGGCGTTGCGAATGGATCGCTTTTCACTTACTTCGAAACCAAAACGGACCTCTTCAATCAGCTCTATCTTGAACTGAAAATTGAGATGGCGTCTGCCGCTACGAAGAACCTTCCCACAGGCGCAGAACCTCGCGAGCAGCTTTGGAACCTGTGGCAACACTGGATGAGCTGGGCAGTGTCCTACCCCGAGAAGAGACGAGCGCT
>DATGAD010000094.1:0-2948 GCA_035313725.1 Alloacidobacterium sp. | reverse complement strand
CGCCTACGGCTCCCTGCGAGCCGCCAAGTGCATCCTTACCCGACGAGATTGTGATGTAAACTCTCTCCCTCGCCGTGGTACAAAAAGTCGGTCCGGTCAGTGTGCTCTCTGCACTGCCGAGCAGTCCGATTTGCGTCGAGGGGTGTCGCTATAGTTTATCAAGCGGCAACATCTGATCCTCAGGTGCCCGTTAAGTGCCCCGAATACAATCTCTTGAGAGGGTTTTGGATTAGAGAAGAAGGGCTAAGTCGTTTGAATCCGGCAGAGCCGGTTGGCGTTTGGCGCGTTATGAGCCCGACGAGCTACCAGGCTGCTCCACCCCGCGTCATAGCTACTACGCGACTCCCCTTCCTTCTGCAACCGCATCCCCGTCAGCGGCCTCCTCGCTGCCCAGACTTCCGGCATGCGCACGCTCACTCTGCTCCATGTGTTTAGCCAATAGGTGCGCGTAGTGCTTGAGCGCAGCGACACAACTCACACGCCCAGCTTACCAGGAACTGTAAGGCGTGCTTTCGAACGGCGAGACTCTATCTGAAGAGGAATTCACATCGCTAATCCCGTAACAACTCTGCTCCGGGCTCAGCGCGATATCGTCGGACTTCGTCACCCAGTCCGCTGCGCCGGTCATCGGATCCTTGGGCACCGTCCGCAAATAATTGCCGCTCACCAGATCGTCCAGCGAAGACGGGCCGCATTCCTTATCGCGCGTGTAATCCTGAATCGATTGCCGCAGCACTTTCAGGTCGGAACGCATCGTCGCCTCTCGCGCGCGCACCACCATCTGCTCGAATTTCGCCGTGGCGATGGTCATCAGAATCACAATGATCGCCATCACCACCATCAGTTCCAGCAATGTGAAACCGCTCTGCGCCACTCCGCGCCGTCCCCGCATCGTCCTCGCAGTAATTCGTTCGCGCATCATTTCCTTGGCCGCCATATCATTTGCAGCTACCAATCCGAATACTTCGTCCCATCCGCAGCCGTTCCCGATGACTTCGAATACACGTCGAACACGTCCTGCCCGCCCCACGACGTCGAATCCGCGTCATCCTGCACCGAACGCAATCCCCAATCCTTGTTCTTCGTCATCGGATCCGTGGGTATGTCCCGCAAAAACCGGATCCGTTTGTCCGCCGCCGTGCCAGTCAGCGGAGTCGGCTTCACCAGCGTGTCCAGGCTCTCCGGATATCCTTCCGTCCCGGCCTTCACCTGAATCTGCCCTTTGTCCGACGCATCCTTATACCGGTCAATCGCGTCGCGCATCTGTCGCAGTTGCCAGCGCAGCTCTTCCTCTTTCCTCCACCGGATCGTATTGCGTGCCAGAGGAATCGAAGCCGTCGCCAAAATCAGCAAAATCGCGCAGGCCACCACCAATTCCAGCAGCGACATTCCAGCCGCGCCACCGCGGCGGCTGCGGCTCAAAGAAAGTGACAGGGCGGGGAATTGCCGGCGGGCAAAATGAGGTTTCGATTGGGAACGATGCCAGTTCATCATGGCTCACTGCACCTGGATCGTAGCTTCTCCGGAAACCATCGGAATGGTCTGCTGCTGCGAATCATGCGCGTTCACTTGCAGAATTTGCAGCCGCGCGGTCCCGTGGCCCATCGCGCGCACCACGAAACCAAACAGTGTTCCGGTTCCATTCACACCCGGTGTGTTCGGCTGGCGCGTCGCCGAAACGATCACCTGCCCCTGCTGTTGATCAATTCTCTGCACCACCGCCACCTGCTGCGACCCTCCCGACAAAAATCCGCCGTCCCGCACCTCTTCCACGTGCACCACAGCCGGATCGTAACGAATCATCAGCGGAATTGAATACAGATCTTGCGCGTTGGAAACCGTCAGGCCCAGCGTCGTCGTGTCGCCGGCCTTCAACACCACCGTGGCAGGCTCGAAATGCAATTGCGCCACCGCAGCCCCGCCCTGCGCCGCGGCGGGCTGCGCCAGCGAAGCCGGGGTTACGCCCTGTGTCGGCGGAGCAATGCCGGAATTCGGGCGCGTCGCCGGAGCCTCCGGAGTGGGAGGCGGAGCTGCAGGCGCTGCTTCCTCTTCTCCGTGATACACCCGCACATTCGAATCCGTGCCCGCAGCCATGGATTGCAGATTCGCAGCCGTCAGCGAGGGCAAGCGCAGAATGTGCGGCGTCATCACGATCAGCGTTTCATCCTCTTCGACTTCGTGGCTATTATCCGAAAATAAATACCCCGCCAGCGGCACTTCACCAAGTCCCGGAATGCCATTGATGTTTTTTGTGTCCGTGCGCTCGATTAAGCCCGCCAAAATGTTTTGCTCGCCTTCCTTTAGCCTCACGTCAATTTCCGTTTTCTTCTGCCCGATCACCGGCTGATTGATTCCGCCGATATTGCTCGTCCCGGTAATCTGCGACACATCCACGGTCCCCTTCAAGCTGATGTCGCCATCCGGATGCACCCGCGGCGTCACCTCAATATTTACGCCCACATCAATGTATTGGAATTGCGTGTTTACCAGGGGATTGACCACGCCCGAACTGCCCGTCACGCCCACGCCCACTCCCGCCTGAAAGCTGCCCGTCGCCACCGGCACCTTAGAACCAATCTTCAGAGTGGCCTTCTGGCCATCCGTCACGCGCAATTCCGGATCCTGAATGATCTTGGTGCGATCGTCGGTAAGAATAGCGTTCGCCGTAGCCCCCGGCAAAGTAAGCGCAAAGTCCGAAGTTTCCAGGTTCTTCAACTGGCTCAGCAGCACCTGAGGGATCGTTGAAGCTGAAGTAGTAGTGGAACTCGAAGAGCTGGACGAAGTCGAAGGTGAGATGGAAGACCTTGGTGTGAACGCCAGCGAAACCGTCTGCCCCGGCAGAATCCCCAAATCGCGCAAGCGGTCCATGCTGGCGGTCAGCACTTGCACGTGAATCAGAACTTCAGGTTTGGCCTTGTCAATGTCCCGGATGATTTTCGCCGCCAACA
>DATGAD010000093.1:0-3912 GCA_035313725.1 Alloacidobacterium sp. | reverse complement strand
CCAGCCTCCGCCCGAACTACGCTCGAAAAAACGCTTCAGTACAGTCCCGGTCTTCAGGATGTGCGGCAGCTGCTGGCTCAACTTCCATCCTGCACTGTCTCGAAACAATAGAATGAACTCACGCGGCAACATGGCGAAGCTATTTCATTGCGACAAATTTCTGCGGTGCATGTGTGTACTCACCATCTGCGCTGGTTGTTGTTCATTTCCAGCCCCTGCGCTTCACGCGCAGCAGACTGCATCTGCGGACACAACTGATCCGCTCCACTCGGTCCGTGATCTTCTCGACGCTTCACAGTACGCCCAGGCGGAGAAGACGCTTCGCACGTATCTTGAAAAGAATCCATCCTCCGCTGAGGGACATTTCCTCCTCGGATACACTCTCTTCCGCGAGCAGCGCCCCAAAGAGTCACTCGCGGAATTCACCGAAGGAGCAAAGTATCAACGCCCGAAGGCCTCAGATCTGAAGATCGTTGCAGCCGACTACGTTGTGCTCGGCGACTTCGCAGATGCAGACAAGTGGCTGACCATGGTCGCGAATGAAACACCGAAGGATGCCGACGCATGGTATCTGCTGGGGCGAACCAAATACAACGAGAACCGTTTCGAAGAGGCCATCGAGGCTTTTCAGCGAACCCTCACTCTGCGCCCCGGCGACGTTAAGGCGGAAAACAATCTGGGCTTGTCTTATCAGGGCCTCAACCGTCCCGACGATGCAAGAAAGGCTTTCGAAAACGCCATTTCATGGCAGAAAGATTGGCCGGTAAAAGACCCGCAGCCATATTTGAATATGGGAATCCTGCTCGCCGATCAGGATCAGGCGGCCCAGGCCCTGCCATGGCTGCAACAATCCGTCAAACTGGCTCCACGCAATCCGAAAGTGCACGAAGAACTCGCCCGCGCGTACGACCTGCTTAAGATGCCGGACAAGGCGCAGCACGAACTGGAGCAGGCCATAACGCTTGCGCCTGATGTCGCCAGCCTTCACTACAAGCTGGGGCAGGTCTACCGCCGCCAGGGCAAGCAGCAACTCGCCCAGCAGGAATTCGACATTTGTGCAAAGATCAACAGCACTCACTCGTCTGCCGAGACCCCAAACCCGGCCGAGCAAAATTAACCTGCGCAACTCCTTCTGGCATCTGTCTCGTTCGCAATCAGTCCGTGAGAAATGCGATGATAGTTTTTTGGGGCTCTTAGCCTCCGAGGACCACAAGCATGGCAGATGTTGTAACCAGCGAAACAGCGCAATTCATCCAGAAAATTGAAAACCGCTCCATCCGCATCGGCATTATCGGAATGGGCTATGTAGGCCTGCCGCTTTCACTTTTATTCAGCGAAGAGCGCTTCGCCGTCACCGGCTTCGACATCGACACTAAGAAGGTTTCCACGCTGAATGCAGGCGGCTCATACATCGTTCGCATTCCCGGCACAGAGATACAGGCCGCGCAAAGGCATGGCTTTCGCGCCACCTCTGACTATTCAGAAATAACAAACGTCGATGTAGTCATTATTTGCGTGCCCACTCCGCTCAATGAGCACCACGAACCGGACCTGAGCTACATTCGCGATACGGCAAAGGCGATCTCTCCGCATCTGCGTCAGGGGCAGCTCATCATTCTCGAAAGCACCACCTATCCCGGCACAACGGAAGAAGTCCTCATCCCCATCCTTGAGGAAGGGAACAGTAAAGGACTCAGCATCAACCGCGATGCCTCGACGAGTGGTTTCTATGTGGCCTTTTCGCCCGAGCGCGAAGACCCCGGCAACGACACCGTTGCCCGTCGCGACATCCCAAAGGTCGTCGGTGGCGTCGGCCCCCTTGCGCTCGAACTCGCGTCCGCCGTCTACGCAAGCATCTTCAACCGCACTATCCCCGTCTCAACGCCCGCAGCTGCCGAAATGACCAAGCTGCTCGAAAACATCTACCGTTGCGTGAACATCGCGCTGGTCAATGAGTTGAAGCAGCTCTGCGATCGCATGGGCATCGACATCTTCGAAGTCATTGACGCGGCAAAAACCAAGCCCTTCGGCTTCCAGGCGTTCTACCCAGGCCCGGGACTCGGCGGCCACTGCATCCCCATCGACCCGTTTTATCTTTCGTGGAAGGCAAAGCAATATGACTTCCGCACTCGCTTCATCGAACTGGCAGGCGAGGTCAACGTGGCCATGCCGTATTACGTGGTCGACAAGACAATCGAAGCTCTCAACGAGCAATCGAAAGCGCTCAAGAATGCCAAGGTGCTCGTCCTCGGCCTGGCCTATAAGCGAGATGTGGATGATCTGCGCGAGTCGCCCTCGCTTACCATCATCGAACTGCTCAAGCAGCGCGGCGCCATCGTCTCCTACAACGATCCGTTTTTCCCGTATGTAGGGCGTGGCCGCCACTATGATCTCGACATGCACGGAGTCTCACTCGACAACCTCGCGCAATACGACTGCGTGCTCATCGTGACCGACCATTCCGATTACGACTATGCGCGCATCGTCCGCGAGTCACAGCTCGTGGTCGACACGAGAAACGCGACCAAGGGCATCTCGTCACCGAAAATCGCGCGCTCCTGACAGAAAGCCAGAATTTTACTCGTGCTGTCCGCTGTGCTCGGGAGTTCGTCCCTTCTCAGGAAAATCAGAATCGTTGTCTTCGTCCAGATCTTTGAAGCGGTGCGGGAGCTGATCAGCAAGATTGCTGCGCAGGTCCGAGCGCCGCGGCGGATCGGAAGGCGATTGGCTTTCTACCGCACCCTTGAGGGAATCGCTATCGTGACGAGCTGTCATAAGTCCTCTTCGATGGCTGTTGTGCGGAGCTAAGTTGCCAACGCGTTCTTGCGAACGGTCGATTTACTGCGGCTGATATGCCGAAGGCGAAGGTTTGGGCGACGTGATTCTTACCCCCATGCCATTCAACCGGCTGCGCGCCTGCGCCGCCTCCGGGGATTGCGGATAGCGCTGAATCAGATTGCGCAGATCGCGAATGCCGGCGTCACGCTGGTTCGTCGCCAGCTCAGCTTCGCCCTTGCGCAATTGCGCCGCCGGAACCTTGGGATTACCCGAAAACTGCTCCAGCACCGCGTCGTAGTTCTTAATAGCCGTCTTGTAGTCTCCCTGCCGGTAGGCGATTTCTCCCAGATAAAACTGTGCATTTCCGGCAAGGTTGTCCTGGGGATAGTACTTTAGTACATCACTAAACTCGCCTGCGGCGACATCATATTTTGCGCCGTTGTAATCGCGCAGGCCGCCTTGGTAAAGCTGGTCGACCGGAGGAGCCGCCGGCTGCGCTGGGGCAGCACCCCCATCCGTGCCGCCTGGTAGCGGCTGGCCGGCGGGGGCTCCATTCTGCATCCCGCCAACCGCAGGCTGAGTATTCACATTCTGCAGCTGCGCTTGGATGTCTTTCAGCGTCTTATCCAGCCGCCCAATCCGCGACTTCAACTCATCGAGGGAATCGTTCAGGCCCTGCATCTGGCCGGAGAGCTGATCCACCTTACCGCCGTTGCTTTCATTCTGGGTCTGAACAGCCTGTTGCAGAGTATTCATCGTCTGGGACATGCGGTTCACGCTGTCCGCCGTCTGCTCGACAAGGTGCTGCAATACTCCCATGCGCTCATCGTTTGACTGCTGCAGGCGCTGGAGTGTGGCCTGTAATGTGTCGAGTTGTTGCTGCATCTGGGCTTGCTTTGAATCGGCATGCACCGCAGGTACAGAGCAGAGAAGTGCAATCGTAGCAACGGCTGTAGACAGAATCAGTTTTTTTCGCATTAAAAATCCCCGGCGATGGGCTGAGCCTTTACATTGAGTGTAGTCCAAAAGCAAACGGCAGCACTGCATTCTGCAATGCTGCCGTCATCGTCAAAAGGACTAACGGTCCACGCTGAACTGGGCGCGGCGGTTCTGCTGCCAGCACTCTTCCGTGTG
>DATGAD010000092.1:0-3886 GCA_035313725.1 Alloacidobacterium sp. | reverse complement strand
GATCGGCGACTACGTCCTTTCCGGAGGCGAACTCGCTGCCGCCGTCATCCTTGACGCCACCATGCGCCTCATCCCCGGAGTCCTCGGCAACGAAGCCTCCAGCGCCTACGAAAGCTTCGGTCAGTCCGACACTGCCTTCCCCGAAGATGCGGACGGCCCCCCGCGCTCCACCCACGGAGCCGGTGGCTTATTGGACTACCCCCACTACACCCGGCCAGCCGAATTCCGCGGCCTCGCCATCCCCGAAGTCCTGAGCGGAGGCAACCACGACCAGATCCGCCGCTGGCGCCGCGAGCGCGCTTTGGAAAAAACCTTCCGCAATCGCCCCGATCTATTGAGAAATGCCGATTTATCAAGGGAAGATCGCGCATTTCTCACGGCTCTGGAGCAGCAAAATCCTTAGTTTTCATGTAAACTAAAAGTTCTGAATTCATAAGCAGGAAAGAACAATGTCTATTCATCCCGTTATGCAGCGCCTTGCCGAAAAGTTGAACCGTACAGACCTGCCTCCCTTCGTCGCCGGCGACACTGTGCGCGTGCAGGTCAAGATCAAGGAAGGCGATAAAGAGCGCCTCCAGGCATTTGAAGGCATCGTGATTGCCCGCAAAAACGGCCCGCAGGGCAGCTTCACCGTCCGCAAAATGAGCTTCGGCCAGGGCGTCGAGCGCATCTTCCCCTTCAATTCGAAGGTCATCGACAAGATCGAGAAAATCCGCTCAGCCCGTGTCCGCCGCGCCAAGCTCTTCTACCTCCGCGGACTCCGCGGCAAAGCCGCCCGCCTCAAGGAAGTGGAACGCACCTAAGCCCTCCCGAATCTACCAACAACGCCCCGGTCAAAGCGGGGCGTTTGTTTGTCAGAAATATTCGAAGCTCCAAGTATAAGATCTACTCACTTTCTCCTGTCAAAGACAAACCGATAAGCCGAAGACTGAAGTTGGCTGCACGGCGGAGCCCTATACCACGGTAATAATTGTTCCAGCGAATTCTGATAGAGGCCAAGTGAAGTCAGACGCGAGAATCTTGACGAAATATCTTCTCATTTTTCTGGTCGCCATCTTGTTTGCGCTTGCCAACATTCATTTCGGAATGTATGAGTTCGGAGGCTATGATCTTAGCGCATTGATCGATTCAGGTTGGCGGGTCATGAGTTCGCAATTGCCGACCCGCGACTTCATCGCAACGTTGCCGCCGTCTTTGTATCTCGCAACCGATATCGCGTTTAAGCTTTTCGGAGTTCACTGGAACTCCATCCTATTGGCAGAAGACTTCCTTTTTCTCCTGCTCTGTGCCTTAGGACTTCGTGTCTGCTGGATCTTGCATACAGAATCAGAGCCGGAGCAGCACAGCCCTCTCGCTTTAGTTTATGTCGCTCTGCAATCCGTTCTTCTACTCAGCGTCAATCACCTCTGGCATTCCACAATGGCGTCCGCGTTTGGCGCCTATGCAATATTAGCTACTTACGCATTGCTGCGTTGTTCTCTTACAAAATGGCGAATCGAGCTTAACCTGCATCTCGCGTTCGTGTTTGCCGTTCTGCTGCTCTGCAAACCGAATACAGCATGGACCGCCTTGCTGCTCTGTCTCTTCTGTATCTTCATAAGTCGGCATTGGATCGCGGGGTTCCGGGCGCTGGGACTGGCGGTGCTTCTTGATATCGCGCTTCTCACAGCCTTCGGCATCACGCCATACGAAGCCTTCGCAGGATACTCCGGACTCTCCGAAAGACTCCTCCCGCGTCTGTTCATCGTCGGCATCTATCCCGAAAGAAATAAGAAGTGGGCAGTCGTGCTGATGATCACCTACCTGCTGCTCGCCCCCGTGGCTCTAAAGATGATTCGGGTTATCCGGCAGGATCAACTTCGGCAATGGCTGGCTCCGGACTATCTCCTGTGCTTGGGGGCAGTCGTCGTCAGCCTCATCGGGCTAGGCACGAACTGGGATTTTAAAATTGTCGATGTCACATCGCTTGTCTTGGGCGCAGCTATATTGATGGAGATCCATCCAGAAAACCACCGATCCCTGTCTCGCCCTCTTTTATGGTCCACAATTTTACTTCTGCTCTTCGCGCTCTTTCTCGGAGTGGCTCGCATACGCATGAAAGAAGTAGGGGCCTGGGCCGGTTCTTCGTATGGTCAAATAGATGAAATCCACGACCGTTTCTTCGGCAACTTCAAAACCCGTCAAGCATTTGACGATGTCTTACGTGACGCCGATCTTGTAGTCGCTCGGTCATCCGGACGACAGATATTTGTTGGACCCCGCCTGGAATTTCTCTACGCCCGGGAGGGCTTGCGCTCACCAGCCCACCTGCCCATATGGTGGCACCCGGGCAGCTCCTATTCCCTTTCTGCCGAATCACAGATCGAAAAAATTTGGGAAGACGATCGATTTGACGTTCTTATTTTTGCCAAACACGATAGAACACGCTTTCCAACTAAGTTATTGAACTATATTGACACAAACTATACACAGGATCCGACTTTCAACTCGCTCGACGTCTTTTACTTGAAGCAGCCCGATAAAACCGCTCAAGGATCGGCGAAATTGTCCCCGTGAAGGTCGAGTGATATCGCCTACTTTTCCACCACCATCCACTGCCGCTCCGGCGCTAAACTTAACCTAATGCCCCGCGCACCAAAATTCACTCTGGAAGCCGAAGAAATCCCAGAAGAAGAAATCCTCTCCGCCGCAACCAGAAAGATGCGCATGCTGCGCTCCCTCGTCTGCGGTAACAAATACGAGAAGGCCGCACGCACTCAGGGCTTCACCGTCATCGCTGGAGTAGATGAGGTAGGCCGAGGCTCGCTCTTCGGCTGTGTCGTGGCCGCCGCCGTCATTCTGCCTGAGAACACCCGCATCCGCGGCCTGCGCGATTCCAAGCAGCTCCTGCGCGAAGATCGCGAACGACTCGCGAAGATCGTCGAGCAGAAAGCCATCGCTATCGCCGTCGAAGAAGTCGATGCCGCAACCATCGACCGCATCAACATCTACCAGGCGTCGAAGCTCGCGATGACCAACGCCGTCCTCAAGCTCATGCCCGCGCCTGACCACCTACTCATCGACGCGCTCCGCCTCGACCACCCCTGCACGCAAACCAGCATCATCTACGGCGATTCGCTGTCAATCTCTATAGCGGCGGCATCTGTCATCGCCAAGGTCTATCGCGACCAGCGCATGCGCGAACTGCACGAGCAGTTCCCCGAGTACGGACTGGCCTCGCACAAGGGGTATAGCACGCCAACGCATCTCACCGCACTCGACAAATACGGCCCCACGCCGCTCCACAGGAAAAGCTTCCGCCCCGTAGCACAAACGTCGCTACCATGGGACACGCCACCGCAGGCAGAAATCATCGACATACCGGCTGATCTACAAACAGATCAACTGCCCGCCTGAAAATCTGCATAGCCCAACATTCGTACCATCGCCGATAATGCCGCCATGCGGAAACGGCTGCTTCTCCTGCCCTGCTTCGTTGCATGCTCGATTTGCGTGCATGGCCAAACGCAGACGCGAACCGAAGTCACCGGCTCTGTCTCCGGACACGTCTTCTGCGCCGACACCAACCAGCCCGCACGCTTCGCAATGGTCCTGCTGCAGCCTCCGCCGCACAAATTTACGCCCAATGAAGAGCCCACACCTTCGCCCACCGCACGCACTGCCCTCGATGGCAGCTTTCACTTTCCCAAAGTCAAACCGGGAACCTACTATCTTCTCGCCGAATACGCCGGCTACGTCTCTCCCATCGCGAAAGTCCCATCCATCGGTGTGGACAACTCCTGTCGCCCAGACAGATGACAAAGGCTACTTCCGCATCTCTGGCCTGCCCGCGGGCAAGTACGTCGCAGAAACTACATTCCCCACAACCAGCGTCTCCTACGGCGGA
>DATGAD010000091.1:0-4209 GCA_035313725.1 Alloacidobacterium sp. | reverse complement strand
CGGTATTGCAGCCGGCAGAGATGAAACAGAAAGCTAGTACCGCAGAAGCGAAGAACAAATATCTACGCAGAGATGGGATCAAAGCTAAAATCTCCTGATTCAGGATTGGGGAGTATTGGTTACGACTGTAGCAGTAGTTCTACTTCACTAGCGCAAAAGCAACAATGGTATTGCCATATCGTCCGATCGAAGTCTCCACTTGCGTGGTCAACTCAGTTTCCAGCGCATCTGTTTCCAGATGCATCTCGCACGCTGCAATCTCTTCCTCGCTGGCGCCGTGATAGCACAACTCACATACTCCCAAGCCATCTTCGGACCTCACAGGCGGTCCAAAGACACGGCACGTCATAGGCCGCGTGCTGTAGAGATCACACATCCCTGTCTCTGGATCGAGCACCGGACAAGGTTCATCATTTGCGAAGTCGGCAAAGCATTCCTGCGCTTCCGGCGAGTCGTCAAGAATGCCCGTCTGCGTGTTTCCGGGGAATTCGGCGGCAATCCGCGAAACAGACAGCCGCACGCGGTGAAGCAGACGTGCAGCGCGCTCCAGATCGTCTTCTTCCAGTTTCTGGAGACCACTGCGCAGGCGTTCCGCGTCAAGCTGGCTGATCGCAAAGGTTCCAATACAACACTGTGTACAGCCGGGCCGGCAAACGAGCCACTCGCCGCTGCGGCGCGCCGTATCGGCCAAGGCTGCATCTACTATTTGCACAAGCTGCTGATCGCGCGAAGGAAGCACTTTTCAAGGATAGCTGGAAGACGCGAGCAACGCCTCCATCGATTCGTTTTTGCTTTATGACGGCGATAGGAAATGAATCTGACTCGACCGGTAGTATTCTGTCATCAACTACCAGCAGGAGAAGTGCTTGTTCCCTAAGGCTCTCTTTTTTAAGCTAAAGCAGAAGGGAAATCCTGCTTTCGGCATCATTTTCTCGCTGCTCTGTCTTTTTGCTGTCAGACCGCTCACTGCGCAGGACAATTACGAAATCCAGGTCTATGGTTCTGAAACTGTCGCCCCCAAGACGACTATGCTTGAATTGCACAGTAACTTCACTCTCGACGGATCAAAGCCTCTCCCTGGATCGGAGTACACGGCTGACGGTACGTATCCAACCAATCATGCATTGCATGAGACAGTTGAAATCACACAGGGGCTTACGAATTGGTCCGAGGTAGGTTTCTACATCTTTACCAGTTCGCGCAGCGGGCAGGGCGTTCAATGGGTGGGCGACCACATCCGTCCCCGCGTGCGGGTTCCGGATAGCTGGCATTGGCCGGTCGGCGTTAGCCTCTCGACGGAAATAGGTTATCAACGGCGTGATTTTTCAACTGACACGTGGACATGGGAGATTCGCCCCATTGTCGACAAGCAGATTGGCCGCTGGTACTTTTCGGTCAATCCTGCGTTTGAGAGGTCTTTTCACGGAGAGAGCGTCTCCCAAGGCGTCGGCTTTTCCCCCAACGCGAAAATCAGCTATGACTTTACCAAGGTCATCACCGGCGGGCTTGAATACTATGCATCCTATGGACGGCTCGGGGATTTTGAGGATTTTCACAATCAGCAGCAGCAGTTTTTCCCCGCGATCGACCTGAATGTGTCCCCGAACTGGGAGATCAACTTCGGTGTTGGCATAGGCCCGACCGCAGCCACCGACCACTGGATCGTGAAAGCTATCGTCGGAAGACGTTTCGACTGGTCAGGCCACCATGAGCCCGGCAGTTCGCAGAGTTCGCAATGAACCGTCGTGATTTTCTTGCTGGATGCGGTGTTCTTACCGCAGAATCCTTCTTGCGTCCGCAAAGCAGAGCACAGGTGCAGCAACGGCCGGCAGATGTGACGCTCACAATTGCGCCTCTCGACCTGGAAATTGCTCCGGGTAAGAACATCCGCACTATTGCCTACAACGGATCAGTTCCCGGCCCGCTCATTCGCTGGCCCGAAGGCAAACAAATCTCTATCGATGTGTTGAACCAGACCGATACGCGGGAGATTGTGCACTGGCATGGTCTCTGGATTCCATCGGACGTAGACGGCTCCATGGAAGAGGGCTCGCCGATGATTCCGCCGCAGGGCCGGCAGCGATATACCTTTACGCCGCGACCAGCGGGCTTTCGCTGGTATCACACGCATACTTACGCCGGGCACAATTTGAAGAAGGCCACCTATACGGGACAGTTCGGCTGCTTTTATATCGAGCCCAAAGAGAATGCAGGCAGTTACGATCAGGAGATTTTCCTCACGCTGCATGACTGGAATGCCTACATGGGTGGCGGCGGTGATGCTTCGATGGACGTCACCTATGACTACTCCACCATCAACGGTAAAATGCTCGGAGCCGGCGAGCCGATTCAGGTAAAAGAAGGGCAGCGTATCCTGTTTCACGTTCTGAATGCCAGCGCGACGTTGACGCACTGGCTGGCTTGTTCAGGACATACGATGCAGGTCACAGCAATGGATGGTAATCCTGTGCCCGTCCAGAAAAGCGTTCAGGCGATACGCCTTGCTCCCGCTGAACGGCTCGATGTTGTTGTAGAGATGAAGCAGCCGGGCGTATGGATCATGGGCGAGACGCGCGATGACCTTCGCAAAGCGGGCATGGGCATCGTCATCGAATATGCGAATCAGCGAGGCGAGGCTCGGTGGCTTCCTCCGCCTGAGACGCTGTGGGATTACACGCAGTTCGCGCAGCCGCAAAAGTCGGCGGAGCCAGATGTGCGTATTCCGCTCATATTTCGTTCGAAATTCATGGGACACGGTGATTTCGATCACTGGATGATTAATGACAAGTCTTTTCCGAAGACCGATACCATAGCGCTGCAAGAGGGCAAGCGACATCGCCTGGTGATGCGTAATGAGAGCACTGACGATCACCCGGTTCATCTGCACCGGCACACGTTTGAAGTCACAAACCTCGATGGCGTCGCCGTCAGCGGTCTCATGAAAGATGTGCTTGTCGTCAAAGGAAAAAGCACGGCGGAAATCGATTTCGTTGCCGCAAATCCAGGTATGACACTTTTCCACTGCCATCAGCAGAGCCACATGGATTTCGGCTTTATGATGCTTTTCCGCTACGCTTGAAGCGTGAGTGCAGCCATCCAGATTACGACGCAGGATCACGTCTTCGTTCTCACAGGAGCGGGCATCAGCGCGGAGAGCGGCATCCCTACGTTTCGCGACAGCGATGGTTTGTGGAGCGGGTATCGCGTCGAGGACGTTGCTACGCCAGAGGCGTGGGAGGCGGACCCTGAATTGGTTTGGCAGTTTTACTCTATGCGTCGTCGCGACGCGCAGAGTTGCGAACCGAATCCTGCTCATCATGCTCTGGCGGTGCTCGAGGCGCAGTTAGGTGAGCGCCTTTTTCTGTGTACGCAGAATGTGGATGATCTTCACGAGCGGGCTGGATCGCGCAACCTTGTCCACATGCACGGTGAGCTGTTCTCCTCGCGCTGCGAATCGAATTGCGGCGTGCCCGTCTTTGCTGACGAGCGCTTCTATGAATCTGCCGCGCAGATTCCGGCGTGTTCCTGCGGTGCGCAGGTGCGGCCGAACATCGTCTGGTTTGGAGAATATCCACTGGACATGGATCGAATCATGCGTGAGATCGACCGCTGCACGGTGATGCTCGTGGTCGGCACATCCGGAAATGTTCATCCTGCGGCGAGCTTTGTGCATTGGGCCAATCAACGCAACCTGCAAACGGCGGCTGACGTTCGTACTTACTACGTTGGGCCGGAAGAACCCTTGAATGCCAGCGCATTTACGGAAGTCATTCTTGGAAAAGCGGGTGAGGTTCTGCCGAAACTCTTTGCAGTCGAGCGAAAATGACTCGTGCGTTTGCCAAAGAACCTCGCGAGCAGATAGCTTATAGGGTTTTGACTTACCGCCTACGTAGAAGGAGATGGCATGCCGGTTGCTGCACCGAAATACCAGTCAGGATTTGGGAATGAGTTTGCCACAGAAGCGCTTGCGGGCGCGTTGCCGCAGGGACAGAACGCGCCGCAGAAGCATCCCCTGGGGCTCTATACAGAGCAGTTTAGCGGAACCTCTTTCACCTCGTCCCGGCATGCCAATCGCCGCACTTGGACTTACCGCATCAAGCCTTCGGTAACGCATAAACCGTACGAAGAATATTCTGCGCGCCTCATCCGCAGCGGCCCGTTCACGGAGGTTCCGACACCGCCGAACCAGCTGCGCTGGGACCCGCTGCC
>DATGAD010000090.1:0-2351 GCA_035313725.1 Alloacidobacterium sp. | reverse complement strand
GACCCCGCCATCATCGGAAAAACTCTTGAGCTGGATCACAAGCAGTACACCATCATCGGCGTCACCCGCCCCAACTTCACCTGGGGCTGGGGTGCAGACGTCTATCTGCCGCAGGCAATCAGCAACAAGTTCGGCGGGGGTGTCGTTGTAAAGCTGCGTGAAGGAGTCAGCCTCGCCGCCGCAGACGCGGAAATGCAACCACTCCTCGATCGCTTTGCTAAAGAGAAGCCGCTCGATTTCCAGCCGGGCTCCAAAGTAGACATTCGCCCGCTGACCTACGAGACCACACGCAATATGGGCAGCACGCTTTACCTGCTCTTCGGAGCAGTGGCGATGCTTCTCGCCATCGGCTGCAGCAACGTCTCCATCCTGCTGCTGGCGCGTGGCACGGCGCGACAGCACGAATTCGCCGTGCGCGCCGCAGTGGGAGCAGGTGGCACCCGCATCGTGCGTCAGTTGCTGACTGAATCCCTCCTGCTCGCGATCACCGGAACCGCCCTCGGCATCGTCCTCGCCTCGCGTCTTTTGGCTCTCATCGTGGCATGGCTTCCGGTCCAGATGTTTCCGGTTGATGTCGCCATTCACATCAACCAGCCCGTGCTGCTCTTCAGCGTAGCGTTGGCGCTGCTCAGCACTGTATTTTTTGGCCTCGTACCCGCGCTGCAGATGGCGAAGCCTGAAATCAGCCACATCATGCAGTCGGGCACAAAGCGAACCGCCGGCAGCGTGCGCGGCAAACGTCTGCATGGCACGCTCGTGGCCGCGCAGATTGCGCTCACGCTTCTTCTGTTGACCGCCGCCGGAGCAGCCGTCGACAGCTTCATCCGCATCCTGCGCATACCGCTCGGATACAACCCGCAAAACGTCGTCTCCGTCGGCATCCCGCTGCACGACAACACCTACACGAACTGGCAGGCCCGGGTGAATTATTACGAGCAAGTGCGCGCCAGCATCGCCGCTCTGCCCGATGTCGTCTCAGCATCCGTCGCCACCGATGGCGTCCCTCCAAACAGTGGCTGGGAACAGCGTTTTGACCTGCTGGGCAAATCATCCGCCTCGCCGGATGCGCAATACGCCAAGTTCAACCTCGTCGATTCCGATTACTTCAGCACCCTACAGACGCCTCTTCTCCAGGGCCGCATCTGGACGCCCACCGAAATCGCAAACGGCGCGCAACTAGCCGTCGTCAACCAGACATTCGCGCGCCAGTATTTTCCCGAAGGGAGCATCCTGGGCCACTCCCTTAAGCCTCTCGATCTCCGCAGTGATCCCGGGATCCTGCTAGCTCCCGGCGCCGGTGGCTGGATGCAAGTCATCGGTGTCGTCGCCGACTCCATCAACGCCGGTATCGAACAACGCATCCGCCCCGCAATCTTTGTCCCCTACAGCACGCAGCTATGGATGGGAACGCAGTTCCTGGTCCGCACCCGCACCGCGCCAGACTCCCTCACCAACAGCATTCGCCGCCAGATCGCCTTGATCAATCCCGACCAGCCAGCGTATGGCGTCATCGCCAGCCTGGATAAATGGATCCGCGACGAGCCCGTGTGGGCGCGCGGACGCCTCATCTCCGCCCTCTTTGCCGGATTCTCAATCCTCGCGCTCGTCCTCTCCGCCATCGGCCTCTACAGCGTCGTCTCCTACTCCGTGGCTCAGCGAACCAATGAGTTCGGCATCCGCATGGCGCTCGGCGCGCAGAAATCCCATGTCTCAAAACTTGTCCTCGCCTCGGCAGGCGGAAGCGTGGGCCTCGGCATCGCTGCCGGCCTTGCCCTGAGCCTCGGCCTCAGTCGCGTCCTATCGAACTGGATCGGAAATCCCACCAGCCATCCGCTCGCTAATCATGCGCTCCCTAGTAATGCGCTCATCGTGTTGAGCGTTTCACTTCTCTTGATCGTCGTTGCAATCATGGCCTGCCTTGCTCCTGCGCGCAGGGCTTCATCCGTCGATCCAATGACAGCTTTACGGTGTGAATAAATTTGAGGAGACTCATGTGACCACTCTGCTGCAAGACATCCGCTACGCCATCCGCCAGCTCTGGAGCCATCCCGGCTTCGCCCTCACCGCGATTCTTTCGCTCGCGCTCGGCATCGGCGCTACCGTTTCCGTCTTCAGCATCATCTATGCCGTGCTCATGAACCCTTGGCCCTACGTCGGAGCAGACCGCATCGGCAGCCTTGCCTTGATCGACAAGTCCGGGGAGGGACAAGGCTACGGCCTGAACGGCCCGCAGACACGTGAACTCGCCAAGGCGAAGTCTCTCGAATACGTCGTAGCAATGAATGGCTGGAACCTCACCGTCACCGGAAGCGATGTCCCGGAAGACGTCCAGGCCTTCTATTTCACCGGCA
>DATGAD010000089.1:0-2248 GCA_035313725.1 Alloacidobacterium sp. | reverse complement strand
ACTCATGTGAGCAAAACCGATGAAAAGTGTTTCGTGGGATGTAGCATTTCGCAGACTGAACGCATGGCGCGAACGCAATTCAATGATCACGTTCGGACCTGTACGAGAGGTTACAGATGAGCAAGGTGAGACCACCGAAATACACTTCGGTAATTCTGGGGTTCGTGTCCTATCAGTGAGCTGCCCCCTTGGTTTAGTCCGGGTAAGTGAGAGTGCTCGGAGTTGAGTTTAGCAGCGAGATCAGCTCGCCGCCGCCGTCGAGGCTGTGCGAATGTGGGAAGCGTTCTTTGCTTTCCACATTTGCATAGGCATTTGCGTTTCGAAATTCCTCCGGGGTCAGATAGCCCAGGGAGCTGTGTGGGCGTACCCGGTTGTAATCGATCCGCCAGTTTTCGATGGTCTCGCGGGCGTCGTCCAGAGTCAGGAACCAGTGCTCGTTCAAGCATTCCTCGCGGAACTTACCATGGAACGACTCGATGTAGCCGTTCTCCATGGGACGGCCAGGCGTGATGAAATGCAGCGTGACCTTGTGTTCGTAAGCCCACTGATCCAGCGCCTTGGAGGTGAACTCGGTGCCATGGTCGATGACGATCCGCTCCGGCAGACCGCGCTCCAGCCGCTGCCGCTCCAACACGCGGATCACGCGCAGCGCCGGCAGCGAGGTGTCCACCTCAATGGCCAGCATCTCCCGCGTGTAGGCATCCTCGATCGACAGCGTGCGCAGCTTGCGGCCGCTGGCCAGGGCATCGTGCAGGAAATCCATGGTCCAGGTCTCGTTCACCCGGCTCGGCGCGGCCAGCAGCACTCGCGCTTGAGCGCAGATCCGCCGCCTCCGCCTGCGTCGGCGCACCACCAGCTTCTCCTCTACGTAGATCCGATACACGCGCTTACTGTTCACCTGCCATCCTTCCCGCTTGAGCAGAATGTGCAGCCGCCGATAGCCCCAGCGTCGCCGCTCCTCGGCCAGCTCCCGCAAGCGCACGCGCAGTCGCTCGTTGGCCTTCGCGTATCGCGTGCCCCGCGCCCGGTAGCGAACCATCGCACGAACAATTTCCATCTGCCCACAGGCATGCCGTTCCGAGCACTTCGTCATTTCCTGAAATGCCTTCACGGCCTCCCGCTCCGCCGGTGGGCCTACCACTTTTTTGCCAACACCGCCTTGAAGCCCACGATGTCCAGCGCCTGCTCGGCCACCAGCTGCTTCAGCTTGCGGTTCTCCTCCTCCAGATGCCGCAGCCGTTGCGCCTCGCTCACTTCCAGGCCGCCGTACTTCGCCTTCCAGCGATAGAACGTCTGCTGACTGATGCCATGCTTGCGGCACAGCTCCGCCGTCTCCACACCCGCTTCTGACTCCTTCAGCACGCCTACAATCTGCTCTTCTGTGTACCGACTCTTCTTCATCCAGTTCTCCTCGCCAGGGGCCTCGTTGGCCCCTATTATCGGAGAACTCTCACTCTGGCTGGACTATTCGGAGGGATGCAGCTCAGAGCGGATAACCGACGTGTAGCGAAGCTCCAGCACCGAAAACATATGTAGTACTCATCGACTTGCTCCAAACTTACTTCGCCCTCGGATGCGTTCTGTCGTATACCTCGGCGACCTGGCCGACGGTTAGCTGAGTGTAGCGTTGAGTGGTAGAGAGACGTTCGTGGCCGAGCAGCTCCTGAATCGCGCGCAGGTCAGCACCCTCTTCGAGCATGTGGGTTCCGAAGGCGTGACGCAGGGTGTGGGGATGCACATCCGCGGCCAACCCATGGGCGAGGGCGGTCTTTTTCACAATGCGGCCTACGCTGCGCGTGGTCAGGCGGCCCAGGCCGTTTACTGTTGCGCGCAGACGGGCGTTGAGCAGCAGTGCCTCTGAAGACTTCCCTGCTGCCACTAGTTTTGACTCGCGCAGGGGGAGATATTTCCTGAGAGCTTCCGCTGCTGCATCTCCCAGCGGGACATACCTCTCCTTGCGCCCCTTGCCGCGCACCAGAACAGCTTCGTTCGCCCAGTGAATGTCGCGTAAGTCCAGCCCGACCAACTCGGCGTTGCGGATTCCGCAACCATAGAGAAGCTCGAAGATCACCCGGTCGCGCTCGGGCCATGCGGCAAGATCATCGGCTGCGGCGTCGGTGACACGATTCATCTCCTCGATTGTGGGGACGCGGGGCAGATGTTTGGGCAGCTTTGGAGTGGCGACCAGCGCGGCGGGATTCTGCTCCACGTATCCGCGCCGTGCCAGCCACTTGAACCACGAGCGGAT
>DATGAD010000088.1:0-4533 GCA_035313725.1 Alloacidobacterium sp. | reverse complement strand
CTTTCGGCAGGAAAGCGAGCGGCAACTGGAGGCTTTCGACGTTCTTTTGCTGCCGTGTTGTCCCACGCCGGAATTGCGCGGAGGCGAGGACCATTCAAGGGCGCGATTGAGAATTCTGCGTTATACGACACCAATAAGCCTGCTTGGCTGGCCTGCGGTCACGCTGCCTAGCCATCGCGGAGGGCCCCAACTTGTCGGCAAGCTGGGCAGTGATGCTCATCTGCTCGCGCTGAGCGCGGCTTTAGGGAAGTAAGATTCTTTTCCGTACAGCGAATGGATGCTAGGCTGCTGCCATGCAGACTGCGCGTTTTCTTCTTGCTGCGGTTTTGTCGGCGATACTGCTGGGCAGTGTCGGTTGCAGGTCAGCGCAAAAAGCAAATGGCCTCACAACTGTGAAGCTGCAGGCAGATTGGTATCCGCAGCCGGAACAGGGAGGCTTTTACGATGCCATCGTGAAGGGCTTCTATAAGGACGAAGGGCTGGATGTGCAGATTTTGCCCGGTGGTCCTTATATTTCGAGTGAGCCGTTGGTGGCAAGCGGAGCTGTCCAGTTCGGCATGAACACTTCGGATCACGTTCTGGAGTCGATTGCCAACTCGAATGAGCCGATCGTTGCGGTAGGCGCGACCATGCAGCACGACCCGCAGGGAATACTGGTGCGAGCGGATTCGCCTGTGCACACCTGGACCGACCTGAATGGGCGCACGGTTGCCGTCAAACCGGGTTCCACGTGGTGGGAGTTCCTGGTCAAGAAGTTTCACCTCGATCGCGTGCACGAAATACCAGCGACCTACAGCGTGGCCAATTTTCTGCAGGATCCGAACTATATCCAGCAGTGTTTTATCACTTCCGAGCCTTATTTTGCGCAGCGTGCTGGCGTTCCAACGCGCATGCTCATGAACAGGGATGCCGGCTTCGATCCGTACCGAGTCTTCTACACATCCACAGATTTCCTGAACGGACATCCCGACGTCGTCGCGAAGTTTGTACGTGCCAGCGTGCGCGGCTGGAGGGATTACATGAACGACCCTTCGGCTGCGAACGCAATGATCCTCAATTTGAATCCGGCGCTCAGTCGGGACTGGATGCAGTACAGCTACACCGCGCTCAGAAAGGGCAACTTCATTACGGGCGACAATGGAAGCGGCCTTCTGGTTGGGCAGTTTGATGCGACTCGCTGGCAGAACATGTATGCTCAGTTGCTGGACCTGCAGGTCTTGAAAAGACCAATTGAAGTGAACTCCGCTTACACAACGCAATTCCTGAGATGAATGCGAGACTGCTCTCGGCGTCTCGATCCTTATCCGTAGCTTGCTGGAGGAAGCAAATGAAGTTCTTCGACTATCGTTCCGTTGCTGTCTTAGTGGTTAGTGCCATAGTGTTCTGTGCGGGAAAAGCCTCGGCTCAGGAATATGACATGATCCTGCAGGGCGGCCATGTTCTCGATGCAAAGAACCATGTAGACGCAGTGGAAGATGTTGCCGTGAAAGACGGATTGATTGCTGAAGTTGCGCCACAGATCGATCCGAAAAAGGCAGTGAAGACGATAGATGTGAAGGGCCTGTATGTCACGCCTGGTCTGGTTGATATTCACGAGCATGTCTACGCAGGCACAGGGGAACGCGACTCGTATGCCGGCGACAACAGTGTGTATCCCGATGGCTTCACCTTCCGCGTCGGAGTTACCACGATCGTTGATGCGGGTGGTTCGGGTTGGCGCAACTTCGAAGATTTCAAGCAGCGCGTTATTGACCGCTCGAAGACCCGTGTGCTGGCTGAATTGAATATTGTGGGTTCCGGCATGCGCGGGCCGAACTATGAAGACAATCTCGACGACATGGACGGCGAGGCAACAGGGAAGATGGCCTTGAAGTATCCTGGCCTTGTTGTTGGCATCAAGAGTGCGCACTTCACCGGACCTGAATGGAAGCCCTACGAGCAGGCAGTCATAGCCGGTAACATCGCAAACATTCCTGTCATGATCGACTACGGCTCTCGCCGCGCTGAACGGCCGTTGTACGATCTGCTCGCCACCAAGCTTCGTCCAGGAGATATCTACACGCATTGTTATTCGGGGCTACGCGGCGAGCAGGACCCGGAAACCGGCAAAGCCAGCAAGGCTATGCTCATCGGGCGTCAGCGTGGGATCTATTTCGATGTGGGACATGGCGGAGGATCCTTTGCGTGGACGGTCGCCATACCCATGATGCAGGGCGGATTTCAGCCCGATTCCATCTCGACCGATCTGCATATCAGCAGCATGAATGCCGGGATGAAAGACATGCTTAACGTGGCCGACAAGTTCCTGGCCATGGGACAAACAATTCCGCAAGTGGTAACGGAGATGACGTGGAACCCCGCCCATGAAATGAAGCAGGATCAGCTGGGCAATCTTTCTGTTGGGGCGCCTGCGGATATAGCAGTGCTTAGCGTGGAGAAGGGGAGCTTTGGGTTCGTCGATATGTACAACACGAAGCTGATGGGAACGCAAAAGCTTATCTGCCAGTTGACAGTGCGTGCCGGAAAGGTTGTGTACGACCTGAACGGCATTTCAGCCGATCTGTGGGATGCGAAGCCGAGCAGCGATTTGACAAAGGCGAAACGTTGGACGAACTTCTCTGTGCGTCCTCCTGATAGCGGTGCACATCAGAAATTCCCGGTATCGGTGCCGGCGAAGTAGGTTATTCCTTGTGCACATTCATGCGGACAGAGAATGCATTGCAACGTGGAGTATAGATGTCTCCTGAACGTCGTACTCAGGTTCGTTTTTATCTTGCTTTTTTGTTGTTTGTCCTGAGCGGCGTCGCCTATCTGGACCGCACGAATATTTCCATCGCCGGACTGCAGATCAGTTCTGAGTATGGACTCGGAAATCAGCATCTCGGCTGGATATTTTCAGCATTTCTGGTTGGATACGCCGGCTTCCAGATACCGGCTGGATGGCTGGCAGCCCGGTTTGGCCCGAGACGCGTGCTCGCACTGGGAGTTCTAAGCTGGGGTGTAGTGACGCAGCTCACGGCGTTGTTACCCGGCGGCATGGCACATCCGCTCGCGATTCTGATCGGAATTCGATTCGCTCTTGGTATCGCGGAATCCATCATGTATCCGGCGGCGAATCAGTTCGTTGCACGGTGGATCCCGCAGCAGGAAAGGGGTTTCGTCAATGGCCTTATCTTCGCGGGTGTGGGTGCTGGAAGTGGTTTGACGCCTCCGTTACTTACGTGGCTGATACTGAGCCGCGGGTGGCGTGCCGCCTTCTCGTTTAGCGCTTTTCTCGGAATTGTCGCAGCTATTGTGTGGTGGTATGCAGCTCGTGATACGCCGGAGGAGCATCCTCGCGTATCTCCCCTGGAGCTTGAGAAAATTCACGATGGTCTTAAGGCTTTCGCTGTAGAAGATGCCGATACCCAGAGGCAAACTTCGTCGGGCATTTCATGGAGAGCGATCTTTCACCGGCGCGATCTTGCGGCGTTGATGGTCAGCTATTTCAGTTTCGGATACACCGCCTGGATATTCTTCAGCTGGTTTTTTCTCTATATGGCGCAGGTACGTGGTTTCGACCTAAAGGCGAGCGCACGCTACTCTATGCTTCCGTTCTTTTCGATGACGGTTTTCTGTCTTGCGGGGGGAGTCTTGAATGATCGCCTGACCCGCAACTATGGGCTTCGTACAGGACGTTGCGCTCTCGCATCGGCTGCTTTGTTTCTCACCGCCGGTTTTCTTGTTTTGGGCTCACAGGTCCACAGTCCGAGTCTCGCCGGGCTCATTCTGGCGGGTGGGGCTGGAACTTTGTATCTTTCGCAAAGCGCCTTCTTTTCCGTTTCGGTCGATATTGCAGGGCGCAGCTCCGGCGTCTTCTCCAGCATTGTGAATATGGGTGGGCAGATTGGCGGCGCTGTAACAGCTTCACTTACACCGTGGATTGCGCATCGCTTTGGTTGGACCAGTTCTTTTGGTACGGCTGCTGTGCTTGCTGTGGTTGGTGGGCTGTGCTGGATGGTAGTGCATCCTGAACGCCCTCTGGATTGAGTTCGGTACAAAGGGTCGATGATCCATTCCGATCTAAGTGCTTTTTAAGTTTTCTTTACAATTGCAATGAATCTGCACCGCCGTGCTCACTTCGTTCACGGCATGAAGCAGGAGGTAGTGGCTTTGAAGGTATCTATGTTTTCTCTGCGGCAATGCGGTGTCGCGATCACCCTCGGTATCGTCATCGGGGCGGCTCTGGTGGTTACACACGTTGTCCTTGCCGACACCCCGAAAACCGCGACCGATTACGCTGCTGATTCTGCCCTGATGATCGATGCGTATCGCCATGTAGAGGCGGCATCCGTTTCGGATGCGATCGAGCAGCTCCTGCACGAGAAGCGCTATATGTCACATCGCATGCAGTCCATTTTCCCGACTAAGTTCGCCGGAACCGCGCTTACTGTCAAATTGGTAAAGGAAGAAAATCACGATCCCAATGCTCTCTCGGGGATGCTGAAGGCCATTGACTCAGGTGGCCCTGGCTCTGTTTATGTGATGACCGTC
>DATGAD010000087.1:0-13857 GCA_035313725.1 Alloacidobacterium sp. | reverse complement strand
CTTTTCGACGAACTGAATCAGCGACGTGTGGTCGAAGACCTCCGAATTAACATATCCGCCCTTGCTCCACGGCGAGATGACAATCATCGGCACGCGCACGCCCAGGCCATATGGCCCGGCCGGGAAGCTCGTGACCGGGTAGGAGGGGCTGCCGGTGAAGATTTCGTTGATCGTATCGAGCGTCGAGATGCCCTCGGCCGACGACACCGGCGGCGTCGGTGGCACCATGTGGTCGAAGAATCCGTCGTTCTCGTCGAACATGAAGATGAAGACGGTCTTGCTCCACACTTTGGGGTTGGCTGTCAGCGCGTCCAGCATGTTCGAGACATACCAGGCGCCGTAGTTCGCGGGCCAGTTCGGGTGCTCCGTGTAGGCCTCGGGAGCGACGATCCACGATACCTGCGGCAGGTTGTCGTTCATCACGTCCTGGCGGAAGATGTCGAAGAGCGTGCCACTCTGCGAAATGTTTGTTCCGGTGCGCGCCTTCTGCGCCAGCGGGCTTGAGTCGGGAGCGTTCTGGTATTGGTGGAAGTAGAGCAGCGAGTTGTCGCCGTAGTTGCCGATGTAGGCATCCTCGCCCCAGCCCCAGAAATGCGCGGCATCGAGGCCCTCGCCCGCGTCCTGATAGATCTTCCACGAGATGCCTGCCTTCTGCAGCAACTCGGGATACGTCGACCAGTCGTAGCCAAGCTCGGCGTTGTCGATGACCGGGCCGCCGTTGGCGCCGTCGTTGCCCACCCAGCCGGTCCACATGTGGTAGCGGTTCGGGTCGGTAGGGCCCAGCAGCGAGCAGTGGTAGGCGTCGCAAACGGTGAAGGCATCGGCGAGCGCGTAGTGAAAGGGGATATCGCTGCGGGTAAGGTGTGCCATCGTGGTCGTGCCCTTGTTCGGCACCCATTGGTCGTATGTGCCGTTGTTCCATGCGCCATGCGTGGTCGTCCAGTCGTGCGCCAGGTCTTGAATGAACTGCAGGCCGAGATTCGGAGCGCCGGGATGGAAAGGCAGCACATAGCCGTCGGGGTTATCTGTGTCCGGCTGGTACCAGACGCTCTTGCCCGAGGGCAGCTTGATCGTGCGCGGATCGCCGAAGCCGCGCACGCCGCGCAGCGTTCCAAAGTAGTGATCGAAGGAGCGGTTCTCCTGCATCATGAAGACGATGTGTTCCACATCCTCGATGGTGCCGGTGCGGTGGTTGGCCGGGATCGCAAGCGCGCGGGCAATGCTGGCGGGAAAAGCGGCGGAGGCTGCACCTGTCGTTAAAAGCTGGAGGAAGGTGCGACGGTCTGTGCTCATAGGGGAACTTCACCTCTCTGGATTGCCTGGGAGGCAATCGCGTTGGCCAGACTAGCCTCCGGTTGTTGCGGTTGTGTGACGGTCAGGTTGCGATTGTGTGACTCGGCAGGTTTGGAGCCCGGTCAAGTTACGCTGACTATACTAAGTTGAACCGAACGACGAGGAACCGGACGCACAGGTGTTTCTGTTTTTCGCCTGGTGTTAGGGATATGATTCTGCCCTGAATATCGCCAGCCTGGAGGCGCAATCGTGAACGCTACCAATCTCACACTCAAGCAGAGGGCCTACCATGGACTGAAACATTATCTCTTCATCTCCTGCTATCTCTGGTTGGTCTTCGCCTTGTTCGTTTTATACAAGTCGGTCATTTTGGCGGAACCCATCTCTTTTGTTGCGAATGGATTCGCTCTGCTCAATGCGCTGGCCCTCGGCAAAGTGATACTGATTGCCCAGGAGTTTCATTTGGCTGACGACCAGTTCAAAGAAGCCCCGCTCATCTACCCGACTCTTTTCAAATCCTTCGTCTTCGCCATGCTTCTCGGCCTTTTCAAAGTTATCGAAGAAGCTCTGGTCGGTTTGTATCATGGGCGGTCTTTCACCGAGAGTGTTACTAAGATCGGCGGCGGCACCGTTGCGGGAATACTCTCGATGATGGCAATTCTGTTCGTGCTTCTCATTCCTTTCTTTGGATTCACCGAGCTGCGCCGGGTTTTTGGCGAAGACAAATTAGAGAAGCTCTTTCTCACCTCGCGCAGTCCCGGTGACGCTGCCTAAGGGAGATAGCTTTTACTGTCAGAGAAGCCGGGCCTAATCCAGCCTCCTTCCTGGCAAAGAGCGAGAATCCTTCCCCATGCGAACCAACCTTCGGGCTTGTGGTTGCCTCTTTTAATAAAACATTTATGTGAAAGAATGGCCCCAGTAGGGCTGCACCGGCACGTCTGACAGGCTCACGGAAATGGAAGAAGCATGGGTATGGCTAGCGCCAGCGGGACAGAGCGAACGCTGGAAGAGTGTGGGCTGGAAGTCATCGAGCTCGATAAATACCCTGCGTTCGCAAAGAGGAACCTTCACCTTCGCGATCCGGCGATGGAGACGGAAGGCATCCGGCGCCTCGCCCACGCATTTGTAGAAAATCCCGATACGATCCTGCAGGAACTTGTCGAGTCAGCCATCGACCTCTGTGGCGCGGATAGCGCCGGCATCAGCCTCAAAGTCGAAGGTAAAGACGGCGCAATTACCTATCACTGGGTGGCAACGGCGGGAAAATACGCGCACTTTCTGAATGCCATGCTGCCGCCCTATCCCAGCGCCTGCGATCTTTGTATTCAACGTGCCCGGCCGCAGCTCTTTCGCGTCTCCAAACCATTTTTCGATCTGATGGAAATCGAAGCCGAGACGGTGACCGATGGCCTGCTTTTTCCCTGGCAGGTGGACGACACCCACGGCACCGTATGGATCATGGCGCATGGAAGAGAAGATGCTTTCGATTCGAATGACTGCCGCGTGATGAGGGCGCTCGCCGACTTCGCCGCCATGGGCATTCGACAGCAGCGGCAGCAGAAGATTCTGATGGAGCAGGCCAGCGCCGCCGCCGCCGCCGCCATGGCAAATGAGCTGGCGCACAGCATCAACAACCCGCTGCAGAGCCTGACAAATATTGCCTATCTGGTAGCCGAGTGCCAGAACGCAGTGGACACGAGAATGCTCGCGCGGGATATGTCCGCCGATCTTGCAAGACTCTCAGCGCTGGTGAAAAAGCTGCTCGCCCTCCCGATCAATCGGGTGCGATAATCTTTCAACCCGCAACTGCGTGACTAGAGCTTCGAGGCCGCCAACTCATTTTCCGTGCTCGGCTTATTCTTCAAGCTCGTCCATGCATCGAATCCGCCGGTAAGATTCACAACCTCGCGGAAACCGGCACGGCGCAGGATACTCGTAGCAATCGAGCTGCGATAGCCGCCCTTGCAATGCACCACCAGAAGCTTCTCGCGATCCAGCTCGGCAGTGCGTGCCGACAACTGCCCAAGCGGAATCCGGATCGAATTTTCGATTGCGCCGCCTTGCACCTCAGTCGCTTCGCGCACATCAAGCACGGCGACGGGGTCCATTTCTTTCTCCAGGAGCTCCGCTAATTCGATCGCCGAAACCTGCGGCATGTATTCAAGCTCATAGCCGCCTTTCACCCAGCCCGAGACGCCATCCTCAAGATATGCCACCGCGTTCTCAATGCCGACACGAGCCAGCCGCATCCGCGATTCCCGCAGATGGTCCGCATCCTCGCCAACGAGGATGATGCGCTTGTCCAATCCGAGAATGCGCGCCGCCCACGACGCATATTGTCCGGAAAGTGCGATGTGCACCGATCCCGGCACGTGCGCCACCGCGAACTCCGTCGCCGGACGCGTATCCAGCACCACCGCGCCCTCTGACTGCAGCCGAAGCACTTCGGACGCCTTGAGAGGAGCAGGCGGCGGCAGGCGATCGAGATCTCCGGCGCCCCTGCGGTTCATCTCCACGTCGTAGCCGAAATATTCCGGCCGTGGCGGAAGGCTCTCAGTCAAAAGGTGAATGAACTCGTCTGCATTCTTCGCCTGCAGCGCATAGTTGGTGCGGCGTTCCTTGCCGATCGTCGAAGACCGCTCCGTGCTCATCTGCCGCCCGCACAGAGAGCCCGCTCCGTGCGCCGGAAAGACCTCGGTTCCATCAGGAAGCTTCAGCAGCTTTTCATGCAGGCTCGCATAGAGCATGCCGGCAAGCTCCTGCGGCGTGTGATCTCCGGAAAGATCGGGTCGGCCCACATCGCCGACAAACAATGTATCGCCGGTAAAGACCGCTCTAGGCCGCGACGGCTCGGCGAGATCAGTCAGAACAGCGCAGACGCTCTCGACGGTATGGCCCGGCGTCTGCAGAAAATCGAAGCGGCAGTTGCCGAACTGGATCGAGTCGCCATCCTTGACCGCCGTATGCGGAAACGTCGCGCCTGAGCCTTCGCCCAGATAAATGTGCGCTCCCGTCCGCTTCGCCAGCTCGTGGTGGCCGGAGACGAAGTCCGCGTGCAGGTGCGTTTCGATGATGTGCTCGATCCGCCAGCCTGCTTCTTTCGCTGCATCAATATAGATATCGACATCGCGCTGCGGATCGATGACCGCGGCGACGCCATCGGAGACGACCATATAGGACGCATGCGCAAGACATCCTAGGAAAAACTGTTCTACTCGTACCGGTTCCATACCATCTAGGACTATAGTACGTGCCGGCGGCGAGGTTAGTACATGCAGACGCGGAGAACTCCATGCCCATGAGTCCGGAATTTCCGACTTCCATCCACGAGCGGGCAGCCGAAGAAATCGTCGCTTTCGCGCGGACACTTCCAGTGGAGGCCGTTCTGCTGGTCAACTCCTGCGCACGCGGCAAGGCAACGGCGCAGAGCGATCTGGATATCGCGCTGCTGATCGATCCGGCAGTGCCTGACTTCGAGAGGCAGCAGTTCGATCAAGCCTGGCGCGAGCGATACCAGAGCGCTCCGATATTTCGCGAACTGGAGCAACTCGGCCGTTTCTCCGGCGTGCACCTCGATTTCTTTGATGGACAATGGACGCCGGAGGTGTGGGACGATGGCGGCGGCCCCGATGCCTTCGAAATCGAAATCGGGAATCGCGTGGCGTATGCCGCGCCGCTCTGGGAAGACGGTAAAATGTTCGCCGATCTGCGGGCGCGCTGGCTCCCCTATTACGGATACGAGTTGCGGAACGCGCGCCTGAAGATGGCGAGCGACGCCGTCCTTCTCGATGTCGAACGCATCCGCTCAGTTGCCACTCGCGGTCTCGTCTTCTACGCCCTCGACAGGCTCCATCACGCCTTTCAGGAATTCCTCCAGGCGCTCTTCATCGCGCACCGCACCTATCCCCTTGCTTACAACAAATGGATTCGCGAACAGGTCGAGGACTGGCTGGGACTGGCCGCCCTCTATGCCGAGCTGCCCTACGCCCTGGAGCTTGCCCGTTTGCAGCCTGAGGACTTGATCGAAAAGGCCGCGTATCTCCGGCGATTGCTGGAAACGTGGGTCATCCCTAAAAAGATTATGTAGACGGAGGCTTAAGCCAGTCGCAATGCGTTGAGCGTCGCCCTGTGCAGCCCGTGTCCGCGGTCAGGATCGATCACCAGCTCAAGCCGCGTCACACCGTCCAGGTTCACGGCGTAGTCTTCAATCTCCTGCGATGATCCGCCGGGGCTGAAAGTCCATTGCTGGCGCACAATTTCGCGGTCTTTCTCCGTTGCCGACGAGCAGCGCAGCACAAACTCCTGCGTGCGCTCTGCTTCGCGCTCGATAAAGTGCAGAAATATCCGCCGCAGATGCGTCGGCACGGTAAAGATCAGCGCAATCGTCTGCGGCCCGGGAGTAGCCGCGCGCCACCCAACCTCGTTGCGCTCCGGGTTCGCGCCCAGCGCATTTTCTATCGGAAAGGACGGGCCTTCTGAGGTGAGCTGCACACGAGCGATCGACTCCAGATCAAGCCAGTTAGCATCCTCGTGACTCTTTCCCTCAGTCGTGCTCTGTCCGATGATTTCCTTCTGCATTTTTGCCGCCTCTCCGTGCACACCTACAGAGGAAAGATACGCCTATTGGGTTACAGGTTGTAGGCGTGGCCCCGGGATAGGGCTCAAATAAGGGCCGATAGCGCAATTTGTCTGCATGGGAGGTGGTGGACCGACGCTCAGCCGTCCACTATCGGGACAATAAATTTGGGTGCCTCATACCTTGCTATTGAGAGGTAGAACAGCGTTTCTCCATCTCAAAGCGGTCACAAGGCACCCGGCAGGCCGTGACGGAGCAGCAAATACATCTGGCCCTCTGCCCCGTTTTGGCTACCACTTAATTGCGGTGACAATTATTCTTGTTTCATTCATATTCGCACCCGGCGCCATGACCGTCGTTGCTCCAGCGCATGGATGGCGTTGCTCTTCAGCAAGCGGCAAATCATGTAAGAGTGGATGAACGATTTCAGCCACAGGCCAGCAGGAGTTGAGGGTTTCGCAGCAGAATCTTACCGCGGCCCTTCGTCAAAACGCCGGCGCGTTGCCATTCGTTCAAAACGCGGCTGGCGGTAAACGGAGTCACATTCGCACCGGCGGCCAGGTCTTCGTTCGTGATCTTCAATTCGAAGCCGCCGCGAGTGGCCTTGCCGACTCCGCACGCGAGACTCATCAACAGGTGCGCAACGCGCCCGCGCGCGTCATTGCAGCTTAACGAGACATGCGTCGCGATCGACCACGCGACATTTTCTGTCGCTGCGATGGACAAGGCATTGTCCAGCAGCACCGGAAAGCGGCACACAATTTCCCGGATCGTCTGACGGTCCCACACCAACGCACAGCTGTCCGGCGCCACCTCGGTGCTGGCAAGATAGTGGGTCGGGGTAGACAGCATCGCGACGCCGCCGAATACCTGCCCGGCAGTCAACCAGTACAGAAGAACCTTTCTCCCGTCGTTCGTCGTCACAAACTGCCTGCCCTGACCGCTCGTGAGCAGGAAGACTCGCTCCGCCGGATCTCCCTCGTGGAGGACAACAGACGACGTGCGGAAATGCCGGTGCTTGGCGACAGACAGAATAGCGTCGAGATCAGCCTTAGGCAGCCCCAAGAGAAATCGCGGCCGGAGCTGAGCGGGAAGATCCGCAACCTGCTTCCCGAACGACAACTGGCAGCCGCAACTCACAGGATCTTCCTCCCCCGGAGATGAAGATACGCTGTTGGTGGAAAGTTTGTAAGGCGCTCATCTGTGACCGCGTTTCGTTTTCGAAGTGAGTGTGACGACGGGTCTGGCAGTTCCGAAGCTTGAGTACCCCACATCTCGATTTTGAGATGTGGGATCGTTACGCCACTGCCTCTAATCCTTTTTTGTCTACAAGAGAAAGCAGCTTAAGCGAAGCCCCTTGTGGATGCTTTTCTCCGCGCTCCCATTTGCTGACTAGACTGGGCGTCACATTCAGATAGGCCGCGAAGACGGTTTGGCTGGCCTTTTCGCGAGCGCGCAGGGCGCGGATTTTTTTCGGGGTCATCGACTGAATCGGCGTCAGGCACAGCGCGTCGAACTTGCGCATGGTTTTCTTGTCCATGCCGCCGACCCGGTGCAGATCGGACGCCGTCTCATGAATGGCGGCCATGACTTTACTGCGATATTTCTTAGCCATTGTCATCCTCCGATTCCTGAATCTTGAAAAGCGCTCCGAGTTTAACCATGTTTTCGATCTCGGCTCTGGAGTACCCGAGAATCACCTTCGCCAATTCTCGAAATGCCTCCAGTTCATCCGGCCTGATGTTGGCAAGGTCCTTCTTCTCAAAGCCGTAAACATAAACAGCCCGATCACCCTTCCTGAAGAGAATGATCGAACGCGATCCGCCTGACTTTCCTTCTCCAGCGCGGGCGATGCGCTGCTTGATGACTCCCCCGCCGAGGTCAGCATCGATCACGCCTTTGTTCGCCAGCTGAGCAGCCTTCCAAAGATCGCAATCGGTAATGCGGGCCTTTTTCCCAAATCGGGCAAAGGCTTTATTTTTGTAAATCGAAAACGCCTCGGAAGGATTCTGCTTCACTCTGCCATACTATAGCACTAAGTACCATAGAACTATTTCAGGTTTCGAATAGCCGAGCCACCCCTCTTAGAAGATAATCTCCATCCGCGCGCCCAAAAGCGTCGTAGTGTAAGCCTTGGTTGCGTAGGTGGGATGGATGGAGACTTCAAGATCCGGGCCAATGTTTATGCTATGCGTCAGACGAAGGCGATAAAACGACTCGACCAGGTTCTCATGATGGTTACCGTGACTGGCTATGCTGTAGTTGTATGCCACCGCGAACATATCTCCTCGACGTCCGAAGGGATGCACCTGAGCCAGACCCACTCCCTCGACTTGCTTAATCGCGGTCCCGGTGCTGGTGCTGAGGCCAACCTTCCCGAACGGGGTCCAGCCATTGTAAAATTCGTGGTCGAAGCCAAAGCCGCCTCCATAGCCGCTCCCGCTGTTCTTCGTGTCGTCCCGCCACATACCAACCCGATAATGCCGGTACTGCTCACCGAGTGATCCTGAAGTCCAGCCCAGTTCCACGCCTTCCGCATATTTTCGATCGACGAGCGTATCGATGTTTCTCTGCTGTCCGCCCTCCGTATCCACGGCGATAGCGTGAATGTAAATATGGCGGGTCGCCTGGAATTCAACCGCGCCGCCGCCGGCATAGGTCCCATCATAGGCAACTGCCAGGTTGCCATCGTTTGCCCCTTTTAAGAACTGCGTTCGCTCGTCGTTGTTGAACATGCTGAGAGTGACATACTCATTGGGATGGATCTTGCCCACATACAATGAAAGTCTCTTCTTGAGGAAATCCTGCCGCCAATAGAGGACGTTCAGGGTGATGGGCTCCTGCGGACCCCCACCCTGCAGACAGTTCAGATAGAGTCCCGAGCCAAGGCTGTCGCTGAGGTTGAATTGCTGGCTGACGCCGATATTTGTGCCGGAGCGAACGAGCAGGCTGATCGATCCGGCCGTGCTTCCATGATCGTACACACTCCAGGCCCCGGTAAAATCGAGGCGTCCGCTGAGTTGGTTGTGCCTCGCAGTACCATCCGGCACGATGGTCGCGTACTGATTCAGAAACGTATACGTTGCTCCAAACTTCAGGCGCGCCGCTTGAGCAAGACGATCGCTGAGCTTATCGACGGGATGAAAGATCGGCGCCAGCGGATCAGGCCGGACAAGGGGATCGGACGGTATCTTCGATATTGCGGCAGCGTCTACGTCAAGCTGCTGCTTCAACTCGTCAGTCTCTTGCTCTACGGCGGCTGGCGGCTTGGCTTGAGATGGTTGGTCCAATTGAGGAGCGGAGGCAGCATTCGTGCCGCCGCTCTGACCGGCGGCCGACAGGCTTGCTGCGAGCAAAAGCAGGAGCAATCGGGTTCTCAAGTGTCTGTCCCCCTGAGTCGCCGACCATCTTTACATATCTTCCGGCAGGCCACAATCGCAGCGGATGCCGGTATGTAACAGTGGTCCTCCGTTCATCCGAAGTAAGAGATTCCCGCCTTCGCATCCAAGTCATTGGTCAGAACTGCTTCATCGCGCGTTTTGTCGATCACTCGCAATCAGCGATACAGCAGCGCAGGAAAGAAGGTTGAGAAATGACGGGAAAAAGAGACAGCTTTCTGAAGCATCATGCCCTGAGCATCGCTTCTGTCAGCATTTTGCTGGTATGGATTCTGCTTTACCGTTACGGCGATCCCGGCACGCACTGGGGCTCCTTCTTCGGCAACGCCATCGCCGACTGGTCCGGCGTTGTCGTCACCGTCATCGCGACAAAATATTTCTTCGAAATCGGCTCTGCCGAGAGCAACCAGCCAAAGCGCCAGTTCCGTGACCGCATGGTCCAGACCTTCCAGAACCATTCACTCACCATCTTTCTTGCCATCACCGGCGCGGCATGGATCGTTCTCTACGCAAGGATGAATTCTGAAGGGAAATGGGGGCAGGTGGTCGGCAACATCGTATCCGAGTGGACTCAACTTCTCGGCCTCGTTCTGTTGACGAAGAAACTGATCGAGGACAAGTCAAAGGAGAGCAGGTAGATGTCGATTGCGCTGAAAGGGTTGTCAGCACTGGCGATTCTTTAATGTGTGCAAAGAGAGCTGATCGAATATTGCTCCGGCTAGTATCGATTTCCAAACAACGCAGAGTCGTTGGCAGCACATCCAATCGTTGGTCAGGAGGTTTAATGAACTGTTTTCGCAAAGCTGTAATTTTCCCCACGCTGTTTGCGGTCCTGCTTCCCGGAGGAATCGCCTTCTCCCAGGATCATCAAGACGATCACCATGACAATCACGCCTACGTGCACCACGAAGAATGGAAGAAGGGCTACAAGATGCACCAGGAAGACTGGAACCGCGGTGAACGCGTCGACTATCGCCACTATCACCTGCAGGAGCCCCCGCGTGGCTATGAGTGGCGCGAGGTAGACGGCAATTATGTTCTGGCCGCTGTCGCAACCGGGGTGATCGCTTCGACGATCATTGCCGCGGAGGCTCACTAACCGGGAGGTCCCCTAACAAATTGCGCTAACATAGAAACAAGCGGGCAGCTGGGCGGTCGCTGCTGATCGCAAGATCAGGAGAGGAAAGTCCGAACTCCGCAGGGCAGTGTGCCGGATAACGTCCGGGATCGGAGCTTCAAGGCTCCGAGACGGCTAGTGCCACAGAGAAGATACCGCCTACGCCGCAAGGCGCAAGGTAAGGGTGAAAAGGTGCGGTAAGAGCGCACCGCCCCGGCGGCAACGTTCGGGGGCAGGGTAAACCCCACACGGAGCAAGACCAAATAGGGAGGGATGCGCGGCCAGACCCAGATAGCCGCGCGGCGTGCCTGCCCGGCGCGCCAACGTGGGTCCTCCAGACTAGCGGGCTTGCCCGCCAAGAGGAGCGGAAACCTTCGGGTAGGTCGCTTGAGCGCCGCAGCAATGCGTCGCCTAGAGGAATGACCGTCCTCGACAGAATTCGGCTTACAGGCTGCTTGCAATGATGGCCCCGTTTTTCCTGATTGGAGAACGGGGCCTTCCTTTTTTAGACGCGGCTAGCCCGCCAATGAATAGACGATATTAACGGTCGTCAACACTTCAATAGGGTCGCCGTTGAGAAGGTAAGGCTGCCAGCTCCACTGCCGAACCGCATCTAACGCGCTCTGCTGCAGTTCTTTTGGACCACCCGTCACCTTGATATTTTCAGGCGATCCATCCTTGTTGATGACAACGGAAAGTGTAACCGTGCCCTGAATCTTCTCTTTCTTTGCTTCCACCGGATAAACGGGCGGCACCTTGTGGACGATCTTCAGGACGTCCGCCTTCACATGGATTTGCTTTGGCGGAGCCTTCTGCGCATCGGATGGTGGATCGTCCACATCCATGCGAAATGCCATTGCAGACGTGCAGGTTGCCACGGCAATAGCGCCGCAGACTGCGGCAATGGCAAGTCTCCGCAGGCCGCGTATTTCGAAATGCTTCCGGGTCAAGTTCATAATTCTCCTTTCAAAAACGTTGGCATCGAAAATTCCGATGGCGTGAAGGTTTTCGGCGGCCATGCGAGTCGATAGCATCGACGCCAGCCGCAATAGCGAGCTTGCATAACTCTCCCGTCCGGCAACGGCGTCGGCGGCCATGGCGTCGCACATCAGCTCGCGCGTCTCGGCAAGGCGCAGGCGCGTGAGCCATAGCAGCGGATGCCAGGCCACCGGCAGCGCGACGAATCCATAGAGAAGATTCTTGGCGAAGTCGCGGCGGCGAAGATGCGCGCACTCATGGGCGAAGACCGCATCCAGATCGCCGGCCTCAATCTTGTCGAGAAATGCGGCAGGCAGGAGCAGCGTCCAGTGTCGAATCCCGATTGTCACCGGCCCGGCGAGCGACGGAGCCATCGCAACCTGCAGTGCATGGTCAGCGATCCCGAAGAACCGGCGGCAACGGTCGAGCTTGCCCGCATGCGCGTCGGTCAACAGGACGCGTATGGCACTCCGCCGCATCTCCGTTGTTCTCCAAAGTGACCATGCCAGCCGCCCCGCAAAGTAGAGAAGGCTGCACGCGTACGCCAGCACGAGCGCAGTCATCAGCCATGGTGGAAGCCGCAACATCGCGGCGGATGCGGCAGAGCCCCCGCCGACGATCACCCGCGTCTCGCCTCTTGCCGCGCTGCCGAAAAACGAGAGCACCAGTCCCCAGGCTTGTTGCAGCAGGCTATTGATGCGGAAGCTGCAGAGGGGAAGAATTGCCTGAAGCATCAGAGCGCCGACCCACACGCGATGCTCGGTCTGCGGTCCGAGCGGCCGCGCCAGTCGTGCGGCAATCCAAGCGGCGATAAATACGAGCGGCACCTGCCACAGCGAATTCAGCAGATACGCAAAGAGCCCTGACATCAGGGCAGTCACGAGGGCGGTCATGCCTTGCCTCCTTCCTTTTCGAGACGCTTGCTCAGCTCGGCAATCTTCTTGGCGTCGAGCTGTTTGCTTTTGATCAGGCTCATCACCAGCTCTTCGCTCGATCCGCCAAACATGCGGTCCACCAGATCGCGCACCGCGTGGCCGAGAGCTTTCTCTTCGCTGACCGTGGCGCTATAGACGTAAGCGCGCCCGCGGAGCCTGCGCTTGAGCTTGCCCTTCTTCTGCAGAATGTTGAGCATCGTCTGCACGGTCGTATAGGCAAGCTGCTGCTCAAGCCCCGTCTGCACGGCATTCACGTTGCTCGGCCCTAGCCGCCAGATCACCTGCATGATCTGCAGCTCAAGCTTGGTCAGGGGTTCCTTTTCGCGTTCTCCCACACGGCATCTCCTAATGTGTTAGGAGACTAGGCCTCATTCCGGAATTTGTCAACTAAGTGTTTAGGAGATAAAAACGCGCTGGATGGGTTGCCGTCGTCCTTACTTCGATACTTGTGCGTTATCGACTGAGACTACCGAGCAAGGCTCCTTCTGCTGCGCGGCGCGATTGCAGTTCTCCAGCGCTTTCCGCTTCGCCTCATCGACTGTCATCTGCGCCGTAGAAAAACCGTAGTGGTTCGGCGACACCGCAAATGCCTTGTGCGGTCCCAGCAGCAGGTAGCTGTCAAAGGTACGCAGCCCTCCTTCACTCAGCCCAGGCGGCGGAGGAACATCCGGCGGCTTGATCTCCGGCAGCAGTTCAGCCAGCGGTGTCAACTTCTGTGCGATCAGGAAATCGTCTACCGTCGAGGACCAGGCGGAGACGTGGCGGAAGAGAGAATGCCCATCCTGCCCGATGGCGGGCGCGAGCACGAGTTGGTCCTGACCGCCCTGCGAACGAAAAGCGGCGTCAAACTTCTGCGCCAGCTCCGGCCAGAAATACTTGTCGTTCTGCGCATAAATCCAGAGCATCGGTGTGCGCGAATGCTTGCCGAAATCTTTGTAGGCGTGCACCAGATTGTCTTCGTTGCACACATTATGGTCGGCCTGCGAGCCTCGACCGCCGGCAAAGTTAATTCCTGCAACCAGGCCGCGGGGTGCCTTGGCGGTAAGCGCGACGGTCGCAAAACCGCCGGTGGAAATGCCCGCCGCAACAATGCGCGAATCATCGACCTGCGGCAGCTTGCGTGCGTAATCGATGGCGACGCCGAGATCTTCAGCCGAGTATTCTCCGGCTTCCTGATAATCGGTCTCAGGACAGCGGCCTCCGAAGTGCGTATCGGGAATGCCGCCGGACATCCCGTAGCCTCGGCGCACAACAACAAGCACGATCCAGCCGCGCCGCGCGAACCACAGCGCCTGCGGAATCTGCTGCCAGACGGTGACTTCGGCGCGTTCTTCGGGCTTGCGCGAGGTCCCATGCGTCAGGATGACCAGAGGATGCTTGCCCGGCAAATCTGCATAGACAAGCAGAGCGTCCAGGCCGTTGGGAACGGCCATCGCCCACGGAATGATGATCTCGCGCTCCACATAGCGTTGGGCATGCGCGCTGGAGATTAGTACGAGCGAAAGAACGAAGAGCAGAAAGCGTCGCAAAACTTGCACAGCAAAACATTACACCGGAAGC
>DATGAD010000086.1:0-6947 GCA_035313725.1 Alloacidobacterium sp. | reverse complement strand
ACGCTCATCTGGCGTAGTCCGGCCACCTCATTGAATTCGGAGACGGTGGGCCCCGGACACAGTGCACTCACTTTCACGCCGTATTCAGCAACCTCGTGCGCCAGAGCCTCAGCCAGAAAGCGATCGAAAGCCTTAGTCGCCGCGTACGTCGACAGGTAAGGGACTGGTTGATACGACGCTGTAGAAGCAACGATCATGACATAGCCGCGCCGCCGCTCGATCATTCTTGGCAGGAAAAGCCGCGTGAGATGGACGACGGCGGCGCAGTTCAGATCCACCATTTCCCGCTGCCATGCCGCGTCACCTTTCGCAAATTCGCCGGTATAACCAAAGCCGGCATTGTTGATGAGGATGTCGATGGCCAGGCCGGATTCTTCGGTTGCGGCTAGCAGTTGTTGTGGCGTTGCCGGATCGGCAAGGTCGGCAGCGACGGTGCGCGCTTCGATGCCGTATTCGGTCCGGAGCCTTGCGGCGAGTGCCTCCAGGCGGTCAGCTCTGCGGGCTGTCAAAACAACGTTCGCACCAGACGCTGCCAACTGCTCTGCCAACGCCACTCCGATCCCAGCGCTGGCACCTGTAACGAGTGCCCATTTGCCCTGAACCGACTGGTTTAGAACCTTCGACGCCTGAATGGATGGGGGCATGAAACTCCTCTTAACTAAGCTGTTGCGGTGACGGGCTTCTCGAATTCCTCGCCGATCCAGCGGCTGAAGGCCTCGATACTCTGTTCGCGCCCGAGGAACTGCTGCACGATGCTCTTTCCCGGAACTGTCCCACCTGGCTCAAGCACGGTTTTGCGGTATTTCAACGCGATCGGGTCTTCAAGGAGGTTCGCTCGATTGAACTGGTTGAAGAAATCCAGCGCGATGACTTTGTCATAGAGGTAAGTGTAGTAGTTCGAGGAATATCCGGTGAGGTGGGTGAAGCTCGCATACATGCGGTTGCCGTCGATCCAGGTGTAGGGCAGGAATTTGGTGTAGTCGGCCTGTAGAAGGATATTCAGATCGAGGGTTTCCGTATCCTCATAGTGGGTGTCAAGCGAGTAGCTGGTGTAGAAGAGCTGTGTCCGCACCCAGTCCGCTCGTCCAAAGGCCCCGGCGCGGTTCATCTTCTCGACCAATTCCGCGGGGATTGGCTCGCCCGTCTGGTAATGCGACGCAAAGCTCGCCAGCAGCTTTGCGTCGCGGAAGAACTCTTCCAGCATCTGCGACGGAACCTCGACAAAATCTCCCTCGGTGGCGATTCCACTTACGCCTGCCCACTTCTGCTGGCCGCCCAGAATTGCGTGCATCAGGTGGCCGAATTCGTGGAAGAACGTCACGACATCGGAATACTGCATGAGGCCGGGGTTGTCTTCCTTCGGTTCGGGGAAATTGCAGATCAGGGCCGCTTCCGGCACCTGTTTTCCAGCGATACCCGGAATCAGCGGATGTGCGCTAAACCACTTGTCTTTGCCCTCACGCGGGTGCATATCGAGGTAAAAATGGCCTATTTTTTCGCCTGAAACTGCGTTCAAACCGTCATAAACATCCCATGTGCTGACAGATTTATGCCACACATCGGCGTCCTTTGCTGGCCGAAAAGTGACCTGAAAGAGTTTTTCCGCTATCGCTAAAACACCCTTTTCGACCGGCCCGTAAGCGAAATACGGCCGCACGGACTGCGAATCGAAGGCATAGGCTGAACGCCGGTACTGCTCGTACCAATAAGCACGGCTGTCAGCGTCAATCGAGACCATCGTGGGCTTTTCGTGCCGCGCAAATTCGAGGACGGTCGCATACTCGCGTTCAGCCCCAGACTTTGTGGCTTTGTCCAGATCAGCAAGGAACGCCTTCATGTTTGAAGCGGAAGCCATCATCTGGTCGGCTGTCGCCAGATCGGCCCAGGTTTCAAAACCAAGAATGTTAGCGATCTTGCGGCGGGTCTTGAGCAGATCGAGCAGAATCCCCTCATTCGCCGGGTATGCCCGCGTGTTGTAGGCCAGAAACATCTGCAGTCGGAGCTGAGCATTTTTCGCGAAGGTCATCACGGGCATGTAGTCGGGATAGTCCGTGGTCAGGGTGATCTGGCCGTGCTCATTGGGCGGGTGCGCCTTGATAAAGTCTTCCGGCAGGCCTTCCAATTCGGCCTTATCGCCAATATGGACGCGATTCACATTTTCCTGGACGTTGCGGCCGAAGGTGAGCGAAAGCAGGGTCGCCTTATCGTGTAACTGCCTGATTTTGCCTCGTGTTTCCTCGTCTTTGTCTACGCCGGCGAGGCGGTATTGCAGCAGCGTCCGCTCTACGTAGTGGCGGGTGGCATTGTCTGCGCCGGTCAGGTCCATGGCATTCAAGGCGCTATAGACGCCCTGATTGAGGGCCAGCAACGTACCTGCTTCGGCGATCTTCTGCGTCAGGGCCTGCGCCTTATCGCGAATCTTCTTATCGGGATGGACGCTATCGAGAAGGCCGGTTTGCGATCCGGCGGCGCCCAACTCGGCGATCGCATCGTCATACGCCCGTAGCGTGTTTTCAATATTTCGCTGGCCTTTAAGAGCTACCAGACCGTCAATGGCCTTCTGGTGGCGCTCAAGCGCAGCCTCGACCCAGTTCTCCAGACTGGATTCATCTACGGTTCCTTGCCCAGTCGGGTTCCAGGGATGGCTTCCTTGCTGGTTCACCTGCACTTCTGCCGATACGGATTGAGCCACAAATTCACCTCGAAACGTCTGATTCAGAGTAGCTGATTTTGATCAAAGTGATAGTCTGTAACGCGTTGTCTCACAAATTCATCAGGCGGCTATTGCATACTGTCGGAACACTCGGTAATATGCCGCAATTGCTCTCATGAATCATGTTGCCGCAGCACTCTCGCCCCAGTACCTCCGATCGCGGATCGGGAAGGTCTGCGTGGCCATCATCGGATCTACCCCGGCGGAAATGGTTGAAAAGGCTGAATCAGCGGTCCGCGAGAACCCTTTTCTCGAATTTCGACTTGACTATCTGGACAAGCCACTTGCCGCCCTGCCTAAGTTGAAGACTTTCCTGGGCGAACGCAGCGAAGTGACCGCCGTTGCTACCTGCCGGCGGCTTGCCGCTGGGGGAAAATTCAAGGGCAAGATTGCCGATGAGTTGGAGATCCTGCAGAAAGCCGCTTCCTCGGGTTTCCATATGGTGGATGTAGAGCTTCAGACGGCGGAAGCCATCAAGGCTTCAGAACTGGAGAAACTCCGCGCGCGCGGCGCAGCGCTGATCATCTCTTACCACGACTTCACCGCCACGAAGGACCTCGACGGTATCTTCGAGCGCATCCGGCCTTACGAGCCCGAATTCGTCAAAATCGTCTCGACGGCGAAGAGCCTGGCGGACAACGTTGCCATGATGCACTTCCTGGAACGCACCCGCGACATGGCCAACCTCGTCGGTATTTGCATGGGCGATCAGGGAATCATCAGCCGCGTCCTTGGCATACGCGCCGGCAGCGTCTTCACGTTTGCTGCGACAACTCCCGGCGAAGAAACGGGCCCGGGACAGATCGCTGCACGTACGCTGCACGAAACCTACCGCATCGACCAGATCGATGTCTCGACCCGCGTCTACGGAGTGGCTGGAAACCCGGTCCGCCACTCGCTGTCGCCGTTGATGATGAATACCGCCTTCCGCCGTGAAACAGTGAACGCCGTCTTCCTCGGGTTGCAAACCACCAAAATGAACGACCTGTTGACGCTGGTGCGCGAAGTTCCCATTCACGGACTCGCAGTCACCATGCCGCTCAAGGAAGACATTCTCGAGCATCTGGAAAAAACCGATCCCATCTCTGAGAAAATCGGCGCCTGTAATACAGTCGTCCGGGCCCAGGATGGCAAGCTTTATGGCTTCAATACCGATGTGGCAGCCGTCGTCCGCCCTCTCGAACGTCGCCTGCAATTGAAAGGCGCGAAAGTCCTTGTGTTGGGGGCTGGTGGCGCGGCGCGGGCTGCGGCGTTCGGACTCAAGGAAAAGGGCGCGGAGGTCTTCATTCTGAACCGTACGGCAGAAGACGGTCAGAAACTAGCCCGCCAGGCAAAAGCCAAAACGTTCAAACGCGAGCAACTCGCTAAAACGCAATTTGACGTCATCCTGAATGCCACTCCCGTAGGCATGCATGGCGTCAAGCCGAACCATATCCTCGAACCTCAGGAAATCAACGCGCGGCTTGTCTTCGATATGGTCTATAACCCAATCGACACGCCGCTGCTGCGCATGGCGCGTGAGAAAAACATTCCTGTTGTCACGGGGGTCGAGATGTTCGTGCATCAGGGTGCACGCCAGTTCGAAATCTGGACCGGCAAACCCGCTCCGGAGGAAGAAATGCTGCGGGTTGTCGTCCATGCCCTGCGCCAGCAGGCCGAGTCTACTGCGAACGGAAACGTCAAGCGCTGATTGAAGTCGTTGTAATAAGCAGCCAATAGGTCAAAACCCGAAGAATTTTTCCCGCAGGGCGTCTTCGTAGGCGCTTTTGGCCTCTTTGGCCTTGTCCCGGGCGTCTTCTTCGCTGAAGTGCGCAGCTTCCCATTTGTCGACTTCGGCTACTGAGTGATCTCCCGATGTCAAAGCTTCCTCTTCACGTATTGCTGTGATCCATGCTTCAACCGCCGATTTGTAAGCGACTTGCAATTGGTCCAGCTCTTGATTTTCGTCGGACATTCCGTCTCTCCTGTAAGTAAAGTGCAAAGCATAGCTGCGAATTGTGAATAGATGATTGCAGTTATCAACAGAATTTCGGAGTCCGCGGCAGGCAGTACAATCAATCTTTCGGATCACTCATGGCGTATCAGGTTTTGGCAAGAAAGTACCGTCCGCAGCGGTTTGGCGACGTGGTGGGGCAGGAGCATGTGACGCGCACTCTGCTGAACGCTCTCGAGCAGGGGCGGATTGCGCATGGCTACATCTTCAGCGGGCATCGCGGCATTGGGAAAACGACCATTGCGCGCATTCTGGCGATGGCGTTGAACTGTCGGACCGCTATCGGAACGGCTGAGCGGCCTACGCCGGAGCCTTGCGGCGTCTGCGACTCGTGCACGGAGATTCGCGCCGGAAATGCGGTCGATGTGATCGAGATTGACGCGGCGACCAACCGCGGCATCGATGAGATTCGCGAGCTGCGCGATGCCGCACGCTACCGGCCCGCCCGGGACAAATACAAGATCTATATTCTGGACGAGGCGCACCAGATTACGGATGCCGCTTTCAATGCCCTGCTCAAGACGCTGGAGGAGCCGCCGGACCACGTCGTCTTTATGATGGCGACGACGCAGCCGGAAGATTTTCCGCAGACGATCCGGTCACGGTGCCAGCACTTCAGCTTCCACGCGGTAAAGTTTGACGACATTCTGGGGCAATTGCGGGCGATTGCCGCGCATGAAGGCATTACCGCTGACGAGGCGGCTCTGGCGCTGCTGGCCGAGGCCGGCGACGGGTCGATGCGCGATGCATTGTCGATCATGGACCAGGCGATTGCGTCGGCTCCACTGGTGGACGGCAAAGCGAAGCTCGATGCGGAGCAGATTCGCGAACTGATGGGATCGGTGCCGAATACCGTCTTTGAGCGGCTGCTGGAGGCGGTGAGCGAGAACCAGACGGCGGCGGTGATCCAAGAGATCAATATATTGCTCAACGCGGGGAACAGTCCGGCGGCGCTGGCGCGGCAGTTTGTCCGCTACCTGCGGAATGTGCTGATGGCGAGGATTGCGGGTGAAGGCTCGGAGCTGCTGCAGGTTTCGGCGGACGAGCGGGCGAGGGCTGCGCGATCTGCGGTGCTGTTTTCGGAAGAAGATTTGACGCGCTTTTTGCAGGTGATGCTACGGACCTTTGACGAACTGAACTATCGGCAGGAGCAGCGCTTCCATCTGGAACTTGGGCTGGTGAAGCTGGTGCATTTGCAGCGTCTGCTGCCGATGGAGGAGTTCCTGAGCCAGTTGCCATCGGGAGGAAAGCAGCCCACCGGCGGGGCTTTGCCTCGGCCTTCTGCTGCTTCGTCAGCGCCTCAGTCGGCAAGTCCGGTCCGGACTGCCGCACCTGTACGCGCTCCTGAACCGGCAAAGGCGGCGTTTTCTCCCTTTGAAGCTGACCGGAATCGAAAGATTACGGGTGAATCTGCGGGCGCGCCGCTGATGGAAATTGCCGTTGAGCCAGTTGCTGCGCCAATTCCTGCTGTAAGGACATTGACCCCGCTGGAGGTGACGGCGCGAGCGGTGGAAACAGCGTCGGCCAAGGCTCCGGGGTCGGTTACGGTTGACTCTCCGGTAGAAGCGACGAACGGTGCGCTGGCGCTCGCTCCCGAGATTGTGGCTGAAGCCAAGTCTGACCCAGCCGATGACCCCTCAATTGATCTGGACCGGATTCGTGAGGCGGTTGTTGGGGCGCTGGATAGTGCCGGCCATAATACTGCGGCGGTGCTGCTGAACGGCGGCAACTGGTCCATGGAAGGCGATACGATCCGGGTCGAAGTCGGCATCAAGAAGACAATGCTGGGACTGACGATGAATATCGAGGCAGAGAAGATCGTCAAGAACGCGTTGCGGGCGTTGGGCGCATCTCAGAAGTTGGTTGTTGTCCCTGGGGAAAATGGAGCGGTCAACCCTGATTCCAAGCCGAGAGTTGTGAGCGGGTCGGTGCAGGCGGCAGCGTTGGAGAATCCCCTGGTGAAGCAGGCTATGGATTTGTTTGGGGCTGAGGTACGCAGCGTTCTGGATTTGCGGGATAAGAAGTGAGGGCTGCGGTCGAAGCGAAAAAGCAGATCCCTCGCTTCGCTCAGGATGACGAGGTTCTAGATGAGGTTTGAATGTTCAATCCGTTAAAGATGCAGGAAATGCTGGCGCAGGCCAAGCAAATGCAGGAACAAATGCAGGAAAAGCTTGGCCAGACGATCGTCGAAGCTTCGTCTGGAGGCGGTGCGGTAACCGTGAAGATGAATGGGCAGAAACA
>DATGAD010000085.1:0-9260 GCA_035313725.1 Alloacidobacterium sp. | reverse complement strand
TCAATCGCGCCCTTGAATGGTCCTCGCCTGCGCGCAATTCCGTCGTGGGACAACACGGCAGCAAAAGAACGTCGAAAGCCTCCAGTTGCCGCTCGCTTTCCTGCCGGAAGCTGGTAAGCCTCTTCCGCAGTTCGGCCAGTTCATCCGAGTCAATCGAAGATCCCCACCGCAGTCTTTCAGCAATGATCGGCTCAAAGCCGTCGCGCGGTTCCGGGTGCAGTGCGGCCGCCTCGCTTGCCTGCAGCGGCACATACAACTCCATCGCATCACGCCAAATGCTCGTATCGAAGGATGCAACCTGCGCTCCCAGCCGCTGAAACCGAGCCTTCCACTCTTCGAGAGCGCCCAACACCTCATCCTCGCAGTCATGTAGGAAAGTCGCATCCGCAAGTCCTACGCGAAGTCCCTGCAGATCGGGCGCTACCGCTTGTGGAAGACCAAACAAAGCCTCTCCTAGCAACGGCCCGTCGCCGAGATCACGGTACAGCCATCCAAGCGTGTCGAAGCTCAGAGCAAGATGCTCACCGCCGCGCCAAAGATCAAATCCATCCAGAGTGCCCAGGGTGACCGATCCACGATACCCAACCAGCCCGCATAGCGAGGCAGGCACGCGGATGGACCCACCTGTATCGGTGCCAATCGCCGCCATCGCGGAGCCTTCCTGGACGCTCGCCGCAGCGCCGCTCGATGATCCGCCTGTCAGTAACTTTGGATCAGCAGGCTGAAGGCAGTCACCAAAATCACGGTTCTCACCGGTAATGCCATATGTAAGCTGATGTAGGTGCGTCTTTCCGGTGATGACCGCGCCAACATTTCTGAGCCTGGATGTAACCGCCGAATGAGCAGTTGCGGGAGCACGAGAGCCGCCTAGAAATTGCGATCCACAAGTCGTGACAAATCCTTCCAGGTCGAAACAGTCCTTCAACGAAATCGGAATTCCCCAAAGAGGTCGACTTTCGAATGCCTCTGAGCTTGGCGGCGCGTTCGCCAGTAATTCCTCGGTCTCGTGCTGCGTCCAGGCTTCGTCCCGTGCGAGATACACGTTCCTTCCGGCGTTTGAGTTGGCCTGCTTGAGAGCCGCTTCCACCACCTCGCGCGGTTTCGCCCGGCTTGTCCTGTATTGCTCGCGTAGATCGCAGATAGAAAAAGCCGTTTCAGAACTCAGTGGCATACGTGCATTCTATGCAGACCTGAGTTTGAGGAATAGCCACACGAGGAATCGCCATTGAAAAGACGGATTCGTGTGCTAATTTCAACTATGGCAGCTCGCAGCGAATCAGACTCATCTGGTTTGATGTTCCAGCTCGATCAGCAGCGCATGGCGGCTCTCGCGCGTTGGACCGCGCGTACCCTTGCAACCTCTCATCCGGTACCGTTTGCAGCCGAAATTATGGACAGTACCAGCGGCGAACGCCTGATGAGGGCACTGAATGCCGTGGCTCCTCAGAATGATCCCAGCGCACACGCCGAATTGCATACTGTCAGGCGCGCCTGCCGTAAACTTGGCTCCTATTCGTTAAAGGGATATACGCTCTACTCCACTTGCGAACCATGCCCCATGTGCATGGCGAACGCCCTCTGGGCCGGGCTGGATCGTGTCGTTTACGGCGTTACGATTGCTGATGCTAACCGCTTCTGTCGCCAGATCCGTATTCCCGCAACCGAGATCGCCGAGCGGTCTGATATGAGCGCAACCGTCGTCACTGGGCCAGTCTGTCGCGATGAATGCCTGACTCTTTTTACCCACCCGAAGATGCAGGAAGCCTTTAAGACTTGGAGCACTGCCAGAGAATTATCCGTAACCACATAGAAGTCGTGCTCACCTGTTGAGCAAAACAGTTCTGAAAGGAAGCAACCGATTGGAGCTCGCAACGCAGTTGGCCGAAGTGCTCGGCGACCCGTCTCGCGTCATCACGCAACCCTCCGTCGTGGAGCGCCTCTCCCGAGATTTCTATTGGTACTCGCCTGTGCTTCGTCCGCTTCTCGACGGCAAATTCGCCGATGTGGCGGTTCAGCCAGTGTCTGCAAAAGAAATCTGTGCCGTGCTTCGCCTCTGCTACTCGCTGGATGTACCCGTTACGGTTCGCGGCGCCGGAACCGGAAATTATGGCCAGGCCGTGCCATTACATGGCGGCGTGGTTCTCGACCTTGCACGGATGGACCAGATTGAGGCCATCACTGCCGATGGCGTCGCTATCTGCCAGCCCGGCGTCCGCCTCGGCATGCTCGAATCGACGGCGCGTAAATCTGGCTGGGAGCTGCGTTGTTATCCTTCCACCATCGTCAAGGCGACCGTTGGCGGCTTTCTCGGCGGAGGATCAGGCGGAATCGGCTCGGTCGCACACGGCGGTCTTCGTGACTTCAACACTGTGCGGGCCTTTGAAGCCGTAACCATGGAGTCCGAGCCCCGAATTCTGATGCACGAAGGCGACGATGTGCACGGAATCCTGCATGCCTGGGGCACCAACAGCGTGATGACCCGTATCTGGCTCGCTCTGACGCCGGCCGTTGAATGGGCGCAATGCGCCGTCTGTTTCCCGAACTTAGACGCGGCCTTCGATTTTGGCACCGCGGTCGCTACCAATCCAGAGTGGACGAAGCGTCTCGTCACCGCCTTTGAGTGGCCAATTCCTTCGTTCTTCTCTCCTGTCCGAAACATCACGCGCGAGGGCGCAACATCAGTCTTTCTGCTCATCGCAAACTCTCAATCTGAGCAACTGAAAAGCTTCGCGATTGCCGCTGGAGGCGAGGTAACTTTCTGCGCGCCCTATGCCGGGTTGCGTTCATCGCCGCTTCTTTCGGACTACACCTGGAACCACACCACGCTCTGGGCAATGAAGACCGACCCTGCATGGACCTACCTGCAATGCGGCTTTGACACCGATCCGGCTCGTGCGTGGGAGCAGCTTGCACTTCTCAAGCACCTCTTCGGCGATGATTTTCTGCACCACATTGAATGGATGAAGAACGGCGCGGGGACGGTCTTTGCCGGTGCGATACCGGTCGTCCGTTTTCGCACTCCGGAATTCCTTAACGAAATGATCGAAACTTGCCGTGCCAACGGTGTATTTGTGGCGAACCCGCACGTCAATTATATAGAGGGCGGTGGCCGATATCGCGCGGACAACGTGCAGCTTCAGGCGAAGTATCTCTATGACCCGAAGGGTCTGCTCAACCCGGGGAAGATGGCCACGTTTCACCGGACGGAGGAGCACTCTACAGAGGAATCCCTGGCATGAGGACCCGCATTGCTGATAACCGCAACTTTGCTTACCTGAACTGGAAGCAGGTCGATGCTCTTCCACGCGACCGCACGCTCCTCATTCTGCCGACTGCTGCAATAGAACAGCATGGTCCACACCTTCCGCTCGCGACTGACACGCTAATCAACAACGAGTTGCTAGGCCGCGCGCTCGATCTTCTTCCAGCAGACGCGCCTGTTTACGCTCTGCCCCCGGTCTGCTATGGCAAGAGCAACGAGCATCTCGGCTTCCCCGGTACGCTGTCAGTCTCTTCCTCTACCTTCATCGCGGTATTGCGGGACTTAGGCGCGAGCCTCGCTGCTGCAGGCATCCGTCGCGTCGCGATCTTCAATACACATGGCGGCAACAGCTCGCTCGTGGATGTAATGGCACGCGACCTTCGCGCCGAATTCGGTTTGCGCACCTTCACGATCTTCGGATCGGCGGGTGCAACTTTTGAAGGACTCAACCCGCAGGAGCGCGCCTACGGCTTCCACGCCGGAGAGCTTGAGACTGCATTTCTTCTCGCGACCACACCGACACTCGTCGATACCTCGGCCTACACCGCCAACTACATCGCGTCGATTGACGACAAGCCGCTGCTCGCCCCTGAAAACGGCGCGGCAAACTTCGCCTGGCTCACCCGCGACATCGCCGCAAGCGGTGTGATGGGTGACCCTCGCCCCGCCACTGCTGAGAATGGCGAGCGCTGGCTCAATGCAGCAGCCAACAGAATCGCCGCAGTCTTGCTCGAGATCCTTGAATTTCGCGAGCCCAACCAATCCGCCGGGGGTGAAGCCAAGGCGTGAGCGGTCATTCTACAGGCTCAGCACTCATCGACTACGGTGGAGGTGTCACGCTTGAACGCGGGGTTAGCTTTCGACTGTCCGACGGAACAACGCTCGTCTCCGATCACTACTATCCCCCCGGTTACGGTCCTCAACCCACGCTGCTGATGCGCCAGCCTTATGGACGCGATATTGCATCTACAGTCGTCTACGCACATCCCGCATGGTTTGCCCGTCACGGTTATAACGTTGTCATTCAAGACGTGCGCGGTCGAGGCGGCTCCGATGGCTCCTTTTATCCGTTTCGCCATGAAGGACGCGATGGGGCAGAGACGATCGCATGGCTGCGAACGCGTCCGGAAGCGAACGGCCGCATCGGAATGTACGGCTTCTCCTATCAGGGGGCGACGCAACTACTGGCTGCGGCCGAGCGGCCCGAAGGTCTCGAATGTATTGCGCCCGCGATGACAGCCTGCGATCTTTTTGCCGGATGGTTCTATCACAACGGTGCGCTGCGACTCTCGTCCTCAATGGGCTGGGGACTGCAGATGCTCAAGGAAGATGCACGTCGACTTGGACTGCACGAGGCGAGTGAGCGCTTGGAAACCGCGTGGCTCAATGTCAGGTCGCAGGCCATGCACTTGCCTTATGGCGGGCATCCAGCGATCGCAGATCCTGCGTTGCCATCATACGTCCGCGACTGGTTCGCGCACTCTGCACCGAGCGAATACTGGTCCACGATGGATGTCAGCCAGAAGGCGCATTGCATCGAGGTTCCTGCTCTCCACATATCAGGCTGGTATGACACATATCTCGAAGGCAGCATTCGGGGATTTGATCTCCTGCGGCGAAGCGCGGCTTCCGAGCACGCACGCCAGCATCAATATCTCCTGGCGGGTCCCTGGGTACACATTCCATGGAGCGATCGGGCAGGTGATGGCAGCTTCGGCCCACAAGCATTTTTTGACACCGACTCAATGCTCCTTCGCTGGTTTGATCACTGGCTGAAAGACGCTGGCACATGGACTGATGAACCTCACGTGCGTCACTTCGTTTTGGGATTGAACGCCTGGCACGAGGCTGATGATTGGCAGGCAAAATCTGAAGTCGCGCTTTTCCTTCATAGCCAGGGACGCGCTCAGTCGCTAAAAGGCGACGGCATTCTGACTGGTCTGAAACCCGACCAAGCGGAGCCCCCTGACTTTTTCGTCTACGATCCCGAAGTACCCGTTGCGTCTCCTGGAGGACCTCAATCGCTGCCAGGGCTTTTCGACCAAACTGCAATCGAAGCAGGCAACAATGTGCTCGTCTACACAACGGAGCCATTGACCGAACCGGTGCACATCTTCGGAGCCCCACGTGTCGCCGTTTACGCCGCGACCTCTTCTCCTTCCGCCGACCTTACCGCCAAACTCGTCCGTGTGCTTCCTTCGGGCCGAGCCGAATTCATTTCAATAGGTATCGCCCGCTCCTCATTCCTCTTCGGTAGCAAATACAGGGCCGACGCAGTCCATCTCTGGGAGTTTCAACTCGAACCCACATCCTGCATGTTCAACGCTGGAGAACGGCTGCGGCTGGAAATCGCAGGCTGCGCATTTCCGCTGTACGACCGTAATCCAGGCAACGACACAGCACCTCGCGAGATGACTCCCTTTAATTGGAGCCGCTCAACGCACCTCGTTCACCATGATAACGAGCACCCTTCAGCCTTTTATCTTCCTGTAATCGCATGAGTACGATTCCCGAGATCGTTTTCCGCGACGTGACGAAGCGTTTTCGCGCTGTAGACCCGCATGTGCTTCAAGGTATCGACTTGATGATCGAGCGCGGCGAGTTCGTGACGCTACTCGGTCCATCCGGCTGCGGCAAGTCTACGATGCTCAAGCTCGTCGCGGGCCTGGAGCCCATCACCTCCGGCCAGATACAAGTAAACGGTCTGGAGCCTAAGAACGCTCGTCGACTGGTCTCCTTCGTCTTTCAGGAAGCGACGCTCCTCCCGTGGCGCAACGTTGAACGCAATGTCGCACTCGCACTCGAACTGGAAGCTCGCTCGCGGGAAGATGCTCTTCAAACCACAGGTAGACTCCTCGAGTTGGTAGGACTTACCGACGTAGCTCAGAGCTATCCCAGAGCACTTTCGGGCGGCCAGAAGATGCGCGTCTCCATCGCACGCGCGCTCGCTACAAAGCCCCGTCTTCTGCTCATGGACGAGCCGTTTGCCGCGCTCGATGAGATCAATCGCGACCGTATGAATGAAGAAATTCTGCGGCTGCGCGAAGCTGGCAACTGGACCGTGCTCTTCGTCACGCATTCCGTCGCTGAAGCCGTCTTCCTTTCATCGCGCGTCGTCATCCTATCACCGCACCCCGGCCGCATCGCGCATACAATCTCAATTGATTTGCCGTATCCGAGGACGGCCAACCTTCGCGAAACCGTCGAATTCGACACACTCGTCAATCAGGCATCCCGTCTACTGCGCGAGGCGCACAGAGCATGAAGAAGAAACTGCAGCTCGCCGCCAATGCCGCTATCGTTTTTGCTGCGTTGCTTCTTGTGTGGCAGGCCGCAGTCTTGGCACTACATATTCCGCCCTATATGCTGCCTCCGCCGATAAACGTTGGCCGCGCCATCGCGACCCGTTTCCCCGAACTGTGGGCCTCGTTCTGGATTTCTGGAGAAGCTGCTGCCGCCGGCCTTCTCGGGAGTATTGTCGGGGGCCTGCTCATCGCGCTCATTTTCGCGCGGCTGCCATGGCTCAGGCGAATGCTCTTCCCTTACACGATTCTTCTGCAAACAGTCCCCATCGTCGCAATTGCGCCGTTGATACTTATGTGGGCCGGCCAGGGACTCTTCGCCGTCGCTCTCGTCACATTTATCATCTGCCTCGCGCCCATCATCGCGAATGCCACACAAGGGCTCATTAGCGTTGACACTAACCTTCTGCAACTCTTCCTGATGCACAACGCTTCGCAGGGACAGATTCTGCGCAAGCTGCGACTTCCCCACTCGCTTCCCTATCTCTTCGTGGGCATCCGCATCTCCAGCGGCATCGCAGTCATCGGCGCCATTACAGGTGAGCTGTTTGCTGGGTCCACGCGCGTCGGCCAAGGGGGCCTTGGTTACTCTATCCTGTATGCCATGGCGCAACTCCAGACCGATTATCTTTTCGCTCTGGTTTTTGCCGCAACGATACTCGGATTTTCATTTTTCTTTACCGTCATGTTTTTCGAGTGGCTGTTTCTTCACAAGTGGCACGAGTCAGCACGCCCAGAAGGCAGCGAATCCTGACATTCTGTCAGACATAAGGAGCTCAGACAACAATGCTTCGTCTCGCAACTCCCGACGGCTGGTGGCTGATAACCCATCCGGATCACGCACATCTTGCGGGCGAATTTGCCTCTGCGTGGGGCAACGCTGTTTTCGCAGCGCCCGAGCCGCGCGCGCATGTGCTTCGTGGTATCTATCAGCATGACGACGGCTGGCTGACTCGTGACGCCGCACCGACGATCACACGCGAGGGAAAGCCAGCAGCATTCTCCACTGAATTGGTTGGCAAATACTCCGCCTTCGAAGAAATCGATCTCGAAGACTATCTTGCCGTTCGCCGCAATGCCGTACTCGCGATGTCCGAAGAAGATGCGTTTGCTGCCATCCTCATCTCGATGCACACGCACAATCTGCTTTCAGAACGCGCAGACCGCAGCACCATCCGTCTTGATGAGCTGCCCATGCTGGACAACTTCCTCGTGGAGCAACTGATTCTGCAAAGCGAGTTGCGCCGGCGATTACTGGACACTGCTGCATTCTCTTCCGAACAACTCGACATCGCCCTTTTGGAAAACTTCCGCCTGCTGCAGGCAACGGACAATCTTTCTCTTCTAAGTTGTGTTGATTTTGATAGACGCGCGACTCTATTGCATCCGCTGCGGACGCTGCAAGGCGCGGCTCAGGAAGTCAAAGTTGAGAGAATAAGCGAACGCAGTTTCAGGCTTTTACCGTATCCTTTACGTGAACCGGAGATGCGCTTTGCTCTCCAAGCGCGCTTCGTTTCTGGCACCCGTTTCAAATCTTCAAGTGAACTGGCTGATAGGCTATCCAAAGCGCCTATGGAAACCCTCGAAGTCATGATCTCTGCATAAGACGCGCTCTAGTGTATCTGCTACTTCACCGGCAGGGTGGACACATGTGCCGACACAATTCTCCACCCCTCGTCGAACCGCACCCACACCTGACTTTGCCGCCCTCTAACAATGGGCCCGCCCGCGGCGTCGCGCTCGAACTCCAATGTCACGCTGCCAAAGTTAATGCCAAAGGTCACGATCTCCAAGCGGACAATCCGCCGGGCAAGGTTAATTGCAGGACGACTCTTGCGAAACGCCTCGATTTGCTCTACCCCATACAAATTCTCGCCCGCGCCAAACCGAATAGCCAGCGGCGATGCCCAGAACATCCGCGTTAACCCTTCCACGTCATTGTTCACCAGGGCTTCCTCATAGCGTGGATAGAGCGCCCGCAGTTCTGCAACTGTTTCCGGATCGTTTACTACCATTCAGCTATCCTCCGAGTGGAGACAGACACAACACCGCGCAATTTAGAACAATGACCGAAGTGGCAGGACGCTCTTCGAGATGGCCGCCGCGACGGTAATCATCGGCTCGTTCACTACTTGGCTCAATTGCAGCTTCATCGCCACGCTGCACAACAGATATGCATGCACCGGCTTCATACTCCAGCGTTCAGCCAGAAGATCAATCATGCGATTGGTAGCGCCGCGCGCTGCCTCCAAAGCATCCGTCGCCGACTCCACTACCACCCAGCTTCCGGGATCCTCGCTCGCATACATTTTCGCTGATTCCACCAGCGGTCCACCCAGCGATTGCCCCTTATGCAACCGGAACCGCAGCGTCACATCCGCCGGACATTCGATGCCGTTGATGCAAACCTCGCCATCACCCTGCGCCGCGTGGGCGTCACCACAGGAAAACAGCGCACCGGGCTGCTGCACAGGCAGGTACAAAGTTGCGCCAGCGCATAATTCACGCACATCCATATTGCCGCCAAATGCGCCCGGTGCTCGCGTACGAAACTCGCCCCGTTCCGCAGGAGCGACTCCCATGATTCCGCAAAAGGGCCGCAGCGAAACCACCGCCGGCACGAGTGAATGGGTCTCCGTTTCAGCAAGCTCCCAATGAAAGAGAACTGCCTCATGAAAGCGCTGCTTAAGAAAGCC
>DATGAD010000084.1:0-8167 GCA_035313725.1 Alloacidobacterium sp. | reverse complement strand
TCTGCGAACGATCCTTACGCATCTGCGCGGAAGCAAACCCGCGCCTGTTTCTGAAACGACACTGAAAGGCGTGACGATTACGATCTGCGGCGACATCTTTCACAGCCGCGTTGCGCGGTCGAATATGCTGCTGCTGCCGCGTCTCGGAGCGCGCGTACTGCTCTCCGGCCCGCAGGCGTTGCTGCCGGAAACAGCTGCATCCGCCGGTCCCGGCATCGCTATTGAGCGTGATTTCGACAAGGCTCTCAAGCAATCGCAGGTCGTCATGATGCTGCGCATTCAGGCGGAGCGTCTGGCTGGATTGAACCTCGATCTCGAAGAGTACAAAGTGCGCTACCAAGCGAACTCAGAGCGTCTCGCGGCGCATGCACCTGAGGCTCTTGTTCTACATCCCGGCCCGATCATTCGCGGACTTGAGATCACGAGCGAAGTCGCCGATGGCCCGCAATCTGCTATCGCCGAGCAGGTGCGGCATGGCGTTGCGATTCGCATGGCGCTGCTGGTGCGAGCGCTCACTTCCCAGGCGTCGGGCCGCGCAGCGTCGAAAGGAAAACGCAAATGAAGGCGATTCTCATTCGCGGAGGGCGTGTTATCGATCCGGCCTCCGGCCTCGACGCTGATCGCGATCTGCTGCTCAAGGATGGCCGTGTCTCTGCCATCGAGGCGCCGGGGAAGCTCAACGGCGCTGCGAAGCAGGAAGCTGCCGAAGTCATCGACGCGAAGGGGCTCGTAGTTGCGCCCGGCCTCGTCGACATTCACGTGCATCTGCGTGAGCCGGGACAGGGCTATAAAGAGACGATTGCTTCGGGTACCGCGGCGGCGGCCGCAGGCGGCTTCACCGCAGTCTGCGCCATGCCCAACACGATCCCGGTGAACGATTCGCCGGAGACGACGCGCTGGATGCAATCTCCCGAACGCGGCGCGCAGATTCGCGTCTTTCCTATCGCAGCGGCGACGCGGGGCAGCATGGGCGAAGCGCTGACGGAGTATGGCGCGCTCAAAGCTGCGGGCGCGGTAGGCGTGACCGACGACGGCAAGCCGATCCTCGGCGATTCGATCATGCGCCAGACGCTGGCGGCTGCGGCGCGCGCCGGGCTGCCCGTTATTCAGCACGCCGAAGATACGCGCATGACCGGCGGCTGCTCGATGAATGCTGGCGCGCTTGCCTTCAGGCTCGGACTGCGCGGCATGCCAGTCGAGGCTGAATCAAATCTGGTAGAGCGCGATATTCGCCTGCTCTCAGAGATGAAAAACGGACGCGCTCATCTTCATGTTGCCCATCTGTCGACAGCCAAGGCCCTCGAAGCGGTCAAGAGCGCGCGGCGCAATGGACTGCACGTTACCTGCGAAGTGGCCCCGCATCATTTTGTTCTCAACGAAGAAGCTGTGGCCGATTACAACACGCACGCCAAGATGAATCCGCCGCTGCGTTCGGAGGCGGATCGCCAGGCAATGCTCGACGGCATCATCGAAGGTGCCGTCGATTCCATCGCCACCGATCATGCTCCGCATGCCGCGCACGAGAAGGAGCAGGAGTTTGAACGCTCGCCCAACGGCATCACTGGCCTTGAAACGGCGCTGGGACTGACGATGGCTGTATTGCACGGCAAACATAAGCTGCCGTTGAGTCGCATCATTTCCTTGCTGAGCACGCAGCCCGCGTCTGTACTGAACCTGAAGGGGCGTGGGAGCCTCGCGGTAGGATCTTTCGCCGACGTCGTTATCTTCGATCCGAAAAAGCAGTGGACGTTTCAAGCTTCGGCATCGAAATCGAAATCGAGGAATACGCCTTTCGACGGCTGGACGATGCTCGGCGCTGTGATCGCAACGATCAGCGAAGGCCGCATTGTTTATCGCGGATAGCGGGGCCTAAAGCTTGACTTTGCTGGGATCGAAGTCCGGCTTGGGATATTTCATCTTGAGCTTGCTGATTGTGTCGACGAGGATTTCCGAAATGGCCACATTGCGATACCACTTGTGGTCGGCGGGAATGATGAACCAGGGCGCATGCTTGCGGCTGGTGTTCTCGATCGCGTCCTGATAGGCCTTCGTGTATTGCGGCCAGTAGCCGCGCTCGGCAAAGTCTGCTTCGCTGAGTTTCCACTGTTTGTCTTTGTCTGCGAGGCGCTCGGCGAGGCGGCGTGTCTGTTCTTCGCGGCTGATGTGGAGGAAAAACTTCAGGATGGTGATGTTGTTCTCGGCCAGCGTTCTTTCGAAATCGACGATCTGGCTGAAGCGCGCTTTCACGACGTCGTCTGAAACGAGTTTGTGTACTCGCGTCACCAGCACATCTTCATAGTGCGAGCGGTTGAAAATGCCGATCATTCCGTGTTGTGGCACCGCGCGATGCGCACGCCATAGAAAATCGTGCTTCAATTCGAGCGGAGTAGGCACTTTGAACGGAGTTACATCGCAGGCTTGCGGGTTTACGCCGGTAAAGATGTGGCGGATCGTGCCGTCTTTTCCCGCCGCGTCCATACCCTGCAGCACAATGAGAACGGCATGACGGCAATCGGCTGTGAGCAGCTCCTGCAACTCGTCGAGTCTCTGACGATGCTGCTCAAGATCGGCTGCGGCTTCTTCCTTGTTCCGATAGCGTCCGGTATCAGCGGTGGGGAAATGGGAGAGTTTTACTTTTTGATGAGGCTTAACCAGATACGGGCTTGAGGGGGGCCGTCCAGGCATGCTTTCTCCGGGAACTGGCCGTTCAAAGAGGAGCGCTATGCGCTACAACAGGCTGAACGGCGCAGTCCCTGAAATCATTTCGGCTGCGGTGTTACTTCTGTCTTCGCTACCGGTTCGGTCTTTGCGGCATCGCTGTTACCGCCTTTGATGCCATCCTTGAAGCCGCGGAGCCCTTCGCCCAGGCCTTTGCCGAGCTCAGGCAGTTTACGCGGTCCAAAGATCAACAGCGCGATGACGAGAATGATGAGTAAATGCGTCGGTGTAAACAGATTATCGAGCATAGTGGGATATCTCCCGGCACACGCGCGCGGGAATTTCCTCCGTTTCAGTTATTGTCGCACAGAGCAACCGCTCGGGGCGAAACTCCATTTTGAGTACGTGGTTAATTTGTCTGTGGGTGTACGGCATCGAGGCGTTTCCGGGCCATCTCGGCAAAACTGACCAGATCCTCCGAGGTGCCCAGAGTCAGGCGACGATGCACTTTGAGCAGCGGATAGATGCGCGAGCCACCGATTTCGAGCGTGGGGACGGCAAACTTGCCGCCGGGATATTCGCTCATCGTCCAGTCCGCGGTGTAGCGGCGGCGGAAGACTTCGCCAAAATAGCTGCCCCACAATTTCGTCAGCCATTCCAGGTCGCCCTCCGATGCGGGAGTCAGCGCTTCAAGAATGGATTCGAGCCCTTCAAGCGAGTCCGTGGAATAGTCGAGCTTTCTGCCATGCTCGATTGAGGCGATCCTCACCGCCTCTTTGGCATAGGCCTCCATCATGCCGTCCAGAGAATCAAAGGTCTTACTTGCGAGTTCTTCTCTTATAGACATCCTGTTTTTAGACTATCCGCTTTTCGCCCGAATATTCGGACGGGGATTGTTGTGCTGCAAGCCCTCGCTGATAACGGATTTCATTCACCGTTATCCCCCACATCGACGCTGTCCGGTGGAGGCCATCGGGGACCCATCGGTCGATTTGATAAAAGCGCTCTGCTCGAACGTTATTCGCCAGGACCCAGAGCAGAGCATTCTCAAATCCAAGTCCGAAAAGGCGTGCACGAGCAGCCGACATAAGGTCGAGGCCAATACCCCGGCCCCACTGTTCCGGATCGACATAGAAGCCACACAACTCTCCGTGGTTCGGCAGATCCGGATCGCGCGAAGGCGATGTAGTGGCAAACCCGCGGATCAACCCGTCCTCGACCGCTACAATCGTCCACGGCTTTTGGGGATCGTGGCTCGCGAAATCATACCTTTGCGCTCGATCTTCGGGGCGAAGTTGATTGAGAAAGTCTTCAGGAAGAAGCGTTCGATACGCCACCTGCCACGACCGGATGTGCACACGAGCTACGTGGATGGCGTCGTCGGGTTCGGCTGGCCGTAGCAGCATGTCCTAGTTTGGCATGCTGCCATCTGACAGAACAGCGCTTGGCCATGTATCTTTAAGTTTTACGGGAAGTCTAAAGGAATGTTCCGTTGCCCGGATTTGTGGAGGTCTTTTTCTTTTGAGAAGCACGCGTTTTTCCTGTCTGGCATTTGTTGCAATCGCCACTTTGATTTTCTGTGCCAGCTGCCGCGCACAGTCGCAAACTCCGCCACAATTGCAAACCCCGCAACAGCCGCGAAGCACCAACGTGCCGCTCAGCAATGCGCCCTCCAGCGCGCTCGCCGGCGTGAGATACGACTACAAGTGGGAGCTGTACGGCGGCTTCGCGTATTCGCACTTTAACGCGGGGCCTACTCTGCTACAGGGCGCAAACCTTGGCGGTTTCGACATTCAGGCGGCGCGCTTCCTTAAACCGCGCTGGGCCGTCGCTGGGAACGTCCGCGGATACTACGGGACCTCCGGCGTGGTGCCGAACCCTTATGGCATCACCGGGCCTTTTGTCAGCGAGCACATGTTTCTGGTTGGGCCGGAATATCGCGGCCTCAGCAACGAGCACGGCTCCATCATGCTGCACGCCCTGGTAGGCGGCGCGTATGGAAACTTCGAAAAAGACCTCAGCGGGGTGCCACCCGGTGCACTGGGCCTGTTCAGCAATCAGTTCGCATTTGGGAGCGCCTTCGGTGGCTCGATCGATCTGAACCGCTCGCCCCGCCTTGTCTTCCGTATCTCGCCGGACGCGACTCTCACCGATTTCGGAAGCGCCGGACTCAAGGATCAATTTACGATTTCCGTCGGCCTGCTCTACCGCCTGGACAAGGGCCTGAAGTAGACCTCAGCCAAATCAAGACCTGAAGGCTGGATTGGCGCGATGCCAACCAGCTTTTCTTTCGTCCAACGAAAAGCACTGTTCATCGCGAGAAAATGTATGTTTCGCCGCGTAATCCACGCTGTTCACCCTTTCGCATCCTCATTCCGCAGCATGAATCTGATACACCTAGGGAGCAGTAGATGCAGCAGCGCAAACTAGGCACGCAGGGTCTTACGGTTTCGGCTCTTGGACTGGGTTGCATGGGGATGTCCGCATTTTACGGACCCCGTGACGAATCGGAATCTGTCGCCACGCTTCACCGGGCGCTCGACCTTGGAATTGACTTCTTCGACACCGCCGATGTGTACGGCCCGCACACCAACGAAGAACTGGTGGGACGCACACTGAAGCCGCATCGGGACAAGGTGGTCATCGCGACGAAATTCGCCATTGCGGTGAATGCTGATGGCTCCAGAAGCGTAAACGGGAAGCCAGAGTACGTCCGCTCTGCCTGTGATGCCAGCCTGAGGCGTCTCGGCATCGACACAATCGACTTGTATTATCAGCACCGGGTTGATCCCAGGACTCCGATTGAAGAGACCGTAGGCGCGATGGCGGAGCTGGTGAAAGCGGGAAAGGTTCGCTACCTGGGACTTTCTGAAGCCGGTGCGCAGACGATCCGCCGCGCCCATGCCGTACATCCGATTTCAGCCTTGCAGACAGAGTATTCGCTCTGGAGCCGCGAGGCCGAAGATGAAATACTTCCTACGGTGCGGGAACTGGGCATCGGCTTTGTTGCGTACTCTCCTCTGGGACGAGGCTTTCTGACCGGCCAGATCCGCAAACCAACCGACCTCGCCGCCGATGACTGGCGTCACACTTCCCCGCGCTTTCAGGGAGAAAACTTCCAGAAGAATCTTGATCTGGTTACGAAGATTGAAGAGCTTGCGGAACAGCGGAAGGTAAAGGCATCGCAGCTCGCGCTGGCATGGGTGCTGGCGCAGGGTGAAGACATCGTTCCTATTCCAGGTACCAAGCGGCGCAGCTATCTTGAGGAAAATGTGGCGGCGGCGGAAATCGAATTGACTCAGGAAGAACTGGCAGCTCTGAACGCCATCGCTCCAAAGGATATAGCGCAAGGCGAGCGTTACGCGCCGGAAATGATGGGTATGCTCAGTCTCTGATGCAGGAAGAGTCCGGATTCGGACACAGTTGTTCGAATCCGGACATTTGCGGGTAATTAGTTCGGCGAAAGCTGAACAGAATCATCTATTTTTTCTGGTTCTTACTGGCCCGCTGGTTGCTAACAGATCAGGCAGTAAAAAGTCTACTGGTGACAAAGGCAGCACTTTTCCCTATGAAGAGGTTTGGTTGCTTCCAGCTTGACGCAGCAAACGAATGTCTGTGGTGCGAAGAAAAGCAGGTCCCATTAGCACCAAAGCCGTTCGCCGTTCTGCGTTATCTGGTTGAAAATCCACAGCGGCTGGTCACACACGACGAACTTCTGGACGCGCTGTGGCCGGAAACCTATGTGCAGCCTCAGGTGCTGCGCACCTATGTGCTGGAATTGCGCAAACTGCTGGGCGACGATCCCCACGAACCGCAGTTTATCCAGACTGTTCCCAAGCGCGGCTATCGCTTCCTCTCCAAAGTCACAACGGTCAGGCAGGATCTGCCGGAGTTGAGCGAGGAGGCACTGCACATCGTTGGCCGCGACGCCGAACTCGAAAAACTTACAGTCGATCTGGATCATGCGGCTAAAGGCAATCGCAAGCTTATCTTCCTGACCGGAGATGCAGGCTGTGGGAAGACCACGCTAATTGACGCTTTCTGTGCCCGCGCATGCAGCGAGGACGGAGCGCGGATGGTTCGCGGCCAGAGCGTAGAAGGCTTTGGCGGCAAAGAGCCTTTCTATCCGGTGCGCGAGGCGCTCGGCCAGTTCAACGATCAGGAAAAGGCGAAGGAGATTCTCGCGCGGCTCTTGCCCTGCTGGTTTGGGAAGAATCCGGAGAGCGGGACTCGCGTCCCGGCGCTGGGTGAAATCTGCGAAGCAGTCGAATCTCTGGCGCAGAGCGAACCCCTGCTGCTGGTGCTTGAAGATCTGCACTGGGCTGACGCATCCACGCTGGATCTGATCTCGGCCCTGGCACGCAGGCGAGGCAATCCGCGGCTTATGGTGGTGGCCACCTACCGCCCGGCGGAGGTCGATGGACAGCATCCCCTGATGGGGCTCAAGGAAGATCTGTTTACTCGGCGTCTCTGCTGCGAGATTGTGCTTGGGCCGCTCAACCGCAAGGCTGTATCCGACTATTTGTTGCAGCAACTCAACACGAACACCCTGCCGGGAGGGCTGGCCAGCTTTGTGCACCAGCACTCTGAAGGCAATCCGCTATTCATGGCGGCGACCTTTGAACACCTGCGCAACCAGCAGTTGCTGGTGTCCAGGGGCGGGAAATGGCATCTCGCCACGCCGCTTGCCGAGATCGAACTGGGAATCCCCGACGGGTTGCTGGGGATGATCGATCTGCAACTGGGGCGGCTTAGCGAAAGCGAGCGCCGTCTGCTTGAAGCGGGCAGTATTGTCGGCACCATCTTTCCGGCCTGGGCTGCCGCAGCCGCGCTCAAGGAAGATGTTCTGGATGTGGAAGATGGCTATGCCTCGCTGGCCCGGCGTACACGGCTATTGAATGCGGCCGGACAGGACGAGCTTCCCGACGGAACCCGGTCTTCTTTCTATGTTTTTGCCCACGGGCTCTTTCGCGAGGCGCTCTATGCACGGCAACCGGCCGCTCGTCGCGCCGAACGGCATCGCCGGGTCGCTGAGAGATTGAAGGCGCTCTTCGCCGGCAGTGAGGCAAGCATTGCGTCAGAACTGGCCCAGCACTACGAGGCTGCCGGCTCATGGAAAGAAGCGATCGAAGCGTTAAGCCTGGCCGCGGACGTAGCCGCGACCCGTGACGCCGAGCACGCGGCAAGAGAGCTTCTGCGGCACGCGCTGGATTTGAGCGAGAATCTGAAAGCGGACGAGCGCAAGGCTACCGAGCGCAACCTGCTGAATCAGATGAAGAAGTATTTGGAGCTGACGCCCGCGCAGCTCGCCTAGTAGTGGCGGAGCGTGCGTATCTGGCGACGCAGCGTGGCAATTTCCCGACGAGTGCTGCGGAAAACCGGAACAATGTACGAACGGGACATGCGCGGCAACTCATGGAACATAGAGATCAGCAGGTTCAGCTGATCTTTCTTCGTTGCCAGGTCCCTTTCCAGAGCCGCAAGTATCTGACTTCGCTCCGGAGTCTGA
>DATGAD010000083.1:0-20635 GCA_035313725.1 Alloacidobacterium sp. | reverse complement strand
AAGAACGAGCCAGCAGCACGTAGACGAAAGCATTGTCTGGCGAAAGCTTTTGCGCGGTCAGCAGTTCTTCAATTGCGTCATGATACTGACGTTGCGAATATAGCGTCCCCGCCAATGCGAAATGAAGCGTTCCATCATTCGTCGTAAATTTCAAGGCCGCACGATATTCATCGGCGGATTTGGTCAGCATGCCCTCTCGCCCATAAGCGGTCGCACGAATTAAATGTATGTGTTGCGAATCGCCCATCTCGTCTTCAGCCAGCTGCGCCTGGCGCAGGGCTGCCTGAGGCTTATGCAGATCGAGGCTCGCATAGGCGAGTCCCAGATGCGCCTCCCCGTTTTTGGGTTCCCGCTTGAGGGCCGATTCGAAATCTGCTGCGGCTGCCTGGGGCTGATGGAGATCGTTGAGCATGTATCCCCGGTTCACATACGCCGTAACCACATTGGGATCGCGATCCAGCGCTTCAGTAAAATCCTGTCGCGCCTGCTCAGATTGCCCTTCATGCTTGTGTACATAGCCGGCCAGCAATGGAATATCAGGTTCTTTCGGAAAGACCTTGTCGTACTTGGATGTCAGCTGTAGCAGCTCATCGTATTTCTCGAGATTGAGCAGATCGTAGCCTAGATAGACGACTACGTCCCTGTCAGTGGGCAGCACTTTAATCGCTTCGTGGCCAATATCAGCAGACTCCTGGTACTTGCCTTTGAAACTCAGGTACCGCTCCTTTTCGCGAAGGACTTGCGGTTCCTGCTGCATCCCAACCGTGACTCGACTCAACCAATTTGCAGCCACATCCAGGTTATGGGCTTCGATGGCAGCATTCATTCCTCCAGCCACAATCAAAGCATTCCCCGGAGCGAGGGCGTATCCCTTGCTGTACGTGGTTTCAGCCCTTGTGAAGTCGCGGTTAGCGGTGTACATGTCTCCGAGGGCGAGATAGGGCACGTACAACGTCGGATACGCCTGCGCCAGGCGCTGAAAATACTTCGCTGCCTCCTGATCTCGTCCCGCAGCGCGTGAGGCATAACCGAGCGAAGTGAGCGCGAAGCGGTTTGCTGGATCATTCGAGAGGACCCGTTTGTAGACTACGATCGCGTCCTCGGTGCGACCGAGCTTCATCAGCAGATCTCCATCGAGCTGGAGGTTGTTTGGATCCTGTGCGTTGAGAGCGAGTGCTTCCTTCATATCAGCCAGCGCACCATCGAGATTGCCTGCGTTCATTTTGATCAGCGCTCTCAAGCGCAGAAACTGCGGTCTGCCGGGTCCACGGTCATCCAGTGCGCCGATTTGCGTCTGTGCTATTTCGAGTTGATGGTGTGCAGCACCTGCTTCCTTCAGCCCCTGTTCAAGTTCCATCAAATCCATATGCACCTGAATGCCATAGAGTGGTCCCTCGCTCGGGTCTTGGGGTAAGTGAGCCAGTGTGGCGCTGTATTCCTGGACGGCGTCACGGTCGCGTTCCTGGAGTTGAGCAATTTCTCCGCGGATTGCATGCAAGCGGTAATAGTCGGCATCGAGTCCTGCAGCACGCTCAAGGAATGAGCTGGCATGTTCTATGGAACCTGCGGCGATTTGGGCCTGTGCCGCTGAAAGCTGTAAGCCCATGTCTTTGGGCATCGCGTTGGCAGCTTGCGCGTATAGCTTTGCAGAGTCATCCAGCTTGCCATCGAGCTGGTAGGTGTAAGCAAGTTCAGCCAATACATCCGGTTTAGGGTTGCGGATTGACCTTAACGAGGCAATTGCTTCGGAATAGTTTCCAATCTCACGGTAGTAGCCTGCTAACGACCGCTGAACATCAGGGTTGTCCGGCGCACGCCGCTTAGCCAGTTCGAGATACCGGCTGGCCATATCCATTTGCTTGAGGCGCTGATACGAGATAGCCATCAGTAGTTCCGACCGAGCATCGGGCTGCATTCGTTCTGCTCTGCCCAGCCAATCAAGTGCAGCCGCGTAGTCGCCGGATCTCATGGAAAGATCTCCGAGCAACAGCGCATCATCTCTGCGCCTCGTATCGGCGGCCACTACCTGTTTCAGTAGACGCTCGGCGTCTGGAATACGGCCCATTGCGTTGTAAGTCTGCGCAAGACCGGAGAGCCCGTCCAAGGCTGATGGATTCAAGTGAAGACCGCGATCGTAAGCATCGGCGGACAACTGGAGCTTGCCGTCCAATCGCGCTGCGTAGCCGAGCAGAAACCACAGCTGAGCATCGTTGGGAGCGGCCTGGGCGGCGCGCTGAGCATAGTCAACAGCAGCCCCATGATCTCCGCGCTTCAAAGCTGATACTGCGGCCTGCGCGAGGCGCGCATTTTGGATATTCGATCCCCAGCCTAAGGACTGACCCGGAGCGGATGTTTGACCGGATTTAGTCTGGGGCTTTTCGGAAGTATCCCCCACCTGATAGGTTTGCGCATGAATTGGGCAAGCAAGCGCGACAACTAGCAGGGATAAATATGCAATCTTCAGGAATTCAGATCTAGCAATCAACGTGTGTCACCGGGAAACATCTAATTCAACAAGTAGTCTCTCAACTAATTTGCACTAGTTCTCTACTAGTTCAACTAGCTCTTGACTACTAGCTCAACTAGAAACGTTTAATCGAGAGCTTCGATGCCCGAAAAGTCCTTCGCGTTGGCTCGGAGCGATGTGCGACCTTTCTAAGATAAAAAAGCAACCCGGTCTGACGATTTCGGAATCGAATGCAAGTCGAGAGGGACCCTTGCACCGCATCGAGTCTGTACCACCGTCTACACGAGCCATTCCGTTAAGCTTCATCTTCATGGCGGCAATCGTGATTCACCTGCCACTTCTCCTCATGAAGTTGCCGCTGAAATCGTACGACACAAACTTTCATATCTTTTTCGCATCTCACTACGTGCACCATTGGTTCGATCCTTGGAATCTTAAGTGGTACGCAGGCTTTTCTCAGACCACCTATCCGCCGCTCCCGCAGCAATGGGTAGCGCTGATATCCAGACTTACCGGTCTGGATATGGCATATATGGCGGTCCAGTTCGCAGCCATATTGCTACTGGCTCTCGGAGTTTATCGATTTTCTCGGCTGTGGGTCAGTGATCGTGCTGCATCGTTCGCTGCGCTGGCAAGTGTTTTTCTCGGCTCCGAAAGCTTTTTGGTGTATTCCGCGGGGCAGCTAGGCACCACTTCCGCCGCGCCACTTTACTTAAATGCTCTGCCCTATCTCTTCGAGTGGGTTCGGTATGGCAGCTGGCGCTCTTTTCTCAAAGGCGTCGTGCTCTTCACAGCGGCCGCCGCCGCCCATCATGCCACGCTCCTCTTCGGCTCATTGTTTTTCGCGGTGCCTGTTCTTGCGCTGGCAATTCTGGATCGCCAGGATGGCGAGAGGGTGTCAACGCCGGCATTCGTCGTTCGGACCGTTGCTATCTCCGTGGTCGTCGGCGTCGCAATTGCCGCTGTGCTTCTGCCGTTTTGGATTGCACTCATTCACTATCCAGTCACGCAGGCTCCCATTCCGCACCCCAGCCGCGCAAATTATATTTTGAGCCCTCAGTGGGGTCTCAACTACTTCGTCATTCCCTACGGAGCGTTGATTCTGGTACTGCCGTTCATTGTGCTCCGAGGCTCAATGACGGCTCGGCTTCGCCCGTTGCTCCTTGGCTTCTGGCTGGCATTCTTAGTGGGGCTAGGTGGAACGACTCCAGTGGGTCATCTTTTGCTTGGCCGCGCGTTCGAAGTGCTGACTATGGAGCGCTTCAGCTATTGGGCTACTCTGCTTGCGCTGCCTTTTGTCGGACTCCTGGCCACGGAACTTGTCGACCGATATCGAATGCGTGCGGCTTTGGGTCTAACTATTGCGGCTGCGTTGAGTTGTGCACTTGCCGTCGCGTGGGCAACCTATCGTCCAGCGGACGCTGAGGATTTCAAGGTGGATTCGGTTGCCTCGTGGCTGAATCGTGACGGTCACGATAACTACCGGTATATCACTCTGGGATTTGGTAACAAGATCGCGCGATTGGCAGTTCTGACAGATGCCAGCAGCGTCGATGGAGAATGGAACTCTGGACGTATGTTGCCAGAACTCACCCAACACGGCGCCGGCGCACTCACCAGTTCAAAATATTTCGGCAAGCCGGGAATTGACGCGTTGCGCGCAACTTTGGATCATGCTGATCGTTATGGACTCAAGTGGGTATTTCTAAAGGATCCGTACTACGAACCGCTCTTGTCCTTCGCCGGCTGGCGCCGCGTCGATGATCTTGAAGACAAAACTATCACTGTATGGGGTAAAGACGGTGTGCCTCCAGCTACGCCCGTGAACGCGCCTCAAATACCTCCACATTGGCAAGGTCTCATGTGGGGTACTCTTCCTTTCGGCAGCAGCCTATTAGCCATGCTGGTCGTTCTAATTCCGGAGAAGCGCCGCAACAGAAGTGAGGAGCCGCAATTCTCTCCCATCTATGACGACCTGGTGCCAGGGAGGATGGTCTCGTGAACAAAGGACGTTTACTCGCCGCCGCCATCACCGCTGCAACGCTGGCGTTGATCGTTGCAGGCACTCTATGGCCAAATCCATCGGCAGCAGCGTTTGCTGGTGGAAACAGCTTGCTGCGTCCCTCTTCTACGCCCGAAGCAGCAGTTACGAACCTGGCGCAGGAGATCGGCAGCCAAGCCTGGCACAAGGCGTACTCAAGCCTCAGCAACAAGGCTGAACTCACCCAAACTGAGTTTGTGCGCGACGTAACTGGAAGCTATCCCAGCCTTCGCACCTACGCTACTTTGGATAACTTTGAATTACGCCCGCTCCACGCTTCTTCCACCGACGCACAGATTCAACTGAGATTGCGTTGGTCGACAGTGGTGGGAACGTTTCTGGATACGCGCACCCTACGTGTCGTAAAGAACGGAGATCGCTGGGAGCCTGAATGGCCTCTGGTCAAGGAGCCTCGAGTACCGCCGCAGGTGATCCCTGTAAATTACTTGCGCTGGGATGTGATTTATCGCGGGCCGGAGGATGATTGGGGCGCCCAGGACGTGGAATCACCGCACGTCCGAATTGTAGACATGCATCCTGTGGAACGTAGCGATGGAGTCGTCATCATGGGAGAACTTCTCAATGAAGATGTTGTGCCGGCCTATGTGTCCGTCAAAGCGACCCTGCAGGCAAAAAATGGGTCGGCAATCGCGACCGAAGGTAGCTTCGATAAGATCTCTCATCTTCTCTTACCAAAGCAAGTCACGCCATTTTTCATTGCGTTTCATAATGTAGCCCTGGCCGATGTAGGCAGCGTTCACATGGAACCTCTATCGAGCCTGGTCGCTGCTTCGGCAGACCCAGTCATCGAGATCGAAAATCAGAAATTTAATCCTGCTCCGGGCTCCACATTGGCCGGGCAACTCGTGAATCAAAGTGGTCAGGTTGTAAATATCGCGCACGTTCTTGGAACCTTCTATGACAAGACCGGTCAATTGATCTGGGTTGCGGATCAGTATATCGACCGCGCACTTTTGCCACAGACGCCGGTTTCATTTGCTATTCCCGTTCCAGAAGACATCGCAAGAAAAGTCTGCAATGAGCGCGCAATCACCACTACATACAGCTCGGGCGGTCAGCAATGAGGTCTAGATTTGCATTTCCGCTCGCGGTTATGATCGCCGCTGTAACGCAGTTTGCGATCGCACAAAACGGGAATATGACATTGCCACAAAGCGTCGAAGCCGGTACCGCGTTTTCGATCCAAAGCAGCGGCAGTGGCAACGCGATTCTGTATATCGTAGGGCCGGGGCAAGTACTTAAGCGTGACGTTCAACTAGGAGGATCGACTTTTTTCCCTGCTGGACTTTTATCCAATGCTGGTCACTATCTTGTCGTTCTTTCAGCGCCATCTTCCACGGACAGTGGTGCGTTCGACGTTATTCCCGCGAAGCAGCCCGCAGATCTTAGTTTCCTCGCGAAACCTTCCCGCCTTTCAGTTGGACTGCATAATGGCATCAGCGGTGCCGTGTATGTCTTCGATGCCTATCAGAATCTCATCGCGGTACCTACACCAGTCTCTTTCGAGTTGTCGAATCAATTGAGTGGGATGCAGACGCATACGGTGACCACTCGTGACGGCGCTGCCTGGACCAATATGGATTCGTCACCAAAACAAGGCGCGGCTAATTTTGTGGCCCGAGTTGGCAGTATTTCCAGCACGCGGGTGATCCAACAGGTTCCTGGTGAACCGTGTGGATTAAGAATGAACGCTCGGCGATCGGGCCAAAAACTTGATTTGGAAACCGATCCGGTGCGTGACTGCAGTGGCAACGCGGTGTCCGATGGGACGATCGTCACCTTTACAGAAACCTATAACGGCAGTCAATCGACGGCAGACGTACCTCTCAAACACGGCATTGCACGGGTTGAAATGCCAGCCTATGACGGGGCGCTCATATCGGTCGCGAGCGGAGTTGTCATGGGAAATGAGATTCGATGGGGAAAATAACAATGCTAAAACCCCTTCTGGCGGTTTGCTCCCTTCTTGCCGCGACAACTGCTTTCGGAGCAGATCAAGCGACCGTACGCGTGGAGACGACGACTTTGCACGGCCCGCGGCCACTCGAAAAACAAACAGAGGCAGCGGTGATTCGAGATTACCTGCAAGCCTGGAAGAGTCTCGATGCCGCGCTTGACCAAAATCGCGTCGACCTGCTCGATCAGGATTTCGTCGGAACGTCCAAAGACAAACTGACGAATACGATCCAGCAGCAATCACAGCTCGGAATTCGAACACACTATCAGGACAAGGCACACGATCTTCAAATAGTCTTCTATTCACCCGAAGGGCTCTCCATCCAGCTAATTGACAATGTCGAATACGATCTACAAGTCGTGGATCATGATAAGAGCATCACGACACAGAAGGTGCACGCGCGTTACATCGCGGTTCTGACTCCCTCTGAAGTTCGATGGAGAGTAAGAGTTTTTCAGGCAGTACCTGAATAGTAAGAGCAATTCACATCAAGAAATAGTTCGATACTGGACGCTATAAGAACGACCAGACGAAAGTTATCCCATGTTAAGAAACACTTTTCCCCAAGGAGCCGCACAATGATCTCGGTGGTCGTTCCTATCTTCAATGAGGAAGAACTCATACTTCTGTTTCATGACGCTGTAGCGGAGGCGCTAAAAAACACTCACGACGATTGGGAGGTAGTCTATGTGAATGATGGCTCCAGGGACTCATCCCTGGAGTTGCTAAGAGGACTACAAGCTGTAGATTCACATGTGGTAGTAGTAGATCTCTCACGCAATTGGGGGCACATGGGCGCGATCTCCGCCGGCCTTCAGACAGCACGAGGTAATGCTGTTGTACTCATGGATGGGGACTTTCAGGATCCGCCCGAAGTTCTCCCGGAATTAGTAGATGCCTGGCGAGAAGGAGCACAGATTGTAGTTGCTGTTCGAAGGAGTCGAAAAGAACGGCGCAAGATTCTGGCAAAACTATTTCCTCTATTTTATAAGGTTTTGGCAGCATTGTCGGACTTTCCGATCCCGCTCAATGCCGGGATATTCGGTCTGCTTGATCGACAGGCTGTGGATGCCATCAACTCCATGGGAGAAAAGAACCGGTACCTGCCAGGATTGCGGGCCTGGGTTGGCTACCCCAATGCTGTAGTTTTCTACGACAGGCAAGACCGGGCAGCTGGCGATGGCAAGCTCTCGTTCTTGAGCCGTATCAAGTATGCAATGGATGCAATCACGAGTTTCAGCTATAAGCCTCTGAGGCTTTGTTTTGCTTTGTCCTTCTTTTCTAGTTGCATGGCTGCCATTCTGGCGGTGTCCACAATAGTTTCACGAAATCCGATGGATGCTATGGGATTCGGAGTGGCCGCTGCAGTATTTCTGGTGGGATGCCTGCTGCTTCTCTGCCTGGGCGTACTTGGCGAATATCTTGGACGTGTGTATGACGAAGTTCGCGGCAGACCCCTTTCAATTATCAACAAGGTCTACTACTCTTCGGAAGCGATTACTCATCAGCCAACTGCCGTATTTGGAGAGGATGATCCCGAGCAAATATTTCGGGTAGCGTAGACATTAACTTAGGCGTACTCGGCTGCTAGCCCCTCCCCGTGAAGGTTGAGAAAGGGTTTTCACGAGAATCGATTCTGAATCAAGTTAGTGCGGAATGAGCGGGCCTTTGTTGCCGCCACAGTTCGGGATGCCACGTTCTATTGCCGTGCCCTCTTCAAAGTCGTTCCAAGTCTCGATGAGTAAGAACGGCAGAGGGTCATCGGGAGGAGAATACTTCTTCCATAGATTGAAGGTATCGATAAAGGTTTGACCACAGCGTGCGGATATATGACGGTTAAGGCTCCATGATGCTTTGCTGTCATCGAAGCTGGCCCACGCGCCTCCGACGGTAATTTTGTCAGGATATTTTGACTGCATAGTGTTGTAGAAATCGGTTAGATATTCCTCTCCCCAATTGCTGCCATCTGATGCCCACCCATTCTTTCCCGGATTTATCCATGCATAGAAACCATCGAACGCGTTCACATATTTGCCGGGCTCATTTTCATAAATAAGAAGGGGTTGGGGGTTCCATTTGGATACTTCGGCCCGTATTCGATCCCAATCCGTATGCTCACCCTTGGGAAAGATGAAGATCACCGGCCGACCTTCATATGTCATATAGGCCTGCCGTCCCGAGGCACTCTCCGAAAGATAGGTCTCATGGAACATATTGAAATCTGCAAAAGCTTCATCCGTTGCCCCGTCTTCTTCATCGGTTTCGTCGTACATCATCGCAATATGAAAGTGCTCCTCGGCCGCAATGGTCTGCATCAAGGCATAGCTGCGATCGATAAAAGGTTCGCGATCTCCATACCAATCGACAACGAATCCTGAGATTCCGAGAGCTTTCGCCTGGCGAATCTGTTTGCGTATCACTTTGGGATCATGCGAGGAATACCCAATGGAGATGTGCTTGGGATGTCCGAACCACGGTTCATAGAGCGCCAGTATTTGCGGTGTCGTGCCTGCGACAGATCTCCTGAGTTGTAGAACCTGTTGTGATTCCTGCTGAGTACATCCATGGGGCAAAAAAAGTAGAAAGAGTAATGCAGAACCTAAGCGACCTAACATAGAGATACTGTTTAGAAGCCCTTATATGGTGCTTGGGTTGTTACGTTGCGGCGGAAAACAGAATCATTCATTTCTGCTGAGCAGCCGGGAATGCGACTTCTCGCATCGAAGGAACTATCACGTGGTAGCACAGCATTCCTAGCCTTTCCCGGCGCCATGTTGATCTTTGCATGACTGATGTTTATTCGAGACTCCCTCTAGAAAGCTGGAGCACAAAAACGTGGTAACAGGCCCGACGCAGCAAGTAAAGACTTTACAAGCCCGCATACTCTCGGGAAGTTTTGTATTGCTCTCGGGCTCTGGTCTAGCTACCGCGATAAACTTCGCTTACAACATCGCAGTTGCGCGGTTCCTGGGTCCGGCTGGCTTTGGACATGCTACGGCTGTCTATACCCTCCTGACTCTGATATCCGCAGTAACGCTCTCTTTCCAAATCGTTTCTGCAAAGGTGGTCGCGCAACAACATACGCAGGAAGAAAAAGGTGCAACCTATCGAGATTTCCACCGAGGGGCATGGGCATGCGGCATCCTCGTTGCGCTGCTTTTGCTGGTGTTTCAGAGAGGGATTGCCGATTATCTAAAGCTACCGAGCCCAGTTCTAGTTGCTCTGCTCGCAATAGGAGCTGCATTCTACGTTCCGTTGGGAAGCCGGCGTGGCTACATACAAGGAGCTTATGGATTCCGTCTTCTAGCCACCAACCTCGTCCTGGAGGGGGCGGTTCGGCTTGGCGGATCACTTCTTTTGATTGTGGCCGGGTTCGGAGTCGAGGGAGTGATCGCGGCCAATTCCGCGGCAGTTGCGGTTGCCTATCTTGCTGCTGTGCCCAAACTGGCGCCCGCGGTTCAGAATCAACTCCGGCTTTCCTATGCGCTCCGTGAAACATTCCAAGGGATGGTCTTCTTTGCTGGCCAGGTTCTTATAAATAACTGTGACATCGTCCTTGTGAAACACTTTTTCCCTCCGCGAACAGCAGGGTTGTACGCTGCAGTGGCGATGGTGGGCCGAGTGATTTTCGCTTTTTCCTCGGCAGTGGTTAACACCATGTTTCCGCTTGCGGCTGGCACTCGCGACGAGGAAAGAAAAAGTCTCAAGCTTCTTACAACTTCGCTCTTGCTGGTCTTGACGATCGGTTCTGTGCTGGCAGCAGGCCTACGCCTTATGCCCGCCGCACTTTGGACATCATTCTTCGGATCTGGCTTTGCAATCGCTGGGAGCTACGGGCTGCCATACTTGCTGGCGCTGTATGCCGTCACAACGGTCGTTTATTCACTCAGTGTGGTGATCATCACATATGAAATGTCGTACAAAATCGCGAATACGAGCTGGATACAGCTGGCGTTCAGCGGTGTGCTCATCGCAGGCATCTGCCGATTTCATTCATCCTTGCAACAGGTCATTCTCGTCCAACTCGTGCTAATGGTCCTTCTGCTCGTTCTTGTGGCCCTGCCATTCCTTATTAACTCAATGAGCGGCTCAAAGAATCTGCTACAAGACGAGGCTTCGCGACCAATCAGGATCCTTCGACGTATTTCCGAAGATCAAGTTATCGCTGAGTTTTTGAAGAGTGATTTCGAAAACCCTGCGTTTCGAGAATATCAGGAAGCCCTGCGTGAAATTGTAGTTAAGCCCGATCTTGATGACGCCAACGAAAATGCGCGACGGCGTGCGCTCTTGTTCATTCGGCATCTCTCCTTATGGAAGGAGCTTCCCCCTGAAACCGAATGGTATGAAGTGGAAATCAGAGAAGAGGGACTGGATCGGATCAGAGCCTTCCCGCGCGCTCAGTGGCGAAAGCTTGCCCGCGGGAATTTCTCGATTACAGAAGTCACAGAACGCATACGCAGGCGTCAGAACGTCGTCCAAGGTCCATTTCTAGCTAAGATCGCCGCGATAGGCGATGAGTTTCTCCATGAAGATACAGACCTGGGCACTGTGATTCTTATCGGTGTCAACGAGAGCGAACCTCTCACTATTCTGGATGGAAATCATCGTCTCGTTGCGGCAATGCTGGCATCACCATGCAGATTGCAGAGACTTCGATATCTATGTGGGCTATCGCCAAGAATGACAGAGTGCTGTTGGTACAAGACAAACCCTCTGACTCTTTTTCGATATGGGAAAAACCTCTTAACGCATGCTGCGCGTGATCCTGAAGGCGAACTTACGCGACTTTTACAAAGCTCCGGATAGCTGAGACGTAGATCCAGCAATCGAAACGAGGAGACAGGCTATGAACACGACGATTCGAGTAAGTGCAGTAATAGTAAAACAGTTACCGGAAGCGCTAAGCGTGAAACAAAGGTGGATTTTTCTTCGCGAGATCGAGAGTTGCATGCGTATCGATCGCCCTCGCATCGTTCTTGACTGCGCTAACGTACGCCGAGTGGATCGAGCTCTAATCCATCTGCTGCTTCGTTGTTTAGAGGAAGCCATGAAATGCAATGGTGACGTCAAGCTTGCTGCGATACCACACGAGGCCAAGGCAGTTCTGGAACTTACTGGGGTTAATCGTCTCTTCGAGATCTCCGATACGACGGCTGAAGCGGTGAAGAGTTTCCATCAGATCCCCGCGTTCATGCTTTCGCAAACAATCGCACCAAAATGTTCGGATCAAGAGTCAGAAAGTGCTGCATAACAATTCTGGCGGTCGTGGGATGTGAAAGACGTTAGGGGGTAATCAATGAGAAATTCAAGTTATTGGCTGCGGAGACAGATTGCTATCTGTCTTGTGATATTGCTGACTGCGCCATTTGGAGAAGCAGCCTCGGCGTTGCCGCAACAAGCATCCCCAGGCGAGCAGGCCGCTCAGTCTCAAAACACCAATAGTGGAGCCAGTAAGCCTGGTGTTCCCACGACTCAATCTGAAACGATTCCTGATAGTCCTACTCCTGTCGAGCAGAATCAATCGGCCAGTAGTTTTCAAAGCGCCCCACAACAGCAGCAAAGCGCTACTCCGGAACCCGTCGGTACGGCAGTTGCGCCCTACGAAAAGATTGTTGGCGTTGCGGCCTCCAGACCCGCAGGAGCGGCTATTGCTCCGGCAAAACAGAAGAGAACCCGGACCATCCTGATCAGTGTAGGCGTGGTTGTGGCTACCGCAGTTGCCGTTGGCACCGTCGTCGCACTCTCCAAGGCCAGCCCCAGCCAGCCACACTAAGTATGAATTCGCAACGTTTTGAAGATTGCGTGGAGCACACTTGATTCGTACGAGCCATAACAATCGGCGCGCCAGATTTGTAAGCTTCTCCGGCATCGATGGCGCGGGAAAGAGTACTCAGATCGAAGCGCTTCGCAGTCGGCTGGAACAGGCTGGCCTGCGCGTTCTGTTGATTACCTTTTGGGACGACGTTGCACGGCTGACTCATCTCCGTGAAGTGAGCGGACATGCGTTATTCAAGGGAGACAAAGGAGTCGGCACTCCAGCAGCGCCGATTAATCGGCGCGACAAGAATGTCCGGTCCTGGGCAATGTCTCTTGTTCGTTTGTGCCTCTATTTCATCGATGCAGTCTCATTGACGCTCGTCGTGAAGAAAGCTTTACGCTCTGATGTGGATTTCGTGATCTTCGACCGCTATGCGTACGACGAGCTGGGAAATCTAGAACTAAGCAATCCAGCCAATCGAGCGTATGCGCGGATGGTCATGAAGCTTGTCCCGAAACCGAATATCAGTTATTTGCTGGATGCAGATCCGATTCAGGCTCGTGCGCGAAAACCCGAATACCCTCTCGAATTTCTCTATTCCAGCCGTACGTCTTATCTTGCTCTCAACGATTTGCTGGGCGGGATAACCATCATCCCGCCCGCGCCTGTTGAGGAGGTGAAACAGCAGGTTCTGAAACATGTCCTCCAGCAGTTGTCTCTCGATGGCATTCAACGCGAACGGATGGAGATGCCCATTACTGAAGACGACCGCAGCATTCCTGCTTCTTCCTGATCGACTACTCGCGTGCTTCTTACCAATACGTAAAGCTGAAATTATCCAGGTAGGTGCTATAGGCCGATTGCTTGTAGTTTCCGTCCATCTGATAGTTGAGGGTGATGCCCCACCAGTCCGCAGGAACAGCGAACGGCGGATAGGTCTTGTTGATGTTGGCTGTCACTCCGTTCAGCGTAATTGACTGGAACAAAAGTGTATTGTCGGACTCTCTCTGGACTTGAATCGTAACGTGGTTCCACCCGTTGTTGATGGGATTGCAGGCAACACCGGTGGACACCCATCTCGCATTCACGTTGTCCCATATGTCCCATTCGTTTCCGCCTGCGATGCGGCATTGATTGCCCCAGATCATTCCGGTCCCGTTCATGTACATGCTGATGTCGAACTCGATGACCTGCGAAAGCGCGAGGTTCGATCCGTAGAAGTAGGCGTCATAGGTGAAGTTATGCAGGGTCGGAAGAAGAGTGTGATTGCTATCGGGAAGGCCCTGCGTGGAGAATTGACCGATCACGGGGTTCGACCACAGGACGTCCGAGTAGGGCGTACTTCCGCCGATATTGAACTGGGTTGCGTGCCCGCTCATCGAAGGCGATCCAATTCCCTGCTGCATCGACCAGTTCACCCCCCGGCATGATGTCGCGCAGATGTCATAAATAGGAGCCAGTTCGCCCCAGCTGTTCCATCCTCCACTCGATTGCAGATTGGAAAGTACCTTTCCGCTGCCGCCCTGGACATTCACGTTAATTGTCGTAAACGATGCTCCGCCGCAGTAGTCCCACTCTTCTACGACCGTGTGCTGGGCTCCCGCTGCCAGGCTCAGCTGGGTGTTCAGCTTCGCGCCCATCACAACGTAGGTCAGCTGGTTGTTTACGTAAATTCCCATCGAGGCCACGCCCTTGGAACACGTACCCGTGGTGGCGGTGGCCACGTAATTTGCCGGCGAACTCACGGTGCTGTTGGCAGCCGGTGAGCTGACCCAGACGCCGGTCTGGCTGGCGACCGTCACCGGAATATGCGTGAAGGTCGCCCCACCGCAGTAATCCCATTCTTCTACGACGGTGTCGTGCTCGCCCGGCGTCATAGAAACGTTGGCGTTCAGGCTGGTCCCGTTCTGGACTACTACCAGATTATTGTCGACGTAAACGCCCATGGAAGCGACGCCTCTTGAGCAGGTGGTCGTATTCGATGTTGCCACGTAGTGCGCGGGCGAGTTGACGGTCTCGCCATTGGATGGACTGCTGACTGTAACATTCGCGAACGCGGGCGCCGCGCAGATCAAAAACACCAGGGAGAAAACTTTCATGACTCTTGCCTCCGCGTCATTCGGAGCTGACGCATGTTGAGGTTTCGTAAGGCTCCAACCGCTGCAATTCTGTCAGCGGGTGAGTCGTGCCGTTGTGTCAGCGGGCTGGTCTGAGCGGCAGGACACCGTTCGCCTGGCGGGAACTCGACAACCTCTTTTGCATACTTCGGCGGCTGCAGAGGCGACGTACACCTCAGCTGAATCCGAACCGAAGTTCAGCTCAAGTGCGAGAAACAATTTGGGGAATTGGTCTGCAGGTTTCGCTGAAGCGTATGAGCTTCAGCTCAACTTCCCCGCTAAATCTCGTACTTTAGACCGGAAGGCAGGAAATGAATTTCAGTTAATTTACAGACGGAATCATACACAGACTTCTCGGGCGTAAAAAGTTTTTTTAATCAATACGACAAAAAAAATATCGGCCTCGGGCAACCTTTTTCGCAGTTCGCGTAAATTGTTCTGGCTTTCAATAGAAATTTGTCGCAGTGACGGTTGTAATTACATGGGCTCGCGTATCAACAAATTGTTGAATATCACTCCTTTTACTAGTGCGTTGCGGGGATTATTTATTTTAGATTGAAGGACTTGCGCTCTTCAATCATGTTGCAGGGGCTTGACAACTTCTGAGTCCCCTTTAAGTTGGCCGGTTCTTTACCAGTACATGAGACTGAAGTTGTCCAGATACGTGGTATTTGCCGACTGCTTGTAGTTGCCGTCCATCTGGTAGTTCACGGTGACGCCCCACCAGTCTGCCGGAACGGAGAATGGCGGATAGCTCTTGTTGATATTGGCCGTGACGCCGTTCAAGGTAATCGACTGGAAGAGGACAGTGTTGTTGGGCCCGCGCTGCGCCTGGATGGTGACATGGTTCCAGCCGTTCTTGATGGGATTACAGCCAACGCCCGTCGGGACCCATTTAGCATTTACGTTGTCCCAGATGTCCCATTCGTTTCCGCCCGCGATGCGGCACTGGTTACCCCAGATCATTCCGGTTCCATCCATATACATACTGATGTCGAACTCCAGAACCTGAGTGACAGAGGCATTTGTCATATAGAAGTAGGCGTCGTAGGTGAAGTTGTGCAAATTGGGGAGAAGTTGGTGATTATGGTCAGGAAGGCCTTGCGTTGAGAATTGCCCCAGCACCGGGTTCGACCACAGGATGTCAGAGTAGGGTGTGGTCCCGCCAAGATTGAACTCGGTCGCGTTTCCGCTGAGTGAAGGCGATGCAATCCCCTGCTTCATCGATCCTGTGACGCCGGGGCAGCCGTATGGGCAAATATCGTAGCGCGGAGCCAACTCGCCCCAGCTGTTCCACCCCTTGCTAGCGTGAAGGTTGTAGAGCGTGTTCCCGCTGCCCTTGACCGTCAGATTCACAGGCACGTACGAGGCGCCGCCGCAGTTGTCCCACTCCTCTATGACGGCACGCTGCGGTCCGGCATTCAGGTTCATTTGCGTATTCAGCTTCGCTCCGTACGAGACGTACTCCAGTTGGTTGTTGACGTAGATGCCCATGGCCGCCACGCCTTTGGCGCAATTCGTCGTCGCGGTGGCCACGAAATTCGTGAGCCAGTTTACGGTGCTGCCGTCAGCCGGCGAGGTTACCCAGATGCCGGGTTGGCCGGCAACCGTGATAGGCACATGGGTAAAGGTAGCTCCGCCGCAATAGTCCCATTCTTCGACGACGGTATCGTACGTCCCAGGCTTAAGAGAAATCGCGGTGTTCAGGCTGGTGCCGTACTCCACGTAAATCAGTTCATTGTTCACGTAAACGCCCATCGATGCGACGCCTTTCGAACAAGTGCTGGTATTGGCTGTGGCCGCGTAGTGTGCCGGTGAACCGACGGTCTCACCATTCCCCGGACTGCTGACGATGACATTTGCGAACACGGGCCCACCAAAGGTCAAAACGATCAAAACGACATACTTAAAAATCTTCATGACTCCGCCTTTGCACTTACAAGTGCACGCATGTTGAGGTTTGCGCGAGGCTTCGTCCGCTGCGTCCCCGTCAGCGGAGAGCCAGGGTTAAGTTCTGATGTCAATGGGCTGGTCCGAGCGGCAGGACACCGTTCGCCTGGCGAGAACTCGACAACCTCTTCTGCATACTTCGGCGGCTGCGGAGGCGACGTACACCTCGGCTAATCCGGACGAAATCCAGCTGAAAGTACGAGAACGATATGGAGGATTACCCTGACGGTTTCGCCACGACACAGATGGCTTCCGGCTAAGATCTCCACTCAGATCTCGGAACGCAAGACCTTCATCAAGGGAACATTGAGATATTTATAGGCGGATAATACACACGAACGATCAGGAGAGGAAAGCTTTTTTCGTAAAATTTGAAGAAAAATTGCCCGCTGCAGGCAACCCCTACTCTTGCCTGTGGATAACTTGTTGATTGGTATACAGGGACACCCCGAGGTTAGTTACTTAGAGGTAACTTCACATTACCAATATTTAAATGTATTTAAGTGGTCCCCGCAGTCTGCGTTCCAGCGATCTGGTCCATCGGGAGTTCCAGGGCGAATACTGAAGCTCCACCCTCGTTCGCGTGCACCCAGATGCCATGAAAAGCTGTGCGTAATTCAGGATGAAGGGCCAGCATTGCCTTCATCACGTCAACCACCTGCTTGCGCGCCGCAACAGGATCATGCAACTGGCTAGCCTGCGTAGCGTCGGGGCTGTAGTAGACCACGAGGTCCAAGCCACCGAGCTCTGCCGATGTATCGAGTCCGGTTACTTCAAAAGTAGAACCAGGTGTACTGAGCGTCATTGGCTTCATTCCGGGGAGATTCTCAGGGTGCACCTGATCCGTTTCACGCTTGAGCTTGTCCATATTCGGGCTGGAAAGGAAGTCAACCGGATCCAGAAGAAAAGCGGCGTTTTGATAGTAAAACCAGGCATCCCAATTCATCTTCTTCTGGGAGTATTCGCGGGCCTGGGTCCAGTACCAAATGCCATCGTGCCCTGCCGTCAGCATAGGTTTGTTGAAGAACCCGGCGAGTTTCCAGCGATCACCTTCAGTCTGGGCGAGAACCAGCGAAATCTGCTGGGGCTGCGGTACACCTGTCGCATGAAGAATGACCATCGCATATTTTCCGGCCGGAAGACTGTTGAAGTTCAGCACCACCATCATATTGGAATTGGGTGGACTGCAAAAAAACTGCATTCCCTCACTACCCGCTGGTCCCTGCGCTGTCTCGAAGGCATATAGGTTATCGACAGTAAGTTTGGCTTGCTGAATAAGCGGCTTCAGAGCCTCTGCTGAATTTGCTATCCCGGTAAAATCAGCCGCGACTGGAGGTATGGTGTCGGCACGAAGACCCTGCACGTCCCCGCTCTGCACCTTGCCGATCATGGACTGGGCTATGCTCGAAAACGTCTCCCGCTGCGCGGCGGTCATTTGCGACGCAGTCATGCACGAAGCGGCGTACGCGCTCGGAATCGACATTGATGCTGCGAGAGCAAGCGCCGAGAGTGGCTGGCGAAAGCAGAGCCTTAGAATTTCCATCCAACACTACCTGTCTGCAAGCGTTCATGGTCTATGAGGTCGAGGCAATCGACTCTTATGCCTGCTGGAGAACCAGATGCACAAGGCAGTTTTGTGGGTTGCATTCAAACACCCTGAAACGGCATCGTTGGCGCCGCTTCTGGCGATCGCCTTCTGCATCGCCAGATGAACTGCCGAATGTAACTAACGAGGAGATAATTCAGCCGAGTATGTGCCTACAAATGAAAAGTATGCCCGCGTAGCGCAATCCAACCTTATCTTCACGTGTCGCATCAAATTCCTTTGTTTCCATCTCTGCAGACGTGTATTTACACTTCATACGGGGCATGTAGAGGAGACGAAAGATTCCGCCTTACAGTCCCCACTGTAAGGATGTTTCACTGGCGTTTATTCAATTGATGAAATTACAAAGCTGCGGTTCTCGAAGGTCTAAAGTGGGTTTTCCCGGGAGATCAAAGTAATGAAAAAAAACACAGCCGACGCTGCTCTTTCGGCAGGTTCTGCGGTTGCGGACGTTACCAGCGATGCCTTACCGGCGAATGGACATACCAACGGAAATGAGGCGAGCGCAACAGCGGAACTTGGAGCGATTTTAGCCAGTCTGCAGCGCATGCAGGAGGGCGATTTCTCTGTCCGTCTGCCGGGATCATGGACCGGGTTGCATGGGAAAATCGCCGATACCTTTAATGACATTGTTGCCGCAAATGAACAGATGGCGGTCGAGCTGGCGCGGGTTGGCCAGGCTGTGGGTAAAGAGGGGCGCATCCGGGAACGCACACGGTTCCGCGAACAGAAGGGCGCCTGGGGGGGCATGGAAACCTCGATCAACACTCTCGTTGACGACCTTATCCGCCCGACTACGGAAGTGACCCGCGCAATCGCCGCGGTCGCACAAGGGAGCCTGAACGAAAAAGTACGACTCGATGTGGATGGACGGCCGCTCGAAGGCGAGTTCCTGCGGTCGGCAAATATCGTGAACACGATGATCCAGCAGTTGAGCGTGTTCACGTCAGAAGTGACGCGCGTGGCCCGCGAAGTCGGAACGGACGGAAAGCTGGGCGGTCAGGCGGTGGTGCCGGGCGTTGCCGGAACATGGAAGGACCTTACCGACTCCGTAAACCTGATGGCCAGCAACCTGACGAGCCAGGTGCGCAACATTGCGGAAGTGGCAACAGCCGTAGCGAGCGGCGATCTTTCACGCAAGATCACGGTTGACGTGCGTGGCGAGATTCTCCAGCTGAAGGAAGCCATCAACACGATGGTGGATCAGCTGCGCTCGTTTGCTTCGGAAGTGACGCGCGTGGCCCGCGAAGTGGGCACCGATGGCAAGTTAGGTGGACAGGCAGTGGTTCCGGGCGTTGCCGGGACGTGGAAAGACCTTACCGACTCTGTAAATGCCATGGCGGGCAATCTTACGGCTCAGGTGCGCAATATCGCTGAAGTAACGACGGCTGTAGCGCGCGGCGACTTGTCGCGCAAGATTACGGTGGACGTGAAGGGCGAGATTCTGGAACTAAAAGAAACCATCAACACGATGGTGGACCAGCTCAACGCGTTTGCCGGCGAGGTGACGCGCGTGGCCCGCGAAGTGGGCACGGAAGGAAAGCTGGGCGGACAGGCGAGCGTGCCGGGTGTTGCCGGTACCTGGAAAGATCTTACTGACAACGTCAATTTCATGGCCAGTAACCTGACTGGCCAAGTGCGCAATATTGCGGAAGTTGCGACGGCAATTGCAAAAGGCGACCTTTCCCGGAAGATCACTGTCGATGTTCGCGGCGAAATTCTTCAACTGAAAGAAACGCTGAACACGATGGTGGACCAACTGAACCGCTTCGCCGGCGAAGTGACGCGTGTTGCGCGTGAAGTTGGAACCGAAGGCCGCCTAGGTGGACAGGCCAACGTGCCGGGTGTCGCAGGAACATGGAAGGACCTTACCGACTCAGTAAACTCCATGGCCGGAAACCTGACTGCGCAGGTGCGCAACATTGCTGAGGTAACGACGGCCGTCGCTCGTGGTGACTTGTCGCGCAAGATCACGGTGGATGTGAAGGGCGAGATTCTTGAGTTGAAGAACACCATTAACACAATGGTGGACCAACTCAACGCCTTTGCGAGCGAAGTGACGCGTGTTGCCCGCGAAGTGGGAACAGAAGGCAAATTGGCGGGGCAGGCCCAAGTGCCTGGAGTTGCGGGTACGTGGAAGGATCTGACCGATAATGTGAACTCCATGGCCAGCAACCTTACGGCCCAGGTCCGAAATATCGCGGAGGTTGCTACTGCTGTGGCGCGCGGCGACTTGTCGCGCAAGATCACAGTGGATGTTAAGGGCGAGATTCTCGAACTAAAAAATACGCTGAACACGATGGTGGACCAGCTGCGCGCATTCGCCTCGGAAGTTACCCGTGTTGCCAGAGAGGTTGGTACGGATGGCAAGCTGGGAGGCCAGGCTGTAGTGCCAGAGATTGCGGGTACTTGGAAGGATCTAACGGACTCCGTGAACTCGATGGCCAGCAACCTGACCAATCAGGTCCGCAACATTGCTGAGGTCGCAACGGCCATTGCAAGCGGCGATCTTTCGAAGAAGATCACCGTAAATGTCAGCGGTGAAATTCTGCTGCTTAAGGAAACCATCAACACGATGGTGGACCAGCTGAATGCGTTCGCTGGCGAGGTGACGCGCGTGGCTCGCGAAGTAGGCAGCGAGGGCCGGCTCGGCGGTCAGGCGGACGTGCCTGGAGTCGCAGGCACATGGAAGGATCTCACTGACTCGGTGAATTCAAT
>DATGAD010000082.1:0-14392 GCA_035313725.1 Alloacidobacterium sp. | reverse complement strand
TCACGCGCACAAATTCCACATTCGTCTGTTCCGGAAAATCAGGATGAAAGCAAATCTCGCGCCCAACCTCCCGCCAGTTCCTCGCTTGAAACGTGAATTCCGGATCATCGACAAAAATAACGAAGTGCGGATTGCCAATTGAAACAGCAATGCCCTCAACCGATCCATCGTTCAGTTTTACTGTACGCGGCTCAATCTGAGGCACACCCATGAGCGAGGCTATCTGGAAGCGGTCGCCATCTGCTCGCATGATGCTGCACTCGCGCAGGCCCGCATCTGTATTAATCGCGATGCTTTCGCCAGGACCAAGCCCTTTTTCATGTGCCATCCATGCTGCGACGCACCGAGTGCCATTGCCGGAAATCTCCGCAATGGAGCCATCAGCATTAAAGAGGCGAATTCTACCCGAGCGCTCGCTCGTCCACTCCAGGTATTCAACGCCGTCCGCGCCGATTCCGGTGTTGCGGGCGCACAGCTTCACAGCGCAGTCGCGTTGCTGCTCAACACTTACTTCCGCCGCATCCACAATCAGAAAATCATTGCCACACGCGTGGGCCTTAACAAACCGAATCAATCGTCCTCCGGATCATGGAATGTCAGCACCTCATCGATCGCCGGAGCGGCGTTGAGCGAAGCCAGTAAATGATCGTGTCCTCTCCGCGTCATTGACACAGCGAAGCACAGCCGATTCAAAGTGGCGATATTTTCCTGCTCGATCGTCGCCAGCCTGTGTTTCGCTCGATCCATCGCATTCAAAATTGCCAGCGACATCTTGTCGGAATCGCTACCGCGCACTTCGTAAATCACAGAGAAGAGCTTCAGGTTCACATTGCGCTCCAGAAAGCCCACTCCCTCCAGCGCCACCAGTACAACCACAGCAGCAAATACAGCAGGGATATATAACCCCGCGCCGCACGCCATACCAATGGAGGCCACAGCCCATACCGTCGCCGCGCTGGCCAGTCCGCTTACGCGGTCGCGGTTGCGGATAATCAGCCCCGCACCCAGAAATCCGATGCCCTGCACGATATTCGACGCGATCTGCCCCTTATTCGTGCTTCCCTGGCCAGCCACTACAGCCGAGAGAAAAGTGAACATGGCTGAGCCAAAGCAGATCAGCAGATTCGTCCGCACACCCGACGGCCTGTGGTGATACTCGCGGTCTATGCCAATCACGGCGCCAAGAAACGCGGCCAGTAGCAGCCTTCCCGCCGCCCCGCCTGTAAGAATCGCTTCTTCCAGACCGTTGAAGGTCAACATGTGGCCGGGTTCTTCAATCGCCAGGATAAGGTGTGTCATCGCCGTTTGAGCGTGATGCTATCACTTCGCGAGATAAATGCGCGCGCACGGTTGGCCAGTGGAACACACAATGTTAACCAGTGTCAGTCCTTCAGGGTGCGCAGCTACAGCGCGTTCCACCGCATCACCCTCGGTGGTCACCACTACAGCAGCCGACTGCGCCGGACGTTCAAGCGCTCCGGGCCACTGATAGTAGTCTCCCTCATTGATAGTGCGCTTCAAAGGAATCCCCGCGCGCTGCAACGCTCCGGGATGCTCCGACGTATACATCAGGATCATTCCCTGTTGCGGCACCACTGCCAGAGCATTCGCCAGCGCCACTTCATACGGAATCCGCGTGCGCGAATTTACCACAGCTTCTTGCAGTACCAGCGGACGCGCCCGCATCAGCACGATGCTGTTCACGACAATCAGCGCTGCAACAGCGAAGACAATCCAACCCCCAGATCGCGACCAGCGCTTCTCCGCCAGTTCAGCACACTCATATACGAGAAATGCCAGAAAAATCGCAAATTCCGGAAGCATTTCCATGCCGTAGCGCACGTTGTACAAGGAATGCGGCCACCACAGCGGAATGAAAATTGGCACCGACCCATAAGCAATGGAATAGGCATAGAACGGCAGCGGTATCCACAACAACAGCGCGGCGGCAATCTCCTGACCACGCCATCTCCAAGCTGCGATTGCCGTTCCGGCGACAGAGAGCCATAGCAGCAGATTGGCCCAGCGCAAAGGCACTGCCCCCATCTCGGCGGTCTTGAGAAAATACAGCGATGCCACACGTATGCTGTGCCAGCCGGGGTAATGCGGCGATCCCGGAGCTGTCGTGCGCGCATCAATCGCCTTCGCGGAATAGGGGCCGCGCATAAAGTCCAATGGATCGCCAAATTGCTTCGCGTTATAAGTTAGCCACGCTAGCGGAGCGGCAAGCAACAACACGGTAAACAAAACAAACGCCCCGCCCACATGCTCGCGCAGATGCCGCCGCATACTCCACGCCACCACCATCCAAGCGAACGTCGCATAGATCCATCCGTCATATCGCGTGTAAATCGCGCACACCAGCACCAGACCGGCTCCAACCAACAAACGCGAAGCTCGTCTTTGCTCACATGCTTTCAATGCGCGGCCATGCTCTGCGATCAGAAGCGCGCTCCAGATCATCTCCGCCAGAAACAGCGGCTCCGTCATCGCCGTCGTCTGCATGTAGAGCAGCCCTGGGTTTAACCCATAAAACGTCGCAGCGATGATCGCAATCGAAGGCGGCAACCACATACGCGCCAGCCGGTAAATCCCCGCGCAGCCCAGAACATAGCAGGCCATTGACGGCCATGCGCCACCGAGTCCTGTCTGCCACCATTCCATCTTCTGTACAAATGGCAACAGCAACAGATGAGGTAGAGGCAGCCACACTGAACCAAGCTGCCTGAAACCGGGATTCAACGAATCGAAGACACGCCGTGCAATATGAAGGTGGGCAACAGCATCTCCGTACAGCAGCAGCATGCCTCGCTGATAACAGTACGCCAGAGCCGATAGCGACAACACGACAGCCGCACAAATAACAAGGCAGGTCTCCGTTCGGAGCATCCGTCTTGCGTCCGCAGATTTACTCAAGATGGGACAACTCGCGGAAGAGCGCGAAACGCTGATCGATTTCCTCGCGCGTCAATGCCTGCAACCGTTCCGTGCCAAAGCGCTCCACCGCAAAGGACCCCATTACGCCGCCGTAGAAGATAGCTCGCTTGAACGCAGCCGGAGTAACTTCTTTCTGCGAGGCGAGATACCCGAAGAATCCCCCCGCAAACGAGTCGCCGGCGCCGGTCGGATCGACAACCTCGCTCAGCGGCAACGCCGGCGCACGAAAAGGAAGCGCGATATGCTTCGCGTCCCCGGGAAAAAGCCGTTCGCTGAAGAATGCGGTCGCGCCATATTCCCCATGCTTCACGATCAGGCTCTTCGGCCCTGAAGCCAGAATCTTTTCAGCAGCACGAACAAGATTGACATCCTTCGCCAGCAACTTGGCTTCGCCGTCGTTGATCAGGAGACCATCCAGCCCCTTCAACACCTTCTCCAGGTTCTCGCGATGGTCATTGATCCAGTAATTCATCGTATCGCCGCAAACCAGCCGCACACGAGGCATCTGCTTGCGCACATTCTCCTGCAGCACGGGATCGATATTCGCAAGAAAAAGGAATTCCGAGTCTGTGTATTCGACAGGAACATTTGGAGAAAACGTTTGAAACACATTGAGTTGGGTTTCATGCGTCTGCGCTTCATTCAGGTTCTTCAAATACGACCCGCGCCAGAAGAAGCTCTTGCCCGCCACATGCTCGATTCCGCGTGTATCCACGCCGCGGCGCTTGAGCACATCCTCTTCGGCGGCGGTAAAGTCCTCGCCCACTACTGCAATCACACGCACATCGGTAAAGTAGCTTGCGGCCAAAGAAAAATAAGTCGCCGCACCGCCCAGGCAGCGTTCCGCATGACCTGAAGGAGTTTCAATGCTGTCGAACGCAACACTTCCCACAACCAGAATCGCCATTGTTTTCCTGTCTTATCGTTTATTGAGGTACTTGCCAACCAGCAGATCGAGCCGCTCGCGAGTCTCGGCCGGAATCGCAGCCGGATTCGTGAGAATTGCGTATTGCAACGCTGAAGTACAGGCGCAGGTGCGATCCCTGGGCATGGTCGCAACCGCAGCACGCACTACTTTCGCCGCATTCGCAGCATTCTGGTTCAACACCCCCACAATCTGTTCCACCGTCACATCGTCGTGGCCTTCATGCCAGCAGTCGTAGTCGGTCACCATCGCCATCGTCGCGTAGCAAATCTCCGCTTCTCGTGAGAGCTTCGCTTCCTGCAGATTCGTCATGCCGATCACGTCGGCGCCCCAACTGCGATAGAGGTTCGACTCCGCGCGCGTTGAAAACTGCGGGCCCTCCATGCAGACATACGTTCCACCCGCCTTGCCCACCACTTCGGATGCGGCGCAGGCACCCACAATCGTCTTCGCGACTGTCGCGCATACTGGATCGCCGAATGCGACATGCCCAACAATGCCATTGCCGAAAAAAGTCGACTCGCGATGAAAAGTGCGATCAATGAATTGGTCAGGAACGACAAAATCCGTAGGCTTGTGCTCCTCTTTGAGTGAGCCCACAGCCGAGACCGAAAGAATCCGCTCCACACCGAGCTTTTTCATTGCAAAGATGTTCGCGCGGAAATTCAATTCAGAAGGCAGCAGCTTGTGACCGCGCCCATGTCGCGCCAGAAAGACAACCTTGCGCCCCTCAAGATCGCCCAACACAAATGCATCGCTGGGCTCGCCGAAGGGCGTCTCGACACGCTCCTCGCGCGTGTTGGTCAGGCCGGGCATCGAATAGAGCCCGCTGCCTCCAATGATTCCAATTTCTGCTTCTTGCAAACCAAACTCCGTCGCACCCTTCGTTGATAGAAGGAGTGGTTGAAATAAACCTCATGCGAAGAATTCAGTATAAATGCAGCGCCTTAATGCGGCAGGGCAGCCCGCATCACACCACAGGTAGACAAGAACCGTACCATGCTTGCGTTCAATTCCGCAGAGTGGTCGTCCTTTGAAGGACGGGACTCAAGTCTCGCAGCCTGACTCGCGTCATCATTCGCCTGCGCACCCGTCACCAGGAAGGCCAGCTTACGCGCGGTAGTCAGGTCAAAGCTTTCACTCACAAACACCATCCGGTCATTTGTAGTCAGTACCACCGGGCCTTCGCTCGTGTTGTAAATCTGCTCCGTCCTGTCAGCTTCGTCGTTCGTATCGCGCGTTACGTTGGAATACTTCTTGCTCAACTCATCGGCATACATTTTGGTAAAGGCTTCCGCGGCCTGCGATGACTTCCACTGCGAAAGATAAAAGAGCGCAACCGATGCCGTTGAATTCTTCTCCGCTTCTGTCTTCGCTTTCTTGCTTTGCACCGCGTAATAGATGCCGCCATCCCAGGCCGGGGTCAGCGCTGCCGACATCTCCTGACCGCCGAACAACTCCGCCAACATACGAACATCCAACTGGCCCATCACGCCAATATCGTAGGGTTCGTAGTTCGCGTCCAGCAGCGAATGCACATCCGGCATCTGCAGCACCGGCGCCTTCTTCTTCCGCATATATGCGCGCGGATTGATGATCTCGTAGCTCGAATCGGGCGGACGATCCAGCACTCCGGCAAAAGCTCCGGCCTTCCCCTCGTCCTTCAGCACGACCTGTTCAAACTTCAGGCCATCCTGATACGGAAAGAGCAGCGACTCCTTCAGCACCAGCGGCGCGCGCGCCAGCACCGGCGAATCTGACGTGTCGCTGGAATCGGTCAGACTGTCCACGATATCCGGAGCTGTCAGGAGGCTTCTTCCCGAACGCGCTAAAGCATAATCCAGATAGACGGCCATGGCCTGCCCCTCAAGAACGGCCTCGCGCGCTGTATCCATTTCATCTGTCTGGATATGCTCGTTGTCCTGCTTCACATTGCGCGACAAGTCGTCGCTCGTCCCGTCCTCCCACTTGTCCAGATCCACATGCTGGTCCTGCAAGGCATGTGTCAGTTCATGCGCCAGCACTGGCTTCTGCGTATCCGGAGTCGCCCAGTCCAGCAGGTTCACCGTCTTCGTCTTGCTGTCGTAGTAGGCCTCAATCTGTTCCTTCAGCAGCTGCAACAGGAACGGACGCAGCTGAAAATCCCGATCCAGCAGGCCAAACTTCTTCAGGACAATTTCCGACCGTTCCATGCGTTTCGCGTCCTTGTCGTCATTCATCTTGTCGACGAGGTACTTTTCTACCGCTTCACGCGTTGTAAGTTTGCGCTTCACATCATGCTTGATGGGCAATTGGCTGTCGTTGGAGGCAAATTTCAGAATCACGCCGACGGAATTGAACAGCTGCTTCGCCTCGGCCGGGCTGATGTGCATTTCCTGCGGCGTGGCCTTTGGCCCCGTGCTGGCGGGCGTCTGAGCGGCACACATGCCCACTGCGGTCGCCAATATCAGGACTAAGTGCTTTGCCATCTTCATTTCTAACTTCCTTCTCATATCCAACCCGGCCTCGCCTTGAAGGCTATAATTTTCTTATGAGCGAAACGCCGCAAATCGTCGAGACTAGCCTCACTCCGCTCGCGGCGCTGTCTCCTGCTTCCGATCTTCAGATGCGCCTCGGCCGCATCACGCCTCGCGTCTTCACCGAAGTGAAATCCGAACTTGCTTCTCTCGTGCATTCTGCCGCTGTCTACGATCTTGGATACCTGACCCGCATTCGCATCAGTGGAGAAGACCGCGTCCGCTGGCTGAACGGCATGGTTACCAACACGGTGCAGTCGCTTCCCCAAGGTTACGGCAACTATACCCTGATTTTGAACGCGCAGGGCCGCATTCAGGGTGACGGATACGTCTTCCGTGCCGCAGGCCATCTCCTGTTTGAAACCGACCGTTCTCAGGCGCCTCGTCTCCTCGCTCACCTCGACCACTTCATCATCATGGACGACGTGGAGCTACACGAGTTAGACGCAACAACCACAACTCTTGGTTTAGCGGGCCCGCAAGCGCCTGCGATCCTTGACGCTCTGGGACTGCCCGTCCCCGACACGTTGGCCTTCGTCCCAGCTACTCTGCAAGGCGTCCCAGTTACGGTCATCCGCGCCCAAGGCGTACTTGTTCCCCGATTTGAGCTTTGGCTTGCTGCCAGCGACGTGGCAGAAGCCTGGCACATCCTCACCGAAGCTGGCCCAGCCCCCGTAGGATTTGACGCGCTTAACTCCTTGCGCATACTCGAAGGCACCCCGCTCTATGGCGTCGACATAAGCGATCGCTACCTTCCACAGGAGACCAACCAGAACCGCGCTCTCAACTTCAACAAGGGCTGCTACCTCGGGCAGGAAATCGTCGAACGCATCCGCTCGCGCGCCACCGTGCACCGCACCCTGCGCCAGTTTGAATTGAATGGTTTGCTGCCCGTCCCCGGAACCGAACTTCGCGCCGAGGGCGACGACAAACCAATCGGTGAACTCACCAGCGCCGCGCATTTTGCCCTGCCTGGCCTGCCGCGAACCTTCGCGTTAGGGATGATTCGCATCGAAGCACTGGAACGAAAAGCTGTCATTTCATATCCGGGAGGCCGAGCCATTCCGCTCGACGAGCCTCCTGCACTGCCCTGAACGGGAAAGGACCCATGGAAGAGAAACCGCCATCATTCACCGTCACCGACCGCCGCAAATTCACCTTAGAGGGCGAGCCGCGCGACGAAGCCACAACTGAGCAAGAAACCACTGCCGAGCATGCCGATACCACGGCGCGCGTCATCAATTTCCCCAAACCGGAAGAGCCGAAGCCCACAGAAACAGCACCTCCCGAAGAAGAACTCACAGGTCCGTCGGCGCAGGAATCCGCCGACCAGCACGCCGCCTATCAGCAGTCATCGCGCGAGATCGACAGCATGCTGCGCCAGGCCAATCCCGGCGCCGCCGAAGCCGCGCAGGACACGACCTTCGAGCACGTCATCCAATCCATCTATCTTTCCGCCATCATGGCCATGGGTGCAGGCACCGAACAAGGCCAGCAGCCGCGCATCGACATCGTTGGCGCGCGCCAGAGCATCGACATGCTAGCCATCCTGCAGGAAAAGACAAAGGGCAATCTGAACGAAAAAGAACAGCGGTTGTTACAAAATGCCCTTTTCGACCTGCGCATGATGTTCGTCGAGATCACCAACGCCATCGCAAAATCAGCTCAGCAACCACCGCCAAAGAAAAAGTGATCGAGCAATCATCGCTTTCAACGGTTGTCATCCTGCCCCTGAGCGTAGTGAAGGGGCAGGATCTGCTTTCCTAAGTATCAGCACTGAACTGGGTGTCCCATCCTGACGGAGTCAGTGTGGGAACCATAACTCTCAATTAAGATTCATCTGAAGCACTTGCACAAAACACAGAGATGCAAGCCACCCTGACCATCCTCGGCAGCGGAACCTCGATGGGCGTCCCCACGCTCGGATGCGAATGCCGCGTCTGCACCTCGCCCGATCCGCGTGACCGCCGCTCGCGCGCATCCGTCGCAGTGCAGTGGGGAGATCACTGCATCCTCATCGATACGGGCCCCGATTTCCGCGAACAGGTCCTACGTGAAAAGATCCGCAACATCGATGCGGTCTTCTACACGCACTCCCACGCCGACCACATCCTCGGCCTCGACGACTTGCGCCCACTCACCTTCCACCACCCCAACGGCCACATGCCGCTCTACGCCGATGAGCCAAGCGCCCGCATCATCGAAAAAGTCTTCGACTACACTTTTTCAGCCGAGTCCAAATACCCCACACGCGCCCGCGTCAAAATGCACCGTATCGAAGGCCATGAATCAGTCACGATCCACGGAGCCACCTTCCAGCGCATCCCGCTGATCCATGGGGAGCAGGAAGTCGCCGGCTTCCGCTTCGGTAGAGCCGCCTACCTCACCGACATGAACGCAATTCCCGAAGCGAGCCTGCCGCTGCTCGCGAACCTCGACGTTGTCATCATCGACGCCCTGCGTAAAACGCCGCATCCAAGCCACGCCAACGTCGACGAAGCGATGAAGTGGATCGAAATTCTCAAGCCGCGCCGCGCGTGGTTCACCCACATGTCGCACGACCTCCACCACGCCGACAGCGAAAGCGAACTGCCGCCACACATCCGCCTCGCCTATGACGGCCTGCGCATCCCCTTCGAGTTGTGACCATGGAAGTCTTCCGCACGCTCGATCAGATCCCCGCCAATTACGATCCTACGGTAATTGCCATCGGTAATTTCGACGGCGTCCACTGCGGCCACCGCTGGATCATCGAGCACGCGCGGAATCGCGCCCGCGACCTCAGTGCGAAGTGCATCGCCGTCACCTTCGATCCGCACCCGGTTCGTATTCTGCGACCCGATACCGCACCGCGCCTCATCACGCCCATGTCCGAGCGCCTGAGATTACTCGCCGAAACAGGTCTCGACGCAACGGTCGTCCTGCCCTTCACCAAAGAGTTTTCCCACATGCCCGCCGAGGTCTTCGCTCGTGACGTCCTGCATAAGGACCTGCATGCCGTCGAAGTCCACGAAGGAGATTCTTTCCGTTTTGGCTATCAGGCACAGGCCGGCATCAACGAACTCATCGAGCTAGGTCACCAGTATGGATTTGTCGTCGCAGCGCATCACTCGCGCACGGTGCGCGGCCTGCCCGTTTCGAGCAGCCAGATACGCCAGCGCGTAGCCGCCGGAGACATGGCTTCCGCACGCGCCCTTCTGGGCCGCCCGTTTTCTATCCTTTCCACTCCAGCCCGAGGCCGCGGCATCGGCACCGAACAAACCGTGCCTACCATCAACCTCGCGCCTTACCATGAGTTGCTCCCCGCCAACGGAGTCTACGTCACGCGCATGAAGATCGGCGACGGACCCGATGCGCTTATATTCAACTCCGTCACAAACGCTGGAAACCGCCCGACCTTCGGCGCAGACTCATTCGCGGTCGAATCCCATCTGCTCGACTTCCATCCAGTCCCTCTCATGGAAGATATGCCGCTCGAACTCACATTCCTGAAACGTATCCGCGCGGAAAAGCGCTTCTCCTCACCGGCAGCGCTCAAGGCGCAGATCCTGCGCGACGTCGCCTACGCCATGCGCTATTTCCACCTGATGCATCTCATTTCCAGATAGAGCATCTGCAATAACTCCGAGACAGCAGAATTTCTGATCAATCGCCGAAACGTTTCTGCGCTTCGTCCCACTATGACGTTGGCCACAAGATGTGAAGGACCCTGAGTACCCCCAACAACTCAGGCTGCGCCACCTTCCTGTTGCAATTCCACTGTCCGAAGTGAGGACACTGTGAACAAAACCATCAGAAACTTCCAGATCAGCCTGGCAGTCATTGTCGTATCAGGAGTAGCGCTCTCCCTCCTGGACTTGGCGGCTGGAGGATCCTCGTCAAGCCTCTCTATTTTTCTGCCGATCTTCCTTGGAATTCTTGCGGGTTGTGCCCTGCAGGCGATGTCAGAGAATCGCAGAGAGGTCCGCATCGATGACGCCACCCGCCAGTCTTCCCTGAACGCTGTTCCTCCCGCAGGTCCCGGTCAACTTCCTTCATTGCAACGCGCCGTCAGCGGGTTTCGCTCAGAACCAGTAAAATAAAAGAGACGATGAAACGTCTGGCCATCTCTCGGGCACGATTCCCACGACAAGGAGTGCAGGCAAAAAGCTCTTTCGAGCGAGCCGGGTACTTTTGTGCGTGGCCGTGCCAATCTACGAGCTTTGGCGAGCGATTTCCCACGGAATAACTGAATTTATGAGTGCTACCAGGCTGGAACCGACACATAGCGAACTGCAACAGCAAGCCAACAACCGGGAACAAATCTTCGACGCCTTTCGCCGCTGGGGCTATCTTCAGGCCAACCTCGACCCTTTAGGCCAATACCTTCCGGCAGAACCACTTCCCGAGCTTGATATTGACGGCGAAGACGCCGACGAGGCCCGCAGCTATTACTGCGGAACCATCGCAGCTGAGTTCATGCACATTCCCAGCCGCGAGCGCCGCAGTTGGATTGCAGCAAAGCTGGAAACCGAGGCCCCGGCTGTCGATGAGAAGCGGATTCTTGATCTGCTGATCAAGGCCGATGTATTCGAGCAGGTGATTCAGTCGCGCTATCTCGGAACGAAGCGGTTTTCGCTCGAAGGCGTAACCGCGCTGATTCCCTTTCTCGATGAGATGCTGAATCGCGCGAGCGAACTGGGCGCGACCAAGACCGTGATTGGCATGAGCCATCGCGGACGCCTGAGCGTGATGGTGAATACGTTCGGGAAGTCTCCTGCGGATATCTTTTCAAAGTTTGAGGACGTAGATCCGCGCAGCATTCTGGGCGGCGGTGACGTGAAATACCACGTTGGCGCGACGGGCTGCTATCAGACCCGGAATGGCAAGGACATTTCGCTGCACCTGGTTTCGAACCCGAGCCATCTGGAAGCGGTCGATCCGGTGGCCATGGGACGGACGCGCGCCAAACAGACGCGTATTGGCGAAGCAGGCCAGGACCGCGTACTGCCCGTCGTGATTCACGGCGATGCGGCATTTGCCGGGCAGGGCATCTGGGCGGAGACGATGAATCTTGCCTCGGTTGAGGGCTTCTCGGTTGGCGGCGGGATTCATATCATCGCGAACAACCTGATTGGGTTCACTGCGGAGCCGGATGAGTCTAACTCGTCGCGCTTTGCTTCGGATCTGGCGAAGCGGCTGCCGGTTCCGATCTTCCATGTGAATGCGGAAGATGCGGATGCGGTGGTACGGATTGCGGCGCTGGCCATTGAGTATCGCTACACGTTCAAGAGCGATGTGGTGATCGACCTGATTGGCTATCGCCGGCATGGGCACAGCGAGGTTGACGATCCGACGATCACGCAGCCGCTTCGCTACGCAAAGATCAAGGACCATCCGCCGCTCTATGACATCTACGCGAAGAAGCTGGGCGCGGAAATCGGCGGGCGGGTGAAGGAACTGCAGACTGAGTTTGCCGAGGCGCAGAGCGCGGCCAAGAAGATGAAGAAGATGCCGACGCTGGCCGTGCTGCCGGATTACTGGGCGGCGTATCGCGGTGGGAAGTACAAGCCGGAATATGAAGTTGAGACCGGGCTGACCGCGGAAGAAGTTGGGAAGATTTCTGATGGTTTGGCGAAGTATCCGGCGAGTTTCCACATCCATCCGAAGATCAAGAAGCTGCTGGAACAGCGCGCGGAGATGGGTCAGGGCAAGCGTCCGTTTGATTACGGCATGGCCGAGGCGGTTGCCATCGGCTCGCTGCTGACGCAGGGAACGCCGGTTCGCCTTAGCGGGCAGGACAGCCAGCGCGGGACGTTTAACCAGCGGCACAGCGTGCTGATCGATATCCAGAATGAAGAGGCGCTGATTCCGCTGAATCATCTCTCTGAAGATCAGGCGAAGTTTGAGGTTTACAACTCGATCCTTTCTGAAGCTGGGGTGCTTGGTTTCGAGTACGGTTACAGCCGCGACTACCCGGAGACGCTGGTGATGTGGGAGGCGCAGTTTGGCGATTTCGCCAACGGCGCGCAGATCATCATCGACCAGTTCATCTCGTCGGGCGAGGACAAGTGGGGACTGCTTGGCGGCGTCGTGGTGCTGCTGCCGCATGGGTACGAAGGCCAGGGGCCGGAGCATTCGAGTGCGCGCGTGGAGCGGTATCTGCAACTCGCGGCACATGACAACATGCAAATCTGCCAGCCTTCGACGGCAGCGCAGTATTTCCACCTGCTGCGGCGGCAGGCGATGCGGAAGTGGCGCAAGCCGCTGATCGTCTTTACCCCGAAGAGCATGCTGCGGCATCCGGATGCGGTTTCGTCCATCGAGGACTTTGCCCAGCCGCACTTCCAGAATGTGCTGCCGGAGACCGAGATTGCGAGCGCGAAGCGGTTGCTCATCTGCACTGGCAAGATCGGGCATGAGCTGCGTGTCGAGCGCGAGAAGCGCAAGGACAATACCACTGGCATCATCTTTCTGGAGCAGATGTATCCGTGGCCTGAGGCGGAGCTTGAGGCAGCCATCAAGGCCCATCCTGACGCGCACGAAGTCATCTGGGTGCAGGAAGAGCCGGAGAACATGGGTGCCCTCTCCTTCGTGATGCCGAGACTGAAGCGGCTGGCGCGCGACCGTCAGGTGCTGAGCATCAAGCGCTCGGCGGCGGCGAGCCCGGCGACAGGGTCGGCCAAGGCGCACGAGATGGAGCAGAAGACGGTGATCGAGCTGGCTCTGAGCGGCGGTTTGGCGGGGAAAGTCGGCAAGTAAAATCTCCGGCTACCCCTCCCCTGTTTTTTCTAAATTCGTCATTCTTCAAGGGGTTCCAAGACTCTTACCTTCATGCTCTGACTGCGCGATAGCAGCAGCCAACAGGATGAGCTTCAGGACGGGCTGTTCTCTCCCAGCCGTCTGAATAGCGCCCTTTCCCCAAAGGGGGAGGGTGTCAAAATCTTTGAAAACACAGCGTTTATCTTTTAGGCGCTGCAAAATATTGAAACTGCAAAGGTTACGTGTAAGTTATCTGGAATCAATAGAAAAAGGCCGCCCTCAAAATCGAGGCGGCCTTTCTTATTGGCTCCTATCTCCATTTTAGCAGATCACATCAGGAAACAGGCCAATTTTCGGATGTGTTTTCGCGGTTTAGAATGAATAAGTTAGCAAAATCTTTGATGATTACCCCCTTGACAATGGAACCAGAAAGACAAAGCCCTAGTGACATTGGAAAACGGGGCGGCTTCCATTGGTAAAACCAAAGCCGATTTCTGCGGGACCTACCCGAGTTCGACGAGTGCCTTGGCGATCATGCACTCGTCCAGACGTATCCCCGCCGAGAAGTGCGTTAGATTTGCTCGCCAAGAATCAGGGGCACATAACTTCGGGCGTCTTCCAGCAATTCCTCGCGAGTGATGCCAACCTTGGCGCGAAGCTGCAAACCCTGCAACAAGTCAACGAGCAAACGGCCTCGCACCTTGGCAGAGGGTGTGCGAGTCAGGCGCCCCGCCTTTATCTCCAGCTCGAAACGGTTCGCGAAAATATCAGCGGATGCTGTGAAACCCTTCGCGAGCCAGGAACGGATTTCTGTTACCCGCTCCGAATGTCCCAGCGCAGCGGCGGCCAACATGCAGCCGCTGCGAGCGTCGCCGGTAGCGGTGTTGACGGTAGCCTCGCAAAAGGCGGTCACGGCCTTGTGGATGTCCGGCTCCGCTTGAAATGCTGCCATTTTGGGAGCTCCATACGTCAGCGCGTAGCGCTCAACCGCCCTGAGCAGCAGCGTGGACTTGTCGCCGAAGGCCCGGTATAGCGCGGGTTTGGTGACGTTCACGGCGCGCGCGATCCGATCCACGTCGACTCCTTCATACCCATGCTCCCAAAACATCTCAACGGCACGGTCGAGTGCTTCGTCGGGAATAAAGCCTTTTGGACGTCCTGGGGGGCGCTTCGCAATATTAGTTACCATCGCGTACGAAACTCCTTGCATTGCATCTGTTGGTATCGTACTCTCGCGTATGTAACGCTGCAAGACAGTAAATACAGGAGACGC
>DATGAD010000081.1:0-14740 GCA_035313725.1 Alloacidobacterium sp. | reverse complement strand
AAGAAAGGTATTCTGCCCATGCTTGTCGCGAACGACTCCGGATACGGAGTAAGTCTGCACGCGGCCCGTCGAGTCGCAGAACGTAAAGATGTCGAATGCCAGCGCAATAAACGAGTTCACCACGGACCCCGGGCTTCTGTTCTCTGCAAAGTAGACCGTATGCTGGATGATGGACGGAGCGGCCAGAACCAGGGCAATCACCAACAGCGAGCGCCGCAGGCTGAGCGCGTATACCGTAAAAAGAATCACCACGCAGAACAGCGCGCGATATGCGTAATAACGAAATGTGCTACCAGTCGAATAGGGATAGTAGACCAGGGCACCAAACAGAAAAATGAACAGCCACATGAACTTGTTCTGGTACCAGGCGTGTCTGCCTTTGGTGGCAACGTGAATCAGTCGGGCATCTTCTCTCATGGCTCGGCGGAATACGCGGCCCATGTTATCGCGAAGCCGAAATCATTCTCAATAAGATACGTCTGTCACAACGGGATCACCATTCAATGAGAGAATGACTGCTCAAGAGAAGCCCCGCCATACCCTCCCCTGAATTTGCAATGTGAGGGCATCTCCTGACGAGGGGGCTTTCCATGAAGATCAATCTTCGCTCAGTGGCTGTACTGGCAATCTGCATGCTCATCAGCATTCCGCCTGCAAATGCCTGGAATGCCATCGGCCACATGGCTGTCGCTTATTCCGCATGGCAGCAGCTCACTCCGGCCACGCGTAAACGCGCCGTTGCCCTGCTCAAGAAGAATCCCTATTACAAAAAAGTGTGGAAGGGCCTCATTCCGGCGGGCACATCCACTGACGATCAGAATCTCTACATTTTTATGATGGCTGCAACCTGGCCTGACGAGATCAAGGCCAACAACAGCGGATACAAGAACGACAGCAACACCCCGCCGCAGACCAGCGAAGCCACAAGGAACACCGGCTACAGCGACAAGTTCATGCATAAGTACTGGCACTTCATCGATACGCCCTTCAGCACCGACGGAACAAAACTGCCCCCTATCCCAACGCCGAACGTCGAGACGCAGATTGGCGTCTTCCGCACGACACTGGCCTCGAACGCCAAAGACTCGCTCAAATCCTATGACCTCTCCTGGATCGAGCACCTCGTCGGCGACATTCACCAGCCGCTCCACTGCACCACGCGGGTCACATCTCTGCCCGGTCAACAGAATGGAGATGCCGGCGGCAACGACGTCAAGCTCAGCGGCAGCGCAGGAGAACTGCACGCTTACTGGGACAATCTCCTGGGTAATGGAAGCACCAGTGATTATCAGAAGGCGGTAACGGCTGCGAAGCTCCTCCCTGCCGCTGGCGCATCGGCGAGCAACGCGGATGAAGCGGACTGGGTTCAGGAAGGTCTCAAGCTTGCGGAAACCAGCGTGTATGTGGACCCGATAGGCCCCGCGCTCGGTCCCTACACGATTGATTCAACGTATCAAGCAAACTCTCTCGCAATCGCTCAGCAACAAGTAGCATTGGCGGGCGCACGCCTCGCCAATCTATTGAACACAAATCTCAAATAGTCGGAGCCGATTTCAATAGTTGGTCCCCGAGGCGCCGAAAGCTTCTTCCAGCAGAGTCAGGATCATCTGGGGCTCATGGCTGGGAATCACATAGTCGGCACCAACGGGTGGTTCGTCATTCAGAGGTGATAACAGAACCACAGGCATCTTTGGGGAGATCGACTTGACCTGCTGAATGACTTCTTGAGCGGGCATGTCATCCACATAGCGATGGACTACCACAAGGTCCACGTTGGGAAAGCGGCGCAGCATGTCCAGACCGTACTTGCCGTTGTAGGTGGTAATCACATTATGCTTGGCTGTCTCCAGCACCAGCTTCCGCGCGGAAAGCCCTTCGGGCTGCTCCACCTCAATCATCAACACAATCAGCTTCAAAAGTGAACGCCTCCGCAGGCAGCAACGAACGATGCCGAAAGCAACAGTCTGATGGGACGCTGAGAAGTTTGTTTAGGTTATCCCACCCGGCCTATATTGATGCAGATCGGCGACTAGGTATTTTGCGGGTCGACGCTCTTGAACCCGTACGTCTCATACCGCGTCGACAGCTTCCCATTCTTCATGTCGACGACGGTGAAGCCCTCAGGGGTACCCAGCCGCGTGCCGTGCCACCAGTTGCCGCACACGGCGCCGCTTGTGATGTAGGGCACTCCCTTCCACACGACGGTTTCATTGATGTGCGTGTGTCCCTGCAGCACGCCTAGCACATTGTGCCCGGCGAATAGAGCAATGACCTCATTGGCGTTGGCTACCCTGAGGCCCTGATGCTTTGGCGGAGCCGCAGGCATCGGCATATAGGAGTCGAAGGCGGTCACAAGGGGAATGTGCACGGAAACAATCACCGGAGTCGTTGCGGGCAAAGCCTTCAGATCGCTCGCGAGCCATTGGAGTTGCGCAGCGTCGACGCGCCCCTCATACGCGCGATCATCCGTGATACCAATCGAATCAAGAACAACAAAATGCACGCCCTTGTGATCGAACGAGTAGTACGTCTTGCCGAAGCGCTCCTCGAACATCTTCTTCCCGTATAGCGGATCGCTCTCCGGACTCACACCGCTCGCCGGATACACGCCAAAGACATCATGGTTCCCAATGGTGTGATACAGCTTTACTCCCAGGTCCTGCTCCGTCTTCGCATATAAATCAAAGAGACTCGTAGCCCGCGCGCGGCTCACGGCCAGCGAATCGAAAACATGGTCGCCTCCTTGAATGGCAAAATCGCACTTGATCGTGCGCGCCTTTTTGAAGCACTGGTCACAGCCGGCGGCAGCATTCAGTTCCGGTTGCAGATGTGTGTCCGTCAAAAAGAGAAACGTAAAGTCACTGCCTGTGCCGTCCTTCGTCGCAAAGACCGGAGAAGGAAACAGCGAAGCAACTCCGGCCGCACTGGCCAGCGATAAAAAACGTCTACGATTCACGAGTCTTCTCCTGGTTTCAAGGCATGCAAGCCATTATCGTTCCGAATCAAAGCCAATCAAACCGAAAAGGGATACGCGCCATCAGGCTCGCACCATGTGAACCGCTTTTCAGCCCACCGCTCCGGCGTTGTGCTCTCGAACCAGTCCGCAGCTGTGCGTAGCGATGGCGATGCAGCGACCAGAGCAAAAGCTTCCGTCAATGCGCGCTTCTGCTCCGCACCCATCGCACTCTTCTCCACCGACACGAACAGAGCCGTACCGCTCGCTGCCACAAAGCTTAGCCACTCCGCCGTTTCGCGCCACGCAACCGCCTTCGTCACGGCAACACAATCGCCATCCACGGCGAAAAAGCTGCGATGTTGCGGCAGGCGGAAGCTGATTGTGTTGACGCCCATGCGCCGCGTGCGTTCCCATACCTTGCCGCTCGTGTCATCGCCCGTTCTTGAGAGATCGAAAATGCCAGCGCCCAGATGACCGACCGTGTTGCAGCCAAGAATTTGGGTCGTATCGCCAAGCACAGCTCGAATCTCTTTGTACAGATCCGAAATAATCTCGGCATTTGTGCGGCTGCGATCGTGGAAGCGCCATCCGGGCAAAGTGGGCCGCGCATCCATCTCAAATCCCCACTGACCGAGTAGGTCATATGTAGAAAAATCGTGCTTCACCAACTCATAGCCCCAGTTCTTCAACTCGCGCAGCTTCATGCGCACCGCTTCCAACGCATCCGGAATCGTGGGATCGTAGGCCAGCTCTGTCATGCGTTCCTGACGCCGGCCAAAACGGGCATCAGGCATCAGTAAAGCTGCATTTGTTCCCTGTGGCGCGATGAGTGGACGAATCCAGATGCCCGGCCGTGCGCCTCGCTCGCGAATCTCTCCTGCAAGCCGCTGCATATCCGGAAACTTCGCTTTGTTAGTCCATCCATCATCAATCACCGTATACGGACGCGGCCCTCCACTTGGACAGAGCGTAGCTGCGAGTTCAGCATCCTCGAGAATCTGCTCGCGGCTGCTGTTTCCGTATGCGTAGTACCAGTCATTCGTGCCGTAGATTACGTTCGGCACCGGGCGAGGCTTCGCGCACATCACTTCGCAGAATTTCCTGAGCGCAACCAGCGGATCTTCGCCAGGCTCACCCCTGCGCGTGACGACAGTAGCGGCATGAAGCTGCCGTTGCCCCAACTCGACGCCTGAGCCGCCATTCGACACATCGAGCCATAACGATATGCCTTCGGGATCGACTTGCCAGAAGCACATCGCCGCGGCACCGGTTTCAACGCCATAGCCATGGAGCGCCGAGCCGTCGTACGCTGCGAAATACCAGGGCATTACCCGCTCGGGCGTCATCGTACGCCATGCAAGATCACCATAGCTCCGCTCCCAGTCATCGCCGAGGAAACGCAGCCCCGCATCCACTGCCAGATTCCATCGCACATGTATGTGAGTAAGCGCGACGCCCGGCGCTGACACCTGAATCGCCGCCTTCGCGGTTTCAGGTGCGACCTCTATCTCTACGCCGCTCGCCTGCCATCGGCCACTAGAACGCACCAGCGCGATGCGAGTCTCAAGCCCCGCGTACGCCGTCACGCTGTCCGGCTGGCGAAATAATTCAAAATAGGTCGGCGATTTCGGCGCGGCAAAAGCGTGCGGCCCACTCACAGCCCCCACAACGCTTGAAGCTGCTGCCCCACCCAGAAATGAACGTCGCGTCAGAATAAGATCATCAGGCATTTTGCGATCATAAACGGTTCACGAAGCTGTCATCTCGGCGAAGCCAAGAGCCTGATCCGGATTGCCAAGGGAACTCACCCCGCTAAATATCCCTCTCGTCACACTCTAGCCAACCTACATAATCAGCGTGCTACCCTCAATGTTTGCGTCAACAGCACCAACGGAGCACACCTGAATGAACCGCGTTCTTAGACTAGTAGCCTGCGCCCTTTTTCTTCTGCCCTTCGCCGCCCATGCGCAGGAAACCCACGGCATCGCCGTCGCCAACATCGACACATCGGTCAAGCCGGGCGATAACTTCTATCTTTACGCCAACGGCAACTGGATCAAGCGGACCGAGATCCCGGCCGACCGCGGCAGCATCGGCGTCTTCTCCGCGCTCGCCGACCTCAGCAACAAGCGCACGGCTGACATTATCGAAGAGTCAGCCAAATCGAGTGCCGCCGCAGGCTCTGGGCAGCGCAAAATCGCCGACCTCTACAACTCCTATATGGACGAGGCCGGCATCGAAGCCAAGGGTCTCGCTCCGTTGCGTCCGCACCTCGACGCCATCGCCGCAATCAAGAACAAAACCGATCTCGCCCGCGCCCTGGGCGAAAGTCTGCGCGCTGATGTGGATGCCCTCAACGCCACTAACTTCCACACGTCGAACCTGTTTGGTTTGTGGGTGGCGCCCGGCTTCAACGATTCCGACCACTACACTGCGTACCTGCTTCAGGGCGGCCTCGAACTCCCCGAGCGCGAATACTACCTGAGCGACAATCCGCGCATGAGCGACCTGCGCACGAAATACCAGGCGCACGTCGCAGCCATGTTCAAGCTCGCCGGATTCGACAATGCCGAGACCCGCTCCGCCAATGTTGTCGCGCTCGAACACTCTATCGCCGAAAAGCACATCCCGCTTGAAGAAGATCAGGACATCCATAAAGCGAACAACACGTGGCAGCCTTCTGACTTCGCCACGAAAGCTCCCGGCCTCGACTGGACCGAATTCTTCCGCGCCGCCGGTCTCGATAAGCAGTCCAGCTTCATCGTTTGGCAACCGACAGCTTTCGCAGGCGAATCCTCGCTCATCGCTTCCGTTTCGCTCGACACCTGGAAGGATTGGCTCGCCTACCACATCATTGAAGACTACGCGCGCGTACTGCCGAAGGCCCTGGCCGACGAGCGCTTCGCCTTCTTCGGCAAGACACTCGGTGGCACACCGCAACAGCGCCCGCGCTGGCAGCGCGGCGTCGCAGTCGTGAACAGCCTCCTTGGCGACGAAGTGGGCAAGCTTTACGCACAGCGATACTTCCCGCCGGAGGCTAAGCAACAAGCACAGGTCATGGTCGCCAATCTGATCGCGGCCTTCCATAAACGCATCGACGCCCTCACGTGGATGGCTCCCGCAACCAAAGCCGAAGCCCAGGCCAAACTCGATACGCTTTACGTCGGTATCGGCTACCCCGAAACGTGGGAGGATTACTCCAACTATGAGGTCAAGCCAGACGATATTTTCGGAAACGTCTGGCGCGGCAGCCTTGCCTATTACCACCGCCAGATTGCGCGCCTCGGCACCGCCGTCGATCGCCACGACTGGTGCATGACTCCGCAAACGGTCAACGCCGTCAACATGCCGCTGCATAACGGACTCAACTTCCCTGCCGCCATCCTGCAGCCGCCGTTCTTCAATCCGCAGGCTCCCGCCGCCGCAAACTATGGAGCCATCGGCACGGTCATCGGCCATGAAATCAGCCACACTTTCGACTCCGAAGGCGCCGCATTTGACTCGAAGGGCCGCGTGCGCAACTGGTGGACACCTGAGGATCTCGCCCACTTCAATGCGTCCACCGCGAAGCTGGCTGCGCAATACGACAGCTATTTCCCGTTTCCTGATCTGCACGTGAACGGCAAGCAGACGCTCGGGGAAAATATCGCTGACGTGGCTGGAATCGCGGCCGCCTACGACGGCTACCGCGCGTCGCTCAACGGCAAACCCGCACCTGAGCAAAGCGGATTCTCCGGCGACCAGCAATTCTTTATCGCCTTCGGCCAGAACTGGGGATCAAAGACACGGGAGGCTGCTCTTCGCCAACAGGTGCTGACCAATGAGCATGCACCGGGCGAATACCGCGCCGATACTGTGCGCAATATCGATGCCTGGTATGCAGCCTTCGATGTGAAACCAGGGGAAAAGCTCTACCTTGCCCCGTCAGACAGAGTTCGCATCTGGTAGCGGTACGGCAGCGATAAGCCCGACCTTTCGTTATTCGCGAAAGGCCGGCGACCTAACTGAAGCGGGTGCGCTTCCAGAGCAGCCACCCGCAACCTACCACAGCAAACACCATCACTACGCACAACGCCACCGTCCAGAAGATATTCATCGCCAACGGAGGCACCTGCGCCTGCAAGCCAAGCCAGAGGAAAATCGTAACTGCAATAGCTACAATTAAAATATCCCACCAGGGACGCCTTCCCTTTTCGTGCTCTCCATGCGCGGCCCCAAGCTGCGCCGCTACGCAATCTTCGAAGCGCAAGCCGTACTTCTCGCACTCGCGTGAAATCGCATCGCGTCCGGAAGCCTGTTCGCGCACAGGAGCAGCGGCCGAGCTGATGAAGACCGCGCCGAGAATCATCAGCAGCGACCCTCCCACGATCAGCAAGCGGCCCTCGTGGCTTACATGCGCCAGCTCGCCAAAGACGAGCGCGCCCCACGCCAGTCCCCAAAGCTGGTTCGTGTTCGAGAGCGGAATCCCACGTCCGATCCCGATGTACTTCGTCGCATACTGCTGAAACAGATCGCCGATCACCCAGCAGAATCCGCCGAGAAAGATCCAGAACACGACATGCCGCGCCATATAGAGTTCGGCGTGCAGACGCGCCACGCCGCCGCCGAACGTGGCGGCGAGCAGCGCCATTGTGCCCAATTCGCCGATGGTGAATACAGTGACGAAGGACAATGGATTCATTCCGCTCAAATATGCCTTCCGGTAGGGCACATACATTGTTCCCCACAGCAGGCTCGCGCCCAACGCCGCCAGAATTCCATGCACTGCGCGCGCGTGTGCCGTATCTGTATGCTGCACAGTTACAAATGCCAGCAAGATCGCGCCGGCCACAATCCCCAGCGCGCCGCCTAATACTCTGCCTCCGATTCTGAAGCCTGCGCCGCGCATCTCCCGAAAGAGTAGCCAGCCCCAGAAGATGCCGATCAGGCTGTTCGCGTTCCACAACGGAAAGGCAATCGCCAGCCCTACATCGCGAATGGCAAAAACGGTCAGCGTATTCGCGACCGCCCACAGCGCTCCGGCCAATACTGCCCAGACAATCAAATGCGGCTTAGCAAAGAGGTCGTTAAATACATAGTCGGTCCCCTTCAGCAGAGTTGGCAGCGTCCACCGCGCTACGAAGACGCCCAGCACCATTGCCAGCGAGACGGCAAACGGGGAAATCCCCACATTCACCAGTTTCGTCGGGGCCTCAGCGCCGCCCAGCCAAACTCCGGCAGCCAGGCCGCAGGCTACTCCCAGCCCATGCATGGACCCCTGTGTCTTAGAAGTGCTCACACGAGTGTTCATCAGTGCAGCCACGCTAGCAACACGACGCCCACCGCCAGAACACCCACAGGAATCCAGAACTGCACGTCGGTCAATATTGCTTTCAACATTGGATAAACCTAAAGGTATCGTTCCGGGACTGTCAAAACAAAGAATTCTCAAAGCGGGTGGAATCGCTACCAGCCGCGAAAAATCTGGCGAAATCAGGTGACGATCATCCCTCCAAACTCCTATACTATTGGCGTCACCGGAGGACTCTTCCTATGCACACCATCACGCCCGAAAAGCCCATGGAACATCTCGAAGACTGGGACGATTTCGTCGCCAGCCGCTACAAAGAGGGCAAGTCAGAGGAAGAGTTCCGCGTTTACGACGCGGAGGCCAACCCCGGTGTGGCTGAGTTCTACCGGCTCAACCACGCGAACCAGACGCTCGACTTTGTGCTCGAAAAAGAGAAGGAATTCCTCTCGCTCAACCGTAGCAAGAAGAGCATCTGGGAAGCGGCAGACTATCTCAACACTCTCGTCGACGACAGCGATCCCGATACCGACCTCACACAGATCGAGCACCTGATGCAAACATCCGAGGCCATCCGGAAAGACGGCCACCCGCGCTGGATGGTGCTGACCGGCCTGATTCATGACCTTGGCAAAGTTCTCTGCCTCTACGGCGAGCCGCAGTGGGCCGTTGTCGGCGACACTTTCCCGGTAGGCTGCGCATGGTCGGACGAGATTGTTTTCCATGATTACTTCGCCGCCAATGCGGACAGCAAAGTTCCCGAATACCAGACCGAATATGGCATCTATGAGCCCCACTGCGGCCTCGACAATGTGCATCTATCGTGGGGGCATGACGAGTACATCTACAACGTCGCCAAGCCCTATCTGCCCGAGCCCGCGCTCTACATGCTGCGCTACCACTCCTTTTACCCCGCGCACAAGCACGGAGCCTACAAGCACCTGATGACCGCGCACGACGAGGAGATGTTCGACTGGGTACGCAAGTTCAATCCATACGACCTCTACTCCAAAGGAGCGGAGAAGCCCAATTTCAATGAGCTGAAGCCCTACTACGACGATCTGATCGCAGAGTACTTCCCGGAGAAGGTCGCCTGGTAAGGGCACCCGAAACCAATCCGCGAGGAAAAGATTCTGCGGATCGACCCGATCTTGTCGTTTTGCGTCGCATCCTACAAGCGTAAGATTTGCATACGCTCATCGCTCCTGAGTCGGTATCGTGCGCCTTGCAAGGTACGTTTGTCTCTGGTTCGTGCGAGCGCGACAACGCAAATACTGCCGTGCCTACTCTTCATTCTTGCGGTGCAGGTACAGAATTTATTCAGATACGAGGTAAAACAAATGAGAAAAACAATCCTGGCGCTGGCTTCGTTGGGCATGGTTACGTTGCTTATCTCGATGGCCCCAGACATCCGCCGCTATATCAGAATGCGGTGCATGTAACTGAACTTGTGATTTTCTCCAGCTTTCAAAGACATCGGTCAGCTTAGCCTTGCGTAAATCATGCTGGAAGCACAAGATGGACGCGTTACTTTTTCTGCGGACGTAAGTTCCGCAAGGAAAGGGGCGTCATCTTCGTCATGGCATCCGCTCGCCGCTCGGATCGCAAATCTACACCTATCGCCGAAATCGACGTTCTATGGATCACGGCGGGACTAGGGTGCGATGGCGATACGATTGCGATGACTGCAGCAACGCAGCCCAGTATCGAGGACATCGTTCTCGGGGCCCTGCCCTGGATTCCCAAAGTACATTTCCATAATCCTTTTCTCGCGCATGAGGTTGGAGATGACTTCATGCGGCGCTTCCACCTGGCGGCTGAGGGAAAATCGAATCCTTTCATTCTCGTGATCGAGGGCTCGATTCCGGACGAGAACAATAAGAAGGATGGCTATTGGGCGTCGTTTGGCACGGACCAGGCGACGGGCCAACCCATTACGACTTGTACATGGATCGATCGGCTGGCTCCGAAAGCATGGGCGATCATTGCCGCAGGAACCTGCGCGACCTATGGCGGAATTCATGCGATGGAAGGCAATCCGACCGGGTGCATGGGCCTGCCTGACTATCTCGGCTGGCAGTGGCGCTCGAAGGCGGATATTCCGATCGTGTGCGTGCCGGGCTGCCCCGTCCAACCCGACAACTTCATGGAAACGCTGTTATACCTGCTCACCATGGCGGCAGGGCGAGCGCCGATGATTCCGCTGGATGATGCGCTGCGCCCAACATGGTTGTTTGGAAGTACGGTGCACGAGGGTTGTGATCGCGGCGGCTACTATGAGCAGGCGCAGTTCGCGGAAGAGTATGGATCGCCGTTGTGCATCGTGAAGCTGGGCTGCTGGGGGCCGGTGGTGCAGTGCAATGTGGGCAAGCGCGGCTGGATGGCGGGCATCGGCGGCTGCCCCAATGTGGGCGGCATTTGTATCGGGTGCACGATGCCGGGATTTCCTGACAAGTTCATGCCGTTCATGAATCAGCCGCCGGGGTCGCTGCTGTCGTCCGCGGCGGTTCAGACGTATGGGCGGGCGATCCATGCGTTGCGGCGATTCACCCAGGCGTCGCTGAACAAAGTGCCAAGCTGGCGGCAAAAGCGACGCATACCGGGCAACCAGAATGATTCGCGGACCACTCCTCCATGACTAGAGATAGACGATTGAGCACACGTGTGGAGTGAGTAATGTCTTCGTTTGTGAGAGCGGGCCAAAAACGGATCAGCAGCAAAAAGAAATTCATCGATCCTGACGAAGAACTACCGGATATTTCTGAAGCAGAAGCGGTCCTTCTCGATCTCGCCAGTGTTTTCGCCGACACGGGAGCCGGTATTGCCGATAGCAGGGACTACTTCAACAAAGCTGAAGCAGAACCAACCGCCGACACCCATGCACCGAATCTTGAAGCGAAGTATCGCGCTCTGCTGGAGCAAATTCCGGCGGTCGTCTTTATGGCCTACCTCGACCGAGGCATCAGCGAAGCGTATGTGAGCCCGGAGATCGAGGCTGTTCTTGGCTATTCACGTGAGGAATGGCTTGAGGATCCGGTTCGCTGGTATGAGCACATTCATCCGGATGACAAGCAGCGCTGGAGTCTCGAAGCCGCCGAGATGTTTCTTTCGGGCAAACCGCTGCGATCTGCGTATCGCGTGATTGCGCGCGATGGCCGCGTTATTTGGTTTCATTGCGATGCCAGGATGATGCGTCGTGAAGACGGCCATCCATGGTTCATTCATGGTGTCGCGTTCGATATCTCAGACATGAAGCGGATTGAAGAGGAGTTGCAGGAAGAGCGCAACTTCGTTTCGGCAATTTTGGATACCGTCGGAGCGCTGGTCGTGGTTCTCGACGAAGAGGGGCGCATCCTGCGCTTTAACCCCGCCTGCGAGATTACGACTGGATATTCGAAGGAGGAAGTGCGGGGCAAATGTATATGGGACCTTTTTCTTCTTCCCGAAGAAGCGAGTCGCTTCCGGGCCATCTTTGAGATGCTGCGTACGGATCTTCTTCCTCAGGATTATCAGAGTTGTTGGATGACGCGGCACGGAGACCAGCGGCTGATCGCGTGGACGAGCACGCTGCTACCGGGCAGCGGAGACACGTCGAACTACATCATTGCTACTGGGATCGACATTACCGAGCGAAAGCATCTGGAAAAAGCGATTCTCGAGATCAGCGCTCGGGAGCAGCGGCGCATCGGGCAGGACCTGCACGATGGTCTCGGGCAGCACCTGACCGGCATCGCGTTTATGGCGAAGGTGCATGAAGCGAAGCTGGCTGAGCAGAAGAGGGCAGAGACGAGTGACGCGGCCAAGATCGTGAAGCTCGTAAATGAAGCGATCCACAAGACCCGGGAACTGGCAAGGGGATTGCTTCCTGTTCTCTCCGATGCGCAGGGGCTCATGTCGGCGTTGCAGTTGTGGGCGGCAGAAGTCGAGGACCTCTTTGGAGTATCATGCCGTTTCGAATGTGAAACTCCAGTTCTGATCCATGATGTGACCATGGCTACGCATCTGTACCACATCGCGCAGGAGGCGGTGAACAATGCGATCAAACATGGAGAGGCGAAGGAAATTCTGATTGAATTGGTTGCCGAAGAGGGACGAGGCCGTCTCACCATTAAAGATAACGGCAAGGGCATGATGGAGAACCGCGCATCGACTCACGGCATGGGGCTGCACATTATGAACTATCGCGCGGGCATGATTGGCGGCGCTCTTGAGATTCGGCGAGGCTTGAGTCGCGGAACGGATGTGATCTGTAGTTTTCCGGTGAAGGATGATGCATAACGCTCGAATGGCGTCCACTCATAACTTGCAGGGTGACATAAAATTCCGGAAGAAAACCGTCTTTGTAGTGGATGACCATCCTCTTCTGCGGCAAGGCCTTGCGTTGATGATTAACCGTGAGCCAGACCTTGCTGTTTGCGGAGAGGCTGAAGAGGCGCAAGCCGCGATGAAAGCAATTGCCGCAAAGCCGCCTGACATCTTGATTGCGGACATCTCGCTCAATGGGCCGGATGGGCTGGATCTGTTGAAGAGTATCCGGACACTGTATCCGGATCTTCCTGTGTTGATTCTCTCCATGCATGATGAGTCGATTTACGCGGAGCGCGCGCTGCGGGCCCGCGCGAATGGTTACATCATGAAGCAGGAGGCTACCGAGAAAGTTCTGGTGGCGGTAAGACGGATTCTCGGCGGCGACATCTATCTCAGCGACCGCATGGCGAACAAGCTGCTCCATCAATATGTCAGCGGTCAAAACGCCAGCAGCACTTCGGTCAACCTGAACTCCCAGCTGTCGGTCCTTTCCGACCGCGAGCTGGAAGTATTCCGTCTCATCGGGGAAGGCCGGAGCACGCGGCAGATCGCAGAAAAGCTGCACCTGAGTATCAAGACCGTAGAAACTTATCAGGCCCATATCAAGGACAAACTCTCCCTGCGCAGCGGGCGCGAACTTGTCCAGCACGCCATTCAGACGAAAATCGGCGAAAAGACATCCTGAGCGCTTCGACCTGATCGATAAACCTGGCACTCGTCATGCGTCGCCTTATGACGTACAGCCACGCTCCATAAGGGAAAACCTTATACCGCTGCAAGTATTTGGGATGAACAAAAAATAGGGCGTGTCCTGCTTGTGAGTCGAATTGAGCCTCTGTTCCTATGGCTTGTTAGCCAATGAAGGCGGTGCTCGGGGAATTGGTCCGCCATCCTCATGAAACGAGTCACATTTCTCGAGAGGAGATTCCAGCTTATGACAGCGGAAGCAGCGCCTTACGGCCGCGTCACACAGAAAAAACCTGCAGTTGCGGAAGTTCACATTGTCTGGATCACAGCCGGTCTGGGTTGCGACGGAGATTCCGTATCCATAACGGCGGCGACGCAGCCCAGCATTGAAGATGTTCTGCTGGGCGCGATTCCCGGCCTGCCAAAAGTGCATCTGCACAATCCTGTCCTCGCATATGAAAATGGCGATGATTTTCTCAAGTATTGGTACCTGGCAGAACAAGGGAAACTCGATCCGTTTGTGCTTGTCGTTGAGGGCTCCATCCCCAACGAGAAGATCAAGAAAGAAGGCTACTGGGCTGGGCTCGGGACCAATCCCCATACTGGTCAGCCGATCACGACCAACGAGTGGATTGACCGTCTCACGCCGAAGGCTCTCGCTGTGATCGCGTGCGGCACCTGCGCGACGTATGGCGGTATCCATGCAATGGAGGGCAATCCCACAGGCTGCATGGGGCTGGCCGATTATCTTGGTTGGGATTGGAAATCCAAAGCTGGCTTGCCTATTGTGAATGTTCCCGGTTGCCCGGTGCAGCCCGACAACTTTATGGAGACGGTTCTCTATCTGCTCTATCAAGTTGCGGGATTGGCGCCGATGATTCCACTTGACGACCAGTTGCGGCCGACGTGGCTCTTCGGGAAAACCGTGCACGAAGGTTGCGACCGCGCCGGATATTACGAAGAGGGCGACTTCGCCACTTCCTACGGTTCGCCAAAGTGCATCGTGAAGCTCGGCTGCTGGGGACCTGTGGTGAACTGCAATGTTCCCAAGCGTGGATGGATGGCCGGTATCGGCGGATGCCCCAACGTCGGCGGAATCTGCATCGGCTGCACCATGCCCGGCTTTCCCGATAAGTTCATGCCATTTATGGACGAACCGCCTGGAGCCAAGCTATCGAGCACCGCGATAGGCGTTTATGGCAAGACCATCCGTGCGTTGCGCTCGATGACAAATTCCACGGTAAACAAAGAGCCGAGGTGGCGGCACCGGCGTGCCGAGTTGACCACCGGCTACCACCCGAGATCCTACTAACTCACAAGAAAAAGGAGCACCACGATGGGCACACTTACTGTGGAACGCAAAGAAGACGCGACCGAGCCAGGCAAGTTAGTAGAGATGAACTGGGATCCGATCACTCGGATCGTCGGCAGCCTGGGCATCTTTACAAAAATCGATTTCGGCAAGCGGAAGGTCGCCGAATGTCACAGCACCTCTTCGATCT
>DATGAD010000080.1:0-36934 GCA_035313725.1 Alloacidobacterium sp. | reverse complement strand
TGTAAACATCGTCGCTTCCATGGCGACAGTCCAAGGCCTAGTCAGCCTCTTCATCCAGTCGTCCAGTCCCTGCCGCGTAGCGTTGATCTTGCCGTCCGACAGCACCTTGCCGCTCACGTCCTTCACGCAATAGCTGATCGTATTCTTGTGGATGTCTAAGCCGATATACGTCATACTGGCCATCGAGGAGCCTCCTTGGATGTCTCTGAATCAGTCGCCTACGACTGAGTTCAGCCCTTGTACACCAAGAGCTCCTCATCCAAGCGACTTATCCATCCAAACAAGTGACCCTCTCTTTTCAACTGTTGCTAACAGATCGATGCGCTCACCGAAGAGAACACGAGGTCATTCGAGTAGCTCTGCGAGCGAATGTTCAAACCCAAACGATTAACTAAAGAAGGAAGGGAATTGGTGCTAAATTGCGGTAGATTCATACTGCAATTGCAGTACTGGACGAATGTAAAACGCAACGATTTCGGGTACAGATTCGGGTACAGACATCAGTTCGCCCTAATTTCGGTAAGCTACGCTAAATTACAGATGGGAACGGGTTTAGCTGGTTCGCTAGTTACGCTCACTTTCCCTTATTTATCATAGATTTACAGTGTTCTCCGAAGACTTAAAATCCGCAGACCTTTACCGGTCGTGGGGGTTCAAGTCCCCCTCCGGGCACCAATTTGGATCGGGGGCAGTCTCAGCGAGATCTGCTGCAACCCCGACGAAATAGCAGTCTTATCTTTTCCTTATAAGTTTCAGAGTGTACTAGAGGGAGAGTGAGGACCTGATTCACTTAAGCGAAGTGGGAATACCCGACCCAATCCCCTTGATTGCTATTTCGAGTCCAAGTCAAAACGGATATGGAAGTGGCGTCGCGAACCATGTACACGACGCTCCCCATGCATCGAAATGCCTGGTTCGTCACGCAACTTCTGCAGACATGCCTGATATCACCGCAATCTATGCCTATTTCGTCGCTATGAGCACGGCGACCTTCGAGATCGTAGTTCCGGATGAGGCCGAGATGTTGAGAAGACGGCAGGCCGTGCTGGATCGCGGTTTGCCATATCTGGTGGCGGAACTCGAGGGCTATATTGTGGGCTTTTGTTACGCATCGCAATTCCGTCCCCGCGAAGGTTATCGTTTTACGGTCGAAGACTCAATTTACGTGCGCCACGATTGTGTCGGCCACGGGGTCGGCAAGATACTCCTGGCTGAGCTGATCTCGGAATGCCAGGCGAAAGGCTGTCACTCTATGGTTGCCTGCATCTGCGGAGTGAATCCCTCCTCGGTGGCGCTCCATGCGTCGCTCGGATTTCAGCAGGTTGGTGTGCTGCCTGAAGCAGGATACAAATTCGGAGAATGGCTGCGCCTGTTGATGATGCAGCGTCCTCTGCAGAGAGATTAGCCACTTCTGTTCGCCGCGGAATATGGCTAAGCTCCTGGGCGATTCACACAACAGCGAGTTTGATCAGCAGCCCAAGCGGTGAACCTAATGAGCATTGAAGAATGTCCTTGCCTGATCATCTGTCAATAGTGATGCTGGTAAACGAGGTGGAGCATTGCCCAAGTCTATTGACTGGCCATATAGAAATCCCAAGCGCAATCGTCGCCGCATCTTTCTTATTGCCGTTGTTTTTGCGGGCATCGTCTTCGGCGGCCGGACTGCTCTGTCGTATTACGTAGACATGCTCTGGTTCCGGTCACTCGGCTACGGGGATGTGTTCTGGAAAACTCTGAGCCTTCAGTGGACGATCTTTACAGTCTTTGCAGTGGCGACGTTTCTCGTTCTGTATGGATCATTTGCGGCGCTTAAGAGGGCACATCTTCCTGATTTGCCGAACGGTCACACGATCGTCATCGGCGAACGATCGGTGACCCTGCCAGTCGAGCCTGTCCTGCGTCTTATTGCACTACTCGCATCGCTTGCCATTGCCGCTGCAACTGGCGCAAGTATGATGGGTGAGTGGCCGACGCTCGCGCTCTTCTGGTACGCGCCGCACGCCAATTCTGGTGTCATCGATCCGATCTTCGCCAAGCCGCTGAACTTCTTTCTGTTCACCCTGCCCGCGTGGCAGGTCGTCGTCGGCTGGCTGCTTACTCTCGCCGGGATTACCTGTCTACTTGCCGTTTTCTTCATTCTCATCACAGGCGGAGTTGGTGCACTATCCAGGGACCGCCGCACCTACTTCCGATTGCCTTGGCGCGGATTCTCTATCGCGTTTGCCTTCCTGCTGCTGATGCTCGCGATACGCGTGTATCTCGATAGGTTCGAGCGATTGTTCGATACTCACACGGTCTTCGGGGGTGTGACCTACACGGACGCGCACGTCACGCTTACTGGCCTGCTCTTCGTTTGCGCGGCGCTCGTTCTCGGCGCGGTGATCGCAACTGTCAACTCCGTGTCGGTGCAACGCGGACGCTGGCTTGTCGTGGCGGTCCTTCCTGCCGCGTGCTGTTTTATCGCTGTTCAGTTGGCCGGCTGGTATGTCAGCAGCTTTATCGTCAAGCCGAACGAACTGGTTCGCGAAAAACCTTATATCGCCCACAACATCGAGTTGACGCGGCAGGCCTATGGATTAGACAGGTTCTCCTTACGCGAGTTTCCCGCCGAGACGACCGTCGAGGCGACTGACCCGGCGAACAATCAGCCTACGCTTCAGAACATCCGGTTGTGGGATTGGCACGCACTCCAGGATACGCTGCGTCAGATCCAGGAAATCCGCACTTACTACGACTTTCCCGATATCGACATTGATCGATATGAAATCAACGGTACGATGCGCCAGGTGATGCTTGCCGTGCGCGAACTAAACGTCGACAAGCTCCCGGAGAGCAGCCGGAACTGGATCAACGAAAAGCTGATCTACACCCATGGCTACGGCATTACGATGAATCCCGTAAACGGGTTCACACCGGAAGGGCTCCCAAATCTGATACTGAGCAACATGCCGGTCCAGAGCACTGTACCCAGTCTCAGTGTGACGCGACCGGAAATCTATTTTGGCGAGCTTACCGATACCGACGTGTATGTTAAGACGCGGCAGAAGGAATTCAACTACCCGCAGGGCCAGAGCAACAACCTCACTTCGTACGAAGGCAACGGCGGCATTGTCATTGGCGGCTTTCTCCGTCGCATCATCCTCGCCTTCGACCGAGGCGATCTGGGAAAGTTGCCGTTCAGTGATGATGTGAACGCGGAGAGCCGGCTGCTGATGCGGCGCAACGTGCGTGATCGTGTATCGGCTCTTGCGCCTTTCCTCACCTACGACCCCGATCCATATATCGTGATCGGCGACGATGGCAGACTGTCCTGGGTCATGGATGCGTTCACGACATCGGATCGCTATCCGTACGCGAGCCATTACCCTCTGAATGACACCAACATTAATTACATGCGGAACAGCGTTAAGGTGGTCATCGACGCCTACGATGGGACGACAACGTTTTACGTGTTTGACACTCAGGACCCGGTCCTCGCAGCCTATCTCCGCATCTTTCCGAGCCTGTTCAAGGACGCTGCGGCGATGCCTCAGGGGCTCCGCAAACACATGCGCTATCCCGAGTTATTGCTCAAATTGCAGGCGGAAGTGTATGGGCTGTATCACATGACGGACACGGATGTGTTCTACAACCGTGAGGATCTGTGGACAGTCGCTACCGAGATCGGCATGGGCGAGGGTGGCGAGCAAACACCGCAGCCGATGCAGCCGAACTTCGTCCTGATGAAACTGCCGGACGAAACCGGCGTCGAGTTTGTAGAGATTCTGCCATTCACGCCAGCCAACCGGAACAATCTGATTGGCTGGATTGCAGGGCGCAGCGACGGCCCACACTACGGCACTTCCGTGGTCTACAACTTTCCGAAAACAAGACTGGTTGACGGCCCGCTCCAGATCGAGGCGCGAATCGATCAGAATGCGCAGCTTTCAGGACAATTGACATTGTGGAATCAGCAGGGTTCGCACGTACGACGTGGAACTCTGCTGGTGATTCCGACGGGGCGCGCGCTGTTGTATGCGGAGCCGATTTACCTGCAAGCAGAGCGAAGCCCCATGCCGGAATTACGTCTCGTCGTGCTCGCTCTTCAAGACCGTCTAGCCTACGGAACAACCTTCGAGACAGCGCTGGCCGCTCTTTTTGGCGGAGCAACCTCGTCACTTAGCTCGTCTGAGTCGTCGCGAGCAGCCCCGGCAACTGGCGGCGTGCTCCAACCCACAGGGGAGTTGAATGCACTTATTACAGAAGCTGCCAAAGACCTTGCCGATTACCAGCGGCTGACGGCGGAAGGCAAGCTTGGCGAGGCCGGGCAGAAGCTTGAAGAGTTGAAGCGCACAATCGATAAACTGAACACGCCCAAAAGATAGTTATAAGAACTAAGTCTTTGCCCAGGAAAGTGCCTGTGAAGTGCCGATATTAGTTCGAGGCGAAGTTGGCTGCAAGCAGCATTTGAGAATCGCTGTAAACGACCGTCTTGGCATCGAACCTGGGTGAGTTTCACAACTGGACGCGTAGCCGACTAGTCACGCACTGAAACCCTTTACACCAACCCGGCATATTGAAAGGGTCTGTTTCCGCTGCTCCTCCAGAAGTATGTGAGAATGATCACGCTTGCAACTGCAGCGTACGCGCACCACAGCGAAGTGAACGCATATCGCTTCACCGCCATCACGAGCAGCAGGATCCCCAGATTGGCAATTCCGAAGATCACCATGTCTTTCACTTTTGAGAACAAAAGCGATCCACATGTCGCGATGATGTAGAGGATCGCGACGAACGTATTGTTTGTGGCCGGATTGATATATACGATGCTGTTGCCTTTGACGAAAATCTGCGTTGGATAGGCAATCAAAGCCCACAGTGTAAAGAGAGTCGTTAAGCTTCCAATGACGAGGAAGGGCTGCATGCGCTGGCGGCTCTTTGCGTCCGGCTCAAACAACAGCACGCTGAGTGGTAGGAGAAATGGAAGAAGTCCCTGCGCATACAGGATGAATGCCGCGCCCATGTCGTGAGTGACCTTAGGGGACAGGATTCCATCGAGTCCGAGCCACACAAACCCTTCAATGAACTGATGAACGGCAAAGAGAGCTGGAAGGGATGCGAAAAGAAGTTCCCGCCGATGCTTCACCCGGGTCAAGGTCACGACACCCAATGTGCCCAGAATTCCGCTGCCAACAAAATTCATGGTGGCTGAAAAACACATGTCTGACCCATCCAATAGTGATCTCTCGATCTGCTTACCCTACAGCTAATCTAGCCTTTATAAGCAGAACAATCACGGCTGGCCGCAAGATATCCTGTATTTCTGCCGGCGCAAGGAGGCACTCACCATTCCCTCCTATGGATACACTCTAGCCCTTCTCAAGAAGGTAATGCCAGGTGATCGTAAAACTGACTGAAGTTGACATCGAAGCTCCTAAAAAAGTCTCCTTTTGAGCAAGTTCCGACGCCGCAACTGAGCTAACCGTGAACCCCGTATTTTATCCGGTACTGTGCAATGACAGTGGCACCTTGGGCGCACTTCAGCAGGAGGTTTAGGGATTCCAGAACTTGATGGTTTTGCAACGACTCCAATCTGCGAGGCCTCTACTGCTTAGCTGCCGTTGGACATGATCCGAAGGACCGTTTGTTCAACGTGATTTCTTCCCCATCGAATCCTGTGTCGTTGAATTCGGTCAATGAGACGGTTTCTGGATCGCGGTGGCTGTTGAGATTGGTTTCCCGAAATTGGGTGTTCCGTCAGAATTCCAGGTGAAGGGTTGAATCCGTGGTGAGCGGTGCTGCCCGCATCCTTGTTTCGATTCCGGGTTAGCGTGATAGATGATCCAGTCTTCCTTTCCGTCGAGTGACTGAAAGAATCCGTTGTGCCCCGGTCCGAAAACGTTCGCCTCGCGGTCCTGTTTAAAGAAAGCGTGATCAAACTTCGACCAGGATGCCGGATCCAGCAAGTTTGACCCGGACTTTGCCCTCACTACACCGAGTTCGTAGTAATCAGTCCAACAGGCGGAAGCCGAGTAGACGAGAAAAATGTCGTCGTTGTGCAGAAGTATCTCGGGGCCTTCGTTCACGTTTACATGCGGCATCTCGGGTCGGTCGAGCAAATCGCCAACATGTTCCCAGGGATATTTCGGATATGAGAGCAAGATGCGCTGTGAATCGATCGTCCAGGGGTTCTTCAGGTGAGCCAGATAAATGCGCTGCTCGCCGTCGCTATCCCCCTCCCATCCGGACCACAGAATATATTTTTCGCCCTTATCTTCAAACACCGAGGCATCGATAGCCCACTTGTCCGAGGCGTCGGCTACCTTGCCTTTGAAATTCCACTCACCTTCAAGCGGATCGGCGGCCGAGTTCTCTACAACGTAGATGCGATGCGACTCATTCGCCCCGGCATCTGCGGCGAAGTATATGTACCATTTACCGTCCAGAAGGTGTAACTCCGGTGCCCAAATCTCATGCGAGTAGGGTCCTGTTGGTGGTGGCGTCCACACCACTTTCTTTTCGGCATGGGCGAGATCCGTGATATCGCGTGTCTTCCACACGGTCAGGTTTTGGCCCGTCGTATTCATGTAATAGTAGAAACCGTTGTGCGTTATGACCCAGGGGTCAGGGCCGCTGGGTAACAGAGGGTTGTGGAAAGTGTCGGTTGTCGAGGGGACGCTTTGAGGCTTGCTTGTCGAAGGCGCAAACGAAATGGAAAGTGCGACGACTAGAACGGAAATGACATACGGTCTCATCGCAGTTTCGAGTCCTGACCTGTGAGCCTATGTAACTTCGAGCCTTTGCAGGGTATCAACATTATGTAGGAGTAACAACTCCGTGTTACTGCCACCTGCATAAGATTTCAAAGGCTACTGCGGTTGATATGGTTCTTTTGACAAGCGTATGGATTGATTCTTGTGTGCGTTCTCCGCATCGGCAAGTTGTACGGCAACGGCCAACTCTTTTTCGGAATCGTTTTTTCGTCCCAGTCTTGCCAGGGTCAGCCCATGATAATATCGCGCCGGCTGGAAGTCAGGCGCGAGTTGGACGGCTTTCTCAAGGTCACGCTCGGCTTCATCATACTTTTTTGCGTTGAAGGCAAGAATGCCGAGGCCGGTCCAGGCTCCAGCGTGCGCTGGACCATGCTCGATCGCCTGGTCGTAATACTGCTTTGCCTCTATGTCTTGTCCGGCGTTACGCGCGATCTCTCCGAGGCGGTAATAAGATTCGGACTGTTGCGGTGATAGTTTTATCGATTTCTGGAACTCGGCGCGGGCCTGATCCATGCGCTGCAGCATCTGCAGTAGCACTCCAAAGCCGAAATGCGCCGACGCATCATCGGGACGCTGAGCAAGGTAGGCCTGCCATGCTTCTTCTGAAGCTTGAGTCTGATTCAAGTCCATCTTCACTCGAGCAAGAGCGTAGAGAGTTTTTGGATTTCCGAGACGAAGCTGTTGCGCTTTTGTCAATGCTGCGTCAGCGTCGGCGGTGAGGTTCATGGCCTGTTCCTGAATCCCGGTATCAGTAAGTAGTTCCGCGTCGTCAGGAACCCAGTAATTCGCTCTCAGGAGGAACGCGAGCGCCAGGTCATTTTTGCCCGCTTGCTTGGCCTCCAGGGCCTCCTCAATTGCGGTCGTCACTTCACCTTTTGTCGCTGAATCGTCGTGCGGGTGCAGTTTCAGGATCTGCTCGTATGCGTCTAATTTCGCGCTCCGCGGAGCGGCGGAGCTGTCGCTCTGCGCAAACGATCCGCATATCGCGAGCAACGCGATCGAAGCGCAGCCAAAGCATATTGTCTTGCGCGGAAACACTGCTTCCCAGCATATTATGAGTGCGTGAAGTCTCACGCTTCTACCCATTCGCGTTCTCTTTGGAGCCTTCTATTCTTATCTGCCACATGCCTTTGCCTGGTGGTCTTTCCATCCATCTCTCTCGCACAAAGCACGCTCTACGCTCAGGGCCGAGCAGCCTTTGACAAGCAGCAATGGGAGGAAGCAGCCAGCCTGATGATTCAGGCAGAAACGGCTGTGCCGGAATCGACAGATGCTCTGCTCTTTGCCGGAAAATCTTTTCTGCATCTCGATCGGCTGCAGGAAGCAGATCGGGCTCTAACCAGCTTTACGCGGCGGCATCCGGATTCGGCAGAAGCGCTGTACACTCTGGGTCTTGTGCAGCAGTTGGAAGACAAACCTCGGGAATCGCTCGTTACCCTCACAAGGGCTGCAAAACTGCGGACGCCAACGTCGGATGAACTTCGCATTGTGGGGCTGAGTTATGTCCTGCTGAACGACTATCCCGATGCCATTCACTGGCTGGAAAAAGCGGTGGAGTTCGATCCAAACAATGCCAAGGCGTGGTACTCGCTGGGACGCTGCGATTACGCGCAAAGCCGGTTTCATGACGCCGAGAAAGCATTCGAGACGTCGCTCCGTCTGAACCCCGACAACATGAAGGCCGCGGAAAATCTTGGCCTGGTTTACAGCGCTGAGAACCGCCTTGCCGACGCCGATAAAAGCTTCCAGCAGTCCGTAGTCCTGGCGCGGAAGGACACCTCCACAGACGAATGGCCATATCTGGACTATGGCAGCTTCCTGCTCGATCAAGATCGCGCGAAGGAAGCAATCCCGCTGCTGGAGCAGGCCGTTGCCTTGAATGCAAAATGCGCGGCATGCCACGAGAAACTTGGGCGCGCTTTGAGCGCTTCCGGAAATTTGCAGGAGGGAATCAGGCAACTGGAGCAGGCAGTAGCGCTGGATGCGAAGGATCCTCATCTGCATTATGAACTTGGCCTCGCATACCGGAAAGCGGGTGAGCAGGAGCGCGCGAAAGACGAACTTGCGTTAAGCGAGAAACTTTATGGCACAAAGACCGCGGGAGAACCCAAATAGGAGCTGTGGTCGCGCTGAGTTTGTACAGCCGCACACCACAACGAAAACCATGGTTAGAATTGTCCAGTATTTTTTATCAGACTGTGAGGCAGATGATGCGGATTGTTCCAATAGGACTCATTGGGCTGCTTAGTCTATACGCTTCCATGAATACAGCCGCTCAGATCACGGTGAACCAGAGCATTCCGGCGACCGCAACCATCCAGGTGGACGCATCGCGCGCAGTTGGCAACGCGATACCGCGCACCATTTTCGGAAGCTTTCTGGAGCCGATCGGCAACTCTACCTACAACGGGCTGTGGGCAGAGATCCTGCAGAATCCCAGCCTTGAAGCGGGACTGTGGAGCGCTGGCAATGTCGGTCGGATGCTCCGCGAGGAGCCTGCGCTCACGCGCGCCTCTGAGCTTGATCTACCCCTTCCATGGGAGCCGCTTGATCCGAACCAGGGAAACCGCTACGAGCTTCGCTACGGAAACGCCGCCAACTCGTGGCGCTCCGTAGTGATTATGGGAGTTCCCGGTCAGCCGACCGGCATTCGGCAGAAGGTATACCTACCCATTCACAGAACACTTGAATATAAGGGCAGTCTGTATGCGCGCCATCTAAGCGGTCCCACCGGATTGGTCGTTTGCATCCGCCAGCGCGATGGAAGCGAGACGTTCGCATCGGCCCACATCGATGCCGCGTCCGGTTCATGGACAAAGTACACCTTTGACCTGCATCTCACCGACGGAAAGCTGCACCGCCTCGATCCTGCAGACTTTGTTGTGCAGGTTGAAGAGGATGAGAGAGTGGAAGTTGACCAGTTGTCTCTGATGCCGGCTGACGCACTCGATGGCCTCGACCCGGATGAGGTGGCAATGGCAAAGGCGATGGAGACTCCGTTGGTCCGCTTCGGCGGAAACTTCACCTCCGGCTATCACTGGCGTGATGGCATTGGCCCGCGTGACAAGCGCGTTAGCATGCTGAACGGATCCTGGGGCATCCCCGAATACAACACCTTCGGAACTGATGAATTCCTACACTTCTGCGATCTGATTGGAGCCGATCCTCAGGTCGCGCTTAATCTGGGAAGCGGCACGCCGGAGGAGGCCGCCGACTGGGTTCGCTATGTCAACGACCACTGGCACAAACACAGCGGATTGACATGGGAGTTGGGCAACGAGCTATGGGGCAGCTGGAATATTGGCTATCCCACGCTTGAGGAGCTTGCCGGGCGCACATTGGCCTTCAGCAAGGCGGTGCGGGCGGTCGATCCGCGGGCCATAGTTATCGCGACCGGAGCCGACCCTGATAACTACACTAAGTGGAATGCTACTCAGCTGAGCAATCCAGCAAATACTTTCAACTATCTCTCCACTCACTTTGTCGTTACGAACACCGATACGCGCATGCCCCATGCAAGCACGGACTTCATTGCCCAGGCCGCATTTGCCCTGCCGATAGGTCTGGAGGAAAAGCTGAAAGAGATGCAACAGCAGATCGACTCATTTCCGGCATTTGCCGAAAAGGCGCACATCGCTTTCACCGAGTGGCTTTTTATTGGGAACCGCCCAGGTACGCCCAGCTTCAGGAACATGGGCGGGGCCATCGATGCGGCTGGCTTTTTCAACATGCTGATGCGCAACAGTGCGATCGTGCCCATCTCCGACATGACAGGGATCATGGAGTTTGCGGGGATATGGAAAGCGCGCAGTCAGGTCTTTGCTGCGCCCGCTTACTATGCATTCAGGATGTATTCAACCGCGCATGCCACGCGCCTGGTTAGCGTAGAGGCCCAGTCCGGCAGCTATTCCGTGCAACATGGAGTAGGCCGGATTTCAGACATCTCCAACGTGCCATATCTCGACGTTGTTGCCGCGCTGAACGATCAGGGCGATGCGCTTACGCTCTTTTGCGTCAATCGCAGTTTGGACACCGACATTCCGGCGACCATCAAGGTTGCTGGCTTTCATGCGGCCGAAACGGCTGAGATACAGACTCTGCGTGGGTCTGCTATCAGTGATGGGAATGACGAGGATAATCCCGAACAGGTCGTGCCGGAAAAGATCGGCGGCAGGCTGACGCATAACGGCCTCGAACATGTCTTTCCGCATGAAAGCGTGACTAGAATCGTGTTCAAACGCAGCCGGTGAGTTCCGTCGGTCCCGTTCCGGCAAGTGCACCGAATCGAGGGGGTAGTGGGTCAATTTGACCCATTACCATCGAGGGGGGTTCCTTGACATGCCGATGCGGCAAATGATATACCCCACAATTCGGTATAAAGTCGGAGATATTATGGTATCTGTTCGATCGCCGAATCCTTACCTATCAACCTGACTGAAAGCGGTTTCACATGAAAATGGGGCAGCTTTCACGATGATCAGAACAAGCAGTTGGACGATCCAGGGGCCCTGATCAAAGGGAAACGGTCCAAAACAAGTTCAACAGTAATTCATATTTTCAAAGCTCGTTATTACATCAATTAGACCTTTCACAAATCGATGATCGATTTGTGGCGCTGTTTGTTTTTCAGGAGATCATCATGAGACTTATCAAGAGTGCTTTGGGTTACGCCCTTCTGTCATCTCTGGGATGGGTGCTGTTGGTTCCTTCTACTCAGGCGCAGACAGTATTTGGCAGCATCGCCGGAACAATTACCGACTCCACCGGCGCGGTTGTCGCGGGTGCCAAAGTGCAGGCGGTCGACGAGAAATCCGGAACGACGCTGGAGACGGTTTCCACGTCAGCAGGAACGTACAGGCTGCCTCAGGTCCCCATCGGTACTTTTGACATCAACGTAACTGCACCCAGTTTCCAGCCGGAAAAGCTTACTGGAATCCAAGTTAACCTTCAGGTCGCCTCCGTAGTAAACGTTACCTTGAAGGTGGGAGCCGCAACCGAGAGTATTACGGTTGCTGCCGACGCTCCGCAGTTGCAGACGGAAAGCTCCGATATATCCGGGACGATCACGGCGGATCAATACCAGAAGCTACCTCTGGCTCTGGGCGGTGTCGGTGCCTTCCGTTCGCCTGAGGCATTTATCTTCTTGCTGCCTGGTAACACAGGCCCAGGCACAGCGAACAGTCCGAACGGCATTTTCTTTAGCAAGATCGCCGGCGGACAGGACTACGGCGCCGAGGTACTGATCGACGGCCTCAGCCAGCAACGCAGCGAGAATGGATCCTCGTTCGATGAGGAGGCTCCATCAGTGGATGCGCTCCAGCAGTTGACTGTAACTGAAGCCCTCCCCTCTGCCGAATACAACCGCACTACTGGCGGATTTGAAAACTTTGTCACTAAGAGTGGTGGCAGTCAGTTTCACGGTTACGCATTTGAAATTCTTCGCAATACGGCGCTCGATGCGAACCTGTGGTTCAACGGCGGCAACCGGGCTTTGCAGTGTTCAGGAGTTAACGACACCCCGGAATGCGCCTCTACCTTTGCGACGCCAGTCGATCGCAAGAATGACTACGGCGGCACCTTCAGCGGTCCGGTTTGGATCCCGAAAGTCTACAACGGGCGAGACAAGACCTTCTTCTTCTTTGCCTGGGAACAGTTGAAATACAGCCTGGGTGCGACCACTATCACTACGGTTCCGACAGCTCCGGAGTTGGCGGGAGATTTTTCGAATCCGGCACTATTCAACCCGTCGAACGTGGTAGGAACGAACCCGTGCGACGGAAGCCCCGTCTATCAGGGTCAGATATTTGACCCCTCTACAACGAGAACCGTAAACGGCGTGGAATGCCGCACTGCCTACCCAGGTAACAAGATCCCGGGAGGATTCTCCCCGGTAGCGCAGAGTCTGCTGGCCTATTTCCCGGCGGCCACCAACGGGGAGGTCTTCAATAATTTCTCTTACTCGAGCACCGCCCCGATCGAGAACACAACCTATACGGTGCGCATCGATACCAACATCACCCAGAAGCTGAAGCTTTGGAGCTCCTACAGCTCACGTGACAACAACCGCATCTCCGGAGCGCCCCAGTATCTGCCGTATCCGATCGACTACGCCACGTGGAAGCAGGACTTCGAAACACACTTCTGGCGCCTTGGACTGGATTACGCCATTTCGCCCAACCTGCTAAACCACTTCATCATTGGATCCAACCGCTCCAACAGCATCAACTTCGCCGTGCCCGCCCTCGAAGGCAAAAACTGGTTCCAGATTCTGGGGATCGGAAACGCTACGAGTAATAACTTCCCGGTGATCACCAACGGGGTGACCGCGCAGGAGGGCATGCCCAACAATGGCGACAACATCGACAATGGGCTAAGGCTGGTGGACAGCGTTTCGTGGCAGAAGGGCCCCCATAGCCTTACGTTCGGCACCGACATCCGATATCAACAGTATTCGCCGATCAACAACAATTCCCCGTCGATCAACTTTTGCGCGGCGCAGACCTCTGCGTATCAGGGGTCGAGCAACAACGGCAACGGATTGGCCAGCGAACTGCTGGGTCTTGCCTGCAACGGAGGCCAGAGCGTCTATGCCCATCAATCCCGCTGGATATCCTGGTACTATTCGGGATATGTGCAGGATGACTGGAAGATCTCCAGGAACCTGACCCTTAACCTGGGCCTGAACTACAGCGTCGACGTGCCCCGGCACGAGGCGATTAACAACACCTCCAACTTCAGCCCCACAGCCATCGACCCGGAGTACGGTGTTCCCGGCGCGCTGGTTTTTGGTACCGCCTGCAACGGATGCAACACGAAATGGGCGGACACCTACTTTAAAGACCTCGCTCCAAGGGTCGGCTTCGCATACACACCGCCATGGCTCAATGGAAAAACGGTGCTGCGCGGCGGCGCTGGAATTCTCTACGGCCCACTCCAATATGACGACTTTGGCGGGTCCATGAACGCCGGTTACAAATCGAGTCCCGTATTTCCGGCCAAGAATGGCTTCGATCCATCGTTTGTGATCGACGCAGGATATCCCGCCTTCCCGGCTCCTCCGAATCTCGACCCCGGCCAGTACAATGGCACCTACCTTCCCGGATCCTATATTGAGAAGGGCGCGGGACGTCCGGCCGCTGTTTACAACTACAACATGCAGGTGCAACAGGAGCTCGCGAAGGACCTGATCGCGAGCATCGGCTACGTCGGCAGCCAGGCACAGAATTTGCAAGCCAACAATCAGAACCTTAACAACATTCCTTACCCGGACATCGCGCTGGGCAAGCAACTCGGCCAGCAGTTGATGAACAACCCGTATGGAGTGGCTGTTCCGTTCGCAGGATACTTCAACCTGTGGGGCAATGGAGTGCAGATTCAGCAGGCGCTGCGCCCCTTCCCCCAGTACGATTTCATTGACTCGGGCTGCTGCCTGGAGGCCACAGGCCACTCCAGCTACAACGCCCTCCTTCTATCTCTGGCGCGGCGGTATCGCGATGGGCTAAGTCTTCAGGTCTCCTACACATGGTCGAAGAATCTCAACGACACTGACAGCGCTCTGCCAAACACCAATCCCGGTCAGCCGCAGGTCCAGAACCCCTCCAATCTGCATGAGGAGAAGGCGATCAGTGTTCAAGACATTACAAACACATTCGTGCTGAGCCCCTTCTACGAACTGCCTGTCGGGAGAAACAAGCCGTTCCTGAATCACGGACCGATCACCTACATTCTGGGCGGCTGGCAGGTAGGAGCCATCCTGCGTTACCAGGATGGTCAGCCTATGGCTTTCTGCTGCACCGCTGGAATTCCCGGATGGCAGAACTCCACCCGCTATAATCTTGTTCCCAACGTTCCCATCAAGAGTGCGGTCTACCGACGAGGCTGGAAGAACATCAATCCGTTTAATACCTCCAACGGAAGCGACCCGACTGCGAACAGCTTCTTCAACGGCTCCGACACTAACTCTGCACAGGCGTATCACAATGGAACCGCAGCGCCCGCCTTCATCGACCAGGTGGCTGCGGTAAACGCGTCGCCGAACAATCTACCGTACACTCTTGGGAATACACCACGGGTAACCAATATACGCATGCCAGCCTGGATGAACGAGGATTTCAGTGTCATCAAGAGCACCCCGATCCACGAGAACGTAGCGTTCGAGCTGAAGTTCGAGTTCCTTAACGCCTTCAACCGACACCTATTCGGCTCTCCGGACAGCAATCCAGCTGACTACACATTTGGCATACCAACTTACCAGGCGAACTCTCCACGCGCGATTCAAGTGACCGGCAGACTCAGCTTCTAGCCAGTTGGCCTCCCAACGGGAGCGTACGTCTGCTCCCCACTTTTTTCCCAGATATCTGCCGTTGTCAGCTTGATGCAATCGCGCAATTTGACAAGGCTGGTCGGCTCTTCTAGCGTGGCCCTAGTTCTATGCGGTTTGCGATTCATCAACATCGCTGGCGGCTTGCCTGGACTTTGATTTTTGCGGGGACCTCGCTGTGCCAATCAGCGCCAGATCAGCTGCAGTCGCTTTTCCGGGAAGGCGCGGAGCAGATGCACGTGGGGAATACCTCTGCAGCGGAAGCAGCGTTTCGGAGAGCCACGGAACTGGACCCGTCGTTTGCCCCGGCCCATCTCGATCTCGGCCTCGCTGAATTGAAACAAGGCAAGCTTCCCGAAGCAATCGCTTCAATCAGGAAATCGCTTGAGCTCGACCCCTCTTCGCCTGGAGCCCACCTGTTTCTTGGTATTGCGGAGTATCAAAGCAATGATGCAGAGCGAGCGCTCGTCGATTTACGCCAGGAGCTTAAACAAGACCCGAAGAATGTCCAAGCATTAACGTGGCTTGGAATTGTCGAATTGAACAGTGATCATCCCGAATCGGCCTGCGAGCCGCTCGACCGCGCAGCTGAGCTCGCGCCAACAGACGAGAACGTCCTCGACTACCGTGTCCAGGCGCATCTGGCGGCCGCCAAACAAAGCTATAGCGCTCTCTATAAGCTCGACCCCGCCTCGTGGCGCCTCCACCAGCTGAACGCAGCCATCGACGCTCAGGCACAGGACCACAAGGGCGCCATTGAGGAGTACCAACTGGCCATCAAGCTCGCTCCAAAAGAGGCCGAGTTATACGAAGGCATGGGTTGGGAATATCGAAAGCTGGGCCAGACCGACCAGGCCGTAAAGGCCTTTACTGAGGAATTGAGGCTGACGCCCGGGAATCCAATTGCGATGTACAACCTTGGCAGCGCCGAGGTCGACAGCGGACAGGAGCGAGCGGCACTTCCATTGCTTCAAGAGGTCGTCAGAAATTACAACCACCCCACCGGAGCGGATTATTACCTCGGCCGCGCATTGGTCGCGGAAGGCAGGAATGAAGAAGCGGTAAAGGAATTCCAACGTGCAACCGCAATTGCCGGTGAAATGCAGCGACGCTCCTGGTACGAACTCTCCCAGCTGTACAGGCACATGGGTAAGACAGTCGAAGCGCACGCTGCTGTCCTGAAATATCAGGAATTGAAGGAAGAGGCGGACCGGGCAAATGCGAGGGAGGTAGAGGACTGGCGCAAGCTGAATGCGGCAAATGCGGGTGCTATCGGCGGCAATACGCAAAACTAGATAGCTCGCAAATTGCTGACGGGCAATCGGAACCACTACTCCCGTTCCTATCCGTTTTTGTTTTGGTGCCGGACTGCCTGAGCTCGCCAGGGTGTAATCCATCGTTGGCTGTGACGTAAGGGACGATCACAATATCTTCGATTGGCCTCTGAGTTTTTCGAGACCGCTTATTATGGCTCCTTCGAACCGCCACCATCAGATTCGCACTTGCTTAAATCGCTTCATTTGCCTGAGAAATACAAATCCATGTTCGGTTTGCTTTTTACATCTCGATGAATTCCAGCTGTGATGTGCGAGACCGCAGACAAAGGACTGATGCCCGATCAGACAACGCCAAATCCGTTCACTCGCGAGATTCAGCGTGCCGGCAGCACTGCTGTCGTGCGATTGATTATGCGCAGGGAATGCAACACGCCGGATTCTGAGGGACGAGAATGTGCGAGGTTGGGGGGAAAAGGCCAGATTCTATAAAGGTCCATCAGAATGGGATGTCGTTTCGCAAACAATATAAATTGGAGCCGATCCGGCGAGATAGCGAACCACACAGGCAATCGAAGAGAGACAACTGGAGGTGCCATAAATTATGGCACCACAGGATGGAGGAAGCCACTGCAAAAGGTCGATTAGCCGATCTGGCTCTATATATAGAATATGGGACTCAGGAAAGGGGATTGGCTTCGCCTCGGTCTTCCTCCGGAGGGCGATGAGAATCAAGTTTTCCGACCGGCCAGATAAGGCTTTGAACTCCCTCATGGATATCCACTTAATTTGCCGCTTGCCGAGAAAATGACCCTGTTTGACGGTGGAATCCAAAAATGAGATCGCGGGTAGGGCAGCCCCACCCAACACTTTGGCTCTCTCCTCCCGCACAACGAAGCAAATTGTGTAGACGAAACCCAGCACGGGCAAAAGACTTAAGAACGAAAGAAGCGGCATGCTGAACCCCACTTCAGAATAGTGCCGGATCGTGCCGGCTTGCCGTTCTGAATGCAAGCAGGGGACAAAGCCGAATCGAATCCGCACTTATTTTCTCTAATATTTGCCACAACAGCAAGGCTTCACCCGCAAGAGCATTTTAAGCAGTTTTCACTCGCCGGAAATGTGCATTTCACAGCTCTTCCACCCCAGATCACAATTGGTCTTGGTATCATTTCGACACGAAGTGATTGCAACTATTACCCCTGTTCAATCGTCCTAGAAACTACGCCAAATATTGGCTGCATAAGAATTTGCGAACAGCCCCGTGGTCCCTCTGGGTCTTCTGTGACAACGGGCACTTAATCAACAGCCTTAGAGTTCCAAGAAAATAGCGCCCGCTAAGGAAGCTGTGACCAAAGGTACGACAAAACAAGATGGATCAAAATTTGCCCGAGCCCATTCCACCCGATCATCAGCTACCGAGCTCCTCTTCAGGTGACGCTGCGAAGTCCCGCCGCAAGCGGCGCCAATGGCTTTGGATTCTGCTGCTGTTAGTGTTTGCCATCATTCTTTACGTCATTTTGCGACATCATGACGATACCGCCAAAACCGCGGCCGCAGCCGGCGCGGGTCGCCGCGGGTTTGGTGGTCCAGTGACACTGACCGTTGCCACAGCTCAGAAGGGCGATATCGGGGTCTATCGCGACGCCATCGGCACCGTAACGCCCGTTTATACCGCCTCCATTTACAACCAGGTGACCGGTGTTGTTACAGAGGTGCATTACCGCGAAGGTCAAACCGTACAGAAAGGCGATCCTCTGGTGGACATAGACCCGCGCCAATACCAGGCGCAGGTCGAGTCGGCAGAGGGCGCGTTAGCACGTGACACCAACCTCCTGGCGCAGGCCAAAATGGATTTAGACCGCTACCAGAAGGCCTGGGAACGCAAGGCGATTGCGAAGCAGCAGTTCGATGATCAGGAAAAGATTGTTGCTCAAAACGAGGGTCTGGTCAAAGCCGATCAGGGAACGCTCGATTTCGACAAGGTGCAGCTTTCCTACTGCCATATCGTTGCGCCTTTCACCGGACGCGTCGGTTTGCGCCTCGTCGATCCTGGCAATCTCGTGCAGTCGAGTGGCAGTACCGTATTGGCCGTTATCACTCAGGTTCAACCCATCACAGTGGTTTTCACGCTGGCCCAGGATTATCTTTCCGACGTTTTTGCGCAGAAGGGCCGGGGTGTTGGTCTTAACGTCGATGCCTTCGATCGGGAGCAGACAAAGAAGCTTGCCTCCGGAAAGTTGCTGGCTCTGGACAATCAGATCGATACCACGACAGGCACTGTGAAGCTCCGTGCAATCTTTGATAACCGAAACCAAGCCCTGTTTCCCAACCAGTTCGTGAATACACGCCTGCTCGTCACAACTGAGCATGGAGTGACGTTGATTCCGTCGTCCTCGATCCAACACAACGGTCAGGTATCGTTTGTCTACGTCATCGCCAACGGTGTCGCCAAGGTCAAGAACGTTGAGGCAGGCGTTTCCGATCACGGAGTCACCGCGGTTGAAGGCATCAATCCCGGCGATCAATTGGCAACCAGCAGCTTTGAGAAACTTCAGGACGGCTCAAAGGTCAACATCTCGAAACAACCGCTGCCGCAGGATACAACCGAGAGCAATGCACCGTGAATCCGTCTCGACCATTTATTGAGCGGCCAGTCGCCACGGCCCTGCTGATGGCGGCGATTCTCCTTGTAGGCCTTGTTGCGTTCACGCAATTGCCTGTCTCAGCGCTGCCGGAGGTTGATTATCCCACGATCCAGGTGCTGACCTTTTACCCGGGCGCCAGCCCGCAGGTGATGGCGACTACCGTAACTGCTCCACTGGAGCGCCAGTTCGGCGAATTGCAAGGATTGAGTCAGATGACCTCCACCAGTTCCGGAGGCAGCTCGATCATCGTTCTGCAATTCAATCTCTCGCTCAATATTGATGTCGCAGAAGAAGAAGTTCAGTCCGCCATCAACGCGGCGCAAAGTCTGTTGCCGTCCGTGCTGCCGGCGCCTCCGGTTTACAGCAAGACCAATCCGGCGGATGCTCCTGTTCTCACGCTGGCGATCACGTCAAAGTCGATACCCCTGCCTCAGGTCGAAGATTATGTTGACACGCGCCTTGCGCCGAAAATTTCCCAGCTCAGTGGGGTCGGCCTGGTCAGCATCAGCGGCGGACAAAAGCCGGCTGTGCGCATCCAGGTCAATCCGGGACAACTGGCCGCGCACGCCATCAACTTAGAGGATGTGCGCACTGCGCTGACTCAAACCAGCGTGAATGCGGCGAAAGGTAATTTCGACGGCCCGCGGCAGGATTACCAAATTGATGCAAACGATCAGCTCGAAACCAGTGACGATTACAAAAATGTCGTTATCGCGTTTCGCAACGGAGCGCCTGTCTTTCTGAAAGACGTGGCCTCGATCGTGAATGGGGTTGAAAACAACAAACAGGCCGCGTGGATGAACGAGACGCCGGCGGTCATTCTGAATGTGCAACGCCAACCGGGCGCGAATACGATCACGGTCGTCAAAAGCATCAAGAAGCTTCTTCCTCAGCTCCAGGCCAATCTGCCGGCTGGCATTGACGTCACCACGCTCACAGATCTGACGGTGCCGATCCAGGCCTCGGTCGACGATGTTGAATTTGAATTGATGCTGACCATCGCGCTTGTCGTGATGGTGATCTTCCTCTTCCTGCGTAGTCTTTCTGCGACGATCATTCCCAGCGTCGCCGTACCGCTCTCGCTTGTCGGCACATTTGGCGCGATGTATGTGCTGGGCTACAGCCTCGACAACTTATCGCTCATGGCTCTTACCATCTCCACGGGCTTCGTCGTGGATGATGCCATCGTCATGATTGAGAACATCTCGCGCTATCTCGAAGAGGGCGATTCGCCAATGGAGGCGTCGCTCAAGGGCGCAGGGCAAATCGGCTTTACCATTGTGTCTCTTACGGTCTCGCTCATCGCTGTGCTGATCCCTTTGCTCTTTATGGGCGATGTTGTCGGGCGGCTGTTTCGTGAATTTGCTGTGACCCTGGCCGTTACGATCATTATTTCGGCCGTTGTTTCACTCACGCTGACGCCCGTGATGTGTTCGCGTATTCTGCGCCACAATCCAGAGGCACAGCAGGGAAGGTTCTATCGCGCGTCTGAGAGAGCTTTCGAGGCGATGATTGCCTTTTACGGGAGAACTCTCAAAACGGTTCTGAAGTATCAGACGACCACGCTTTTCGTCGCTCTCGCGACCCTGATCCTCACCATCCTGCTCTACATTGCCATTCCGAAAGGATTTTTCCCGGTACAGGACACGGGCGTCATCCAGGGCATCTCGCAGGCGTCGCAGTCGATATCGTTTCAGGCCATGTCGGAACAGCAGCAGCAGCTGGCTAAAATCATCCTCGAAGATCCGGCCGTGCAAAGTCTGTCATCTTTTATCGGCGCGGATGGAACGAACACCACGCTCAACAGCGGCCGCTTCTCCATCAACCTTAAGCCGCTTGATCAGAGAGATGGGAGCGCCTCCGACATTATTCGCAGGCTGCAAAAAAGCCTCAGCGACATCCACGGCGTGAAGCTGTATATGCAGCCGGTGCAGAATATCACCGTCGATGACCGCGTCAGTCGGACTCAATACCAGTACACGATCGAAGATCCTGACATCAATGAGCTCAACGACTGGGCCAATCGTTTTGTCGCCAAGCTCCAGAAGCTACCCCAGCTCGAAGATGTCGCCACGGACCAGCAGACCGGAGCGAGCGCAGTCTCGCTCGTGATCGACCGCGTCACGTCATCGCGATTGGGCATTGCTCCCTCCACGATTGACAACACACTTTACGACGCCTACGGCCAGCGCCAGATCAGCACGATGTACACGCAGTTGAACCAGTACCACGTGATCCTTGAGGCGCAACCAGCGTTCCAGCAACACCCGGCTCAGCTCAACAACATTTATGTGCAGTCTGGAGCATCCTCAGGAACGAGTGGCCCTGGCGCGTCGACTTCGTTTGCTTCTTCCGCGTCTGTTTCTGCCGGTTCGAACGCGACCACGACATCCGTTCTCTATACGCCTTCCGCGAATACGCTCACTCCGCCGACAAAGATTCTGACCCCGACATCGACTACTAGTACAGCCAGTTCCTCTGCCGCGGCAAATGCGATCCCGTTGAGCGCTTTCAGTACCTATGGGACCACGAAGGAAGACCTATCCATCAATCACCAGGGGCAATTTCCTTCCGTCACCATTTCGTTCAACCTCGCTCCAGATGCATCCCTTGGAGACGCGATTACAGCGATCGACAAGACGGCCGCCGAGATGCATTTTCCGCCGAGCCTGCAGTACGACTTTCAGGGAACAGCTGCATCCTTCAAGAACTCGCTTTCGAACGAAGCTCTTCTCATCCTGGCCGCGCTGGTCACCGTATATATCGTGCTCGGTGTGCTGTATGAGAGCTTTATTCATCCGATCACGATTCTCTCGACGCTGCCTTCCGCAGGCGTTGGCGCATTGCTTGCGCTCATGATCTTCAAGCAGGACCTCAGCGTCGTCGCCATTATCGGCATCATCCTGCTCATTGGCATTGTGAAGAAGAACGGCATCATGATTGTCGACTTTGCGCTCGAGGCTGAGCGCGAGCACGGCATGGACTCCACCGAGGCGATCTATCAGGCCAGCCTATTGCGTTTCCGGCCCATCATGATGACCACCATGGCGGCACTTCTCGGCGGCATTCCGCTCGCCTTCGGTCACGGCATCGGATCGGAAATCCGGAGGCCGCTTGGCATTGCCATGGTCGGCGGACTTCTGCTCAGCCAGATCCTTACGCTTTACACCACTCCGGTCATCTATATCTTCTTCGATCGTCTTGGGCAAAGACTGATGGGCAGGCCGACAGCAAAGAGAACCGAAAAACCCAGCACGGAACACGCTGAGAGTGAAGTATGAACATCTCTGCGCCATTTATCCGGCGGCCTGTCGCTACTACTCTGTTGACGATCGCCGTAGCCATCGCTGGTGCGGTTGGGTTCACAGTACTGCCCGTCTCACCTCTGCCACAGGTCGATTTCCCCACGATCTCTGTTCAGGCTGGCCTACCGGGCGCCAGCGCACAGATCATGGCGTCTTCGGTGGCTACGCCTCTTGAACGCCAGTTTGGACACATCGCCGGCGTCAGCGAGATGACGTCCTCAAGTTCTCTGGGATCGACCAATATCACGCTACAGTTCGATCTTAGCCGCGACATCAACGGGGCTGCGCGCGACGTCGAAGCAGCCATCAATGCGGCCCGAACCTATCTGCCCGCAAACCTGCCCGGCAATCCTACGTATCGCAAGGTCAACCCTGCTGACGCACCCATCATGATCATCGGGCTTACCTCCGATATCTATGACCACTCCAAGCTCTACGATGAAGCTTCCACGGTCATCCAACAAAAGCTCTCTCAGATTCAGGGAGTGGGGCAGGTGGTCGTAGGCGGCGGCGCATTGCCTTCGGTACGAGTCGAAGTCAATCCCACGCAACTCAACAGCTATGGATTAACACTCTCCAACGTGCAGTCCATTCTGAGCACTCAGAACTCTAGCCTGGCTCGCGGTCAGATCGCAAACGAGGTGGCATCTTCTGACATCATCGTTAATGGGCAGCTCTCTCACGCCGCCGAATATGCGCCCCTGATCATCGGTTACAAGAATGGCGCGGCAGTCCGCCTCTCAGACGTAGCGCAGGTCATCGATTCCACACAGAATATTCGGAATGGCGGCTACCTTAACGGGAAGCCGTCCATTGCAATTATTGTCTTCCGTCAGCCCGGCGCCAACATCATTCAAACGGTTGATCGGATCCGCGGCCAATTGGGCTTTCTTAAAGCCTCAATTCCTCAGGGCATCGACATGACCATCGTTATGGATCGCACTACGACGATCCGCGCGTCGGTCAACGATGTCGAACGCAGTCTGATCATCTCTGTCGCACTCGTCATCCTGGTCGTCTTCCTCTTCCTGCGCAGCGGACGTGCCACACTGATTCCCAGCGTTGCCGTTCCCGTTTCTCTTATCGGCACTTTCGCTGTGATGTATCTCTTTGATTTCAGTCTCGACAATCTCTCACTGATGGCGCTCACCATCTCGACGGGATTCGTCGTCGATGACGCCATTGTTGTGATGGAGAACATCACGCGCCATCTCGAAGACGGTATGACGCCCTTTGCCGCAGCTCTTCAAGGAGCCAAGGAGATCGGCTTTACAGTTTTCTCCATCAGCATGTCGCTGGTGGCTGTCTTTATCCCGATCCTGCTCATGGGCGGCATCGTCGGACGGCTCTTCCGCGAATTCGCCATCACTCTTTCGACCGCGATCATCGTTTCGATGATCATTTCAGTCACAACCACGCCCATGATGTGTGCGCATCTTCTTAAGGAGCCCAAGAAGGAAAAGCACGGACTTTTCTACCGCACGAGCGAGAGATTTTTTGACGGGATGCTAAATGGTTACCGCCGCAGTCTTGAATGGGTCCTCGAAAATCCGGGGCTTACTCTCGTCGTGCTGATCACGGTCGTGGCTCTGAACGTCGTCCTCATGATCCGGATACCCAAAGGATTTTTCCCGCAGCAGGATACCGGGGCCCTGGTCGGAGGCGTCCAAGGCCCGCAAGACGCATCATTCCCGGTGATGAACGAGTCGATCCAGGCGCTGGTCAAGACGATCAAGGCCGATCCCGCTGTTGCGAACGTTGTCGGTTATGTGGGCACGGGCAATGGCGGCTTCGTTTACACAGCTCTTAAGCCACTCAACGAGCGTAAGATTGGCGCCCCTGAAATCATCAACCGCCTTCGGCCTAAGCTCAACCGCTTGCCGGTTGCCTCCGTTTTTCTGCAGGCAGCGCAGGACTTGCGCATCGGCGGCAGGGGTTCATCCGCGCTCTACCAATACACCATTCAGTCCGACAATATTTCCGACCTCACCCACTGGGCCCCCATTCTGCTGGAACAGATAAAGAAACTGCCCGGTCTTCAGGATGTGAACTCCGATTTTCAAAACGCAGGCCTGTCGGAATACCTTACGTATGACCGTGTGACCGCAGCGCGCTTGGGCGTCACTGCGCAGGCGCTCGATTCAGCGCTCTACTCGGCTTTCGGTCAATCGGAAGTCTCGCTCATCTACACCCAATTCAACCAATACTATGTTGTGCTCGAAGTCGCTCCGCCGTACTGGCAGTCGCCCGAAGGGCTCAAGAACATTTATCTGTATACCGGCCATGGAGTCATTCCGCTCGGCACGATGACAAAAGCTCAGTCCACCACGACGCCGATTTCCGTAGCCCATACCGGACTCTTCCCATCCGTCACCGTCTCCTTCAATCTCGCCCCGGGCGTTTCGCTAAGCCAGGCTACTGAACGCATCCAGACCATGCAGAACAACCTCGGCACCCCGGAGACCATTCACGGATTCTTTGCCGGAACGCTCCAGGCGTACCAGCAATCGCTTAGCAGTGAACCCTATCTCATACTTACCGCTCTGCTGGCGGTGTACATCGTTCTTGGCATCCTTTATGAAAGCCTCATGCACCCGCTTACCATTATTTCCACGCTGCCATCGGCCAGTGTTGGAGCAATCCTCGCGCTGATGCTTTTCAAGATAGATCTCAATGTCATCTCCATCATCGGCATCATTCTGCTTATCGGTATCGTTAAGAAGAATGCCATCATGATGATCGATTTCGCACTCATGGAAGAGCGCGAACACGGCAAGACGACCGCTGATGCTATCTTCCGGGCTTGCCTGTTACGCTTCCGCCCGATTCTCATGACTACCATGGCTGCTCTTTTTGGCGCGTTGCCGCTGGCTTTCGGAACTGGTACCGGTTCTGAGTTGCGCCGTCCTCTCGGCATCACGATTGTCGGCGGACTCATCATGAGCCAGTTGCTTACTCTCTACACCACACCGGTGGTTTATCTGTATCTCGATCGCCTGCGGCTTCATGCACAAGGCAAGCATCGCGACACATTCCATCCCGAAGGAGAAGCCGCGATATGATATCGCCTCTCCAACAACATCCGAATCGCTTGAGACTCCGTCATTTGCTGTCGATCGGCAGTGGGCTTCTGCTCTGCGCGTTGTTCACCGCCTGCACTCCCGGACCCAAGTACCACGCGCCGGCCCCGCCGCCTTTAGCGGCAAATTCTTATAAAGAATCGACAGTCAATTTCCAGGATGCCGATGGCTGGAAAGTCGCCAGTCCGCAGGATGGAATGCTCCGCGGCAAGTGGTGGGAGATTTTTCACGACGCTGAACTCAACGGGTATGAAGATCAACTTGAGATCAACAACCAGAACATTAAACAGTATTTTGAGAATCTTATGGCTGCGCGTGCCATGATTCGCGAAGCCCGCGCTCAATATTGGCCCACCGTGACGACTGGTCCCTCTTGGAACCGCACCAAGACCTCAGGAAACCTAGGCCACAGTTCTACCGCCAATGCTGGATCCACCGCCTCCACATGGTCTTTTCCTCTGGACGTCTCCTGGACTCCCGACTTCTTTGGGAAAATCCGCAATGAGGTTCGCGAGGCCGAGTTCGCAGCCCAGGTAAGTGCCGCCGACCTGGAAAACGAAAGACTAGTCGAACAAGCAACTCTTGCCGAGACTTACTTTCAACTCCGCGGGCAGGATGCCTTGGAGAAAGTTCTCCAGGATACCGTCGAGTCCGATAAGAAGGCTCTTGACCTCAATAAGTCTCTCTATGAAACCGGCATAAACGACTACTCGTCCGTCGCAGGAGCAGAGAGCACGCTCAGGAGTGCCGAATCTGCCGCGCTGAATGTTGGAGTTCTACGTGCGCAGTACGAGCATGCCATCGCCACGCTTCTCGGCAAGCCTGCCAGCGATTTTGCTATATCTGTAAAGCCCTTGCTCATCGTGCCGCCGCCTATTCCTACAGGTATTCCTTCGCAGTTGCTGGAACGTCGTCCTGATGTCGCTGCCGCCGAACGTACTGTTGCAGAAGCGAATGCCACTATCGGCATCGGCTACGGAGCTTTTTTCCCCAGCGTCACTCTCTCGGCCAGTGGAGCCTTTGAGGCATCGACATTCACGCATTGGTTTGACTGGCCCAGCCGGTTCTGGTCCATAGGTCCCACTACTTCACAGCTACTCTTCGACGGCGGCCTATATCGCGCCGAGCTCCACCAGTACGAGGCAACCTATAACGCCGATGTCGCAATCTATCGTCAGACCGCACTCGCCGCTTTCCAGCAAGTTGAGGACTATTTGTCGGCAACCCGAATCCTTTCCTTGCAAGTCATTAAGCAGCGCGAAGCCGTCGAGGCGGCGAAAACTACCCTCGACCTTGAAATAAGTCGGTTTGAAACCGGGATCGATCCTTACATCGACGTCACAACCGCACAGGTCACATTGCTTTCGGATCAGCAGTCACTCGTGACACTTCAGATTCAGGAGTCCGTTGCCTCGATCGAGTTGATACAGGCGCTCGGAGGCGGATGGGATCTTACGCAATTGCCGACGCCTGCGCAGTTATCGGCCAAACCAGGCAAGACTGACTATGTGATCCAGCGATAAGCTTTACGGAACAGCTGCTTTCCATACCAGCGCCAGCTGATCGTTCGGGTCAAATCGGACAAGTGCTAACCACGTTACTCGTTAGCTTCCAAGTGTCCGAAATGCCGACCTTACGTCAACTTGCATTGATCCCTTTAGTCGATGAGTGAGTCGGAGATGAGTGTACTTGGCGGGTTCTTTCGAATGCTAACGCAGATTGCTTGTTTAGAAAGGTAAGTTTGCAGTTACAAGTTGATTGGATTCAATGGATTGCTCGATTATCATCGGTGTGACTACCAATGCCTAGAGACAGGTGCCGGGTTGCTCGGGTTCTCCATAGGATGCTAGGATTTGGCCTTCGAGGAAGATTTGAGGAGCGGTTTGGCAAACGTCGATGCATTGGCTCATGAGCCTGCAAACGAGCCATCGATCGAAGATTGCAAAGAGCAGGTTCGCCGGGTAGTTCAGTCTGCGGCCTTCCGAAATGCTGCAACCCTGCAGCTGTTGTTTCAGTTTCTTACAGACAAGACGATTGGCGGCGCAGCAGACAGCCTGAAGGAATACACCATCGGCGTCGAGGCGCTGGGCCGCAAGCCTGACTTTGACCCCAAGTTGGATCCGATCGTACGGGTGCAAAGCCACCGGCTCAGAGTCAAACTCAAGGAGTATTACGACGTCGAAGGCCACCGCGATCCGGTCTTGATCCAGTTTCCGAAGGGCCACTACGTTCCCACCTTTGAAGCGATGCCCGCGTCTCTTCCGGCCCTGAACGAGCCTGAGACTGCAGTTGACGCTGCCGAAACGCCAGCCGAGAAGACAGCGGAAAGGGAAGCGAAGCCGATCCGACCGGGATGGTGGTTCGTTGCAGCAGCACTCGCGGCTGTCGCGATGATCGCTCTCGGCTATTGGCTTGGTAGTTGGCGAGCCGACAAACGCATCGGTGCAACCGGAATCACGGTAGCGGTTCCCAATGATGTGGTAGTGGAATCCTTCTGGGCGCGCTTTCTTGGCAGCGACACCTCACCTGTGATCGCGTATCCAGATGCCGTCTTTCTGCTGGACGACTCAAACGATCTCTTCCGGTTCCGGCATGGCGCCATCGACAGCCGAGGTGCAGTCGTCGATCCCCATGTGGCGCACGAGTTTGCTGCAAATCCGGACATTGTTGCCAAGGCCGGCCAGCTTTATTACGAGAACGGATACACCGGCACGGGAGAGCTTGAGGCAGTCGGAATGTTGGCAGGCCTGCTGGGCCGGATGGGCGTGAAACCGATAATGAAGTCCAGCCGCGATGTGACGCCCGACGATCTGAACCAGCACAACGTCATCCTGTTGGGCTCGCCCTTCCAGAACCCCGCCGTCGCCCAGTTGATGGCAACAGGCGATTTCAGCTATAGCAATCCTGACCAGCACCACGAGCAATGGCGAGCGCAGATTCTGGACTCTCATCCCCTGGATGGAGAGAAATCAACCTATGGCACCGAGCGCGATCAGACGAGCAAAGTTTTGACGACAGACTACAGCCTGATCACCATTGCTCCTGGCGTCACGCCTGGGCGGTGGATTGCGATTATCGGCGGTCTCGATACGAAAGGCACCGAAGGGGCGGCCATGTTTGTCACCTCGAAACATGGAATCGAACTGCTGAATAGTGTCCTCGACGGCATGGGCACTAGGAAAGAAGTCGTGCCGTTCCAAGCGCTGGTGCGCGTCCAGATGGCAAAGGGCTATCAGGTTCTAGGTGCTGACTTGATTTCCGTTCATCGGCTTCAACCCGCAAAGGCCGAAAGTGCTCCTTCGGCGCATTAGCGCAAAAAACCTAAAGCCACATTTAGAAATATTCCCTGCCACCCATCCACCGTCGCGAGTTTGGTTCGGAGTCAAGGATTGTTTGGCACAAAGCTCGGTTTGCTGCGCGTGTGGGGCAATAAAAGCCTTTCACACGCATGTAACGTGCGCTGTAACAACGATGAAACGTAATGGAATGTTGAGGAAAACGCAAGATGACGCCGTGTCGTATCCCCGGGGTAACTGGCGCACTATCTATCTGGATCTTTAGCGTTGCGACTGTTTTTAGGAAGGCCAATGCAAGACGACGAGGTAGGAGGTCAAGATGAGATTTGAAGACACATACCGCCGACATAGACTAAGCAACTTGATACACGCAGCCGGTGGCGGCTGGAGAATATTCGCGCTTCTTGGTGTTTTGGCTGCTGCCCCATGTCTGCTCGCGCAAGGTGTAAGCGGACGCATCGTCGGGACGGTCTCGGATTCCACCGGAGCGGCCATCGCAAATGCCAGCGTGACCATCACCAACCAGGACACCGGGCTAAGCTTCAATACGGCAAGCGACGCCCGAGGTGACTACCGGGCAGACAACCTGCAACCCGGAAACTATCAGGTCGAGATTGCAGCGCCCGGCATGCAGACGACGATCTCCAAGGGAATCGTAGTGACCGTGGACAACACCACCCCGCTGCCGGTCACGCTGCGAGTTGGTGCGGCCAACCAGTCCGTAACGGTGACTGCCACCAACGCCCTGATTGACACAACCAGTTCGTCGCTGGGTGAAGTGCTCAGTGGACAAGAGGTCAATACCCTGCCCCTGAACGGGCGAGTCTTTTCCCAGCTGGTACAGACGGTTCCCGGGTCAGTCGCCGCCGGCTTTGGAAGCGCGCCGGAGGCAGCGGCAGGCGCTGGATCCTTCGGCTCCATCACCGCCAGCGTGAACGGAATGCCCTGGGGTGGCACCACCTACACGCTGGATGGCGTAAACAACATGGAGTTGCTGAATGCCTTCATCAACGTGACACCTCCGCTCGATTCGATTCAGGAGATGAAGATCTCAACCAATAACGCCGACATCACGGTAGGCACCTATGGAGGAGCGCAGGTCAACGCCTTCATCAAGTCCGGCACCAATGCTTTTCATGGTTCCGCGTACGAGTTTTTCCGCGATGATTTCCTGAACGCGAACAACTGGGGAGCTACCACCAAGGCTCCGTATCGCGCCAATGAGTTCGGAGGATCGCTCGGCGGCCCAATTGTTCGGAATAAAGCCTTTTTCTTTCTCGACTATCAAGGGCTGCTGCTGAGCAACGGCATCAGCTATATCCTCACCACGCCAACCGATTTGATGACGCAGGGTACCTTCCTCAAGAGCCAATTTCCGGCTCCCATCTACGATCCCCAGACGCAGCAGCCGTTCCCAACCGTCAGCACGCCACAGGGAGACGCCTGGCAGATTCCAACCGGCCGCTTCGATCCGGTTTCTGCAAACATGGTCACCGGAAATACAATCTGGCCAGCCGCGACCGATCAGTCCAGCATCAGCAATAACTACAAGGCAAATACTGTCGAGCCCGACGACAACCAACAGTTCGACGTCAAGGCCGACTACCAGATCACCGAGAAGGACCGCATCTTCGGTCGTGAGTCTTATCAGCGTCGTGACCTGTCAGCGCCGTCTCCGGGTACACCGTTCATCCAGATCGGCGATGTAAACGCGAGGAGCCGCGATCAGAACGCGGTCATCGGCTACAACCACACATTCTCGCCAACGATGCTCAATGAGCTTCGCTTCGGCTTCAATCGCTTCTACACGCAAGACTATGGCAATGATCTCGGCACAAACGAGAACACCGCTCTCGGCATTCCGAATGGCAACGATGCCGCCTTCGGCGCAACGGGCATGGGCGACTTCAGCATCGGCAACATTGCTTCAACCGGCTCACAGGGCTGGACAAACTCGCACCGCATCAGCAACTCCTACGAGATCACCGATAACCTGACGAAAGTATGGGGCGCGCATACATTCACTTTCGGCGAGGATTTCCGCCGCCTGCAAGCGTCTCTGACAAATTCCGATGCGAACAAGAATGGCGATTTCACCTATATCTCCGACTACACCAGCAGCTGCACCACGGATCCCAACTGCGTAAACCCGGTGGGCGGCAACCAGTTCGCCAGCTTCCTGCTCGGACTGCCTTCCTACATCGATCGCGGTTTTGTCGCGACCGATCCCGCGACGCGCGCGATTCTTCTGGGCATCTATGCAGGGGACCAATACCGCGTGAAGCGCAATCTAACGCTCACTCTCGCGCTGCGCTGGGACCTCATCACTCCTGCCGTGGACAAGGATAATCACCAGTCAAACTTTGATCTCGCCGCCGGCGTGCTCGATTTCGCCACTAGCAGCAACCGTGCGCCGAATGTCGACAACTACTATGGCGGATGGTCGCCGAGGGTCGGGTTTGCCTACACACCCGGAAACCGCGACACCACCCTCACCGGCGCCTTTGGCGTCACGCACTTCCCCGGAAACTTCGGTGCGATGGGCGGCTTCCTCGAGCGCAACTTCCCGTTCTTCGAAGTCTTCACCAATCCCGCGCAGCAGCGCAACGTGTGGCTTACGCCGTTGAGCGTAGCGGGACTACCGCAGTACATCCCCACTCCAACTACCGCACCGATCGCACCACCGCCCGGCATTTCCGTCAGTTTCATGAACCAAAATATGCAGCCGGATGTTGCCTATGCCTGGAACCTCGGCGTGCAGCAGAAGATCACTGATGCCATGGCCTTCAGCATGACGTATGTGGGAACGCGCGGCATCCACCTCTTCCGGCGTTACAACATCAATACTCCGCCTCCCGGCGATACTCCGTTCAACTCGCGCCTGCCATATCAGTATTTCGATCCCGCTGGCGATCAATACGCGACAAACATCGGCTACGCGGGCGCCGACGGATCGTCGATTTACCACGCCCTGCAAGCCGAGATGAGGATCAACTTCACTCACAGTCTTACCGGGCGCGTGAACTACACCTGGTCGAAAGAGATCGACGACATGAGCGTCTGGTGGCCGCTCGACGACAGCTACAATCGCGGCGAAGGAACAAACCAGGCGCCGGACGTTCCACAGAACTTCATCGCCGCCCTCGTCTACCAGCTCCCCTTTGGACGCGGCCAGCAATGGGGCTCGAATGCTTCGCGGCCAACACAACTGCTGCTCGGAGGATGGCAACTGAGCACTATCACCAAGCTGCAGTCGGGTACGCCCCTGACATTCAACGCAGCGTATGACAACCTGGGCAGCGGCGTAACCAATCGCGCCAACGTGACCTGCCCATCGGTCCGGACCATCGGTTCCGTAGGCGAGTGGTTCGACACCAGCTGCTTCACCACGCCGGCGCCCTACCAGCTTGGAACTTCCGGTTCTGGAAAAGTGCACGGGCCGGGTTATTACAACGCCGATCTGTCGCTCGCAAAGTCGGAGACGATTCACGAGTCGATGAGGCTCACCGTACAGGTTGATGCCTTCAACTTCACCAACACACCACACTATTCGAATCCCGACACCAATCTCGCGGATTCCAACTTTGGGCAGATTGGTGGAACGAATGGAAACCCAAGACAGTTCCAGCTTGGCTTCCACTTCACCTTCTAAAACGGATATGCGGCGTGTGTTGATTGAACGACATGCGCCGCATCAGCTGTACTCACCGAATGAAAATCTACACAAAGGATCGCATGTGAATAGGAGGAACTTTGTCCTAAGCGGAGCAGTAACAGCGCTGGCCACTTGCGCGAAGGGTCTGCCGGCCCTTGAGTCCTCGGCATTGAATACAAGCGAAAATCTCATTCCCGAAACGTCGAGTGGAGCATCCAATTACTGGTGTACGTGGGCTGTTCAAAACTACATGTACGGCCACCATCTTCAGGAGCTTTCACCGGAGATTCTCGAAGGCGACTCAGGCGGCCGTCTAGCGCACAATGCAATGAATGAGCAAGTGCTTCTTGGCAAAGATGGATGGGCTCATGAGTTCTTTCCGCGCATCCGCAAAGATCTCTATCTCATGCTGGACGACGGATGGGAGTCCGGCGGCACAGCCACCTTCGAGCTTGACGCGGCAAAGTTTCCATCGTTCCCCGGTTCTCCAGGCGAACGTCTCGCAGCATTGAACAAGGCCATCCAAGCCGCAGACTGGCGCGGCGCCGCTCTGTGGTGCCGCAACACTCCAGGAGGCGTCAAGGACGAGCATCTCGAGATGCTGAGTCAGCAAGCCGATGTCCGATACTGGAAAATCGATATCGGCGACCCTGAGTTTCATCTCGTCAATGTGCGCAAGGCAGAACACACCGACCTGGAGTTTGAGCACGTCCACGGCGAGCCGCCGCTGAACGGTGACTGGCGGCGCGAGGGAAGATTTGGTGCGCAACCCTGGGGCTCGCGTCGTCAGCAGATTCTCGCGCACACAGACGTTTACCGCACTTATGACGTAACCTCGATCCTCTCGTTGCCAACGACGCTCGATCGTCTCGCGGAAATGCTCAAAGGTGCGCAGGGACAGACAGATGTGCATGCGCTCCTCAACGTCGAAGACGAAGTCTATGTTGCCGCAGTCATGGGATGCACCATGGGCGTTCTTCGCCATCCTCTCGATGGTCTTCGTCCCGGCCAAGACACAGACCTGTTCTTCAACGGACCGCGTCAAGCCAAGCGCCGGATGGACGAAGTGGTCCGCGCCTTGCGTTGGCAACGCATCGCCCCGCCTTTCGGTGCCGGAACCGGAAGGGTCGAAGTGAGTGACGAAATATTGACGGATAGCTGGACCTTCAAGCGCGGACAAACATGGAAGACCGACCTGGTTGGTCAAACAACGCATCAGGGAGCGCCGGCATGCATCGCACGCAACATCGCTTTGCCTCAGGTGACATCCAGTGGTGAAAAACCATTCGTCTTCGCATCGAGATTCCCCAATGGTGCGGTCGCGATCGGTATGCAGGAGCGGACGCAGTCAAGTCGGGCATGGTACATGCCAGCAGCGAACGTCGAATTGCACATAGGAGACGCGCCGGGACCATACGGCGTTTTTGGCAGTTGTGCGACCCTCAGCCTTGTCTTCGGCAGACCCCTCGCGGGGAAACGTATCCTTGCCCAGGATCTGGCGAGCGATGAAACTCTGGATGTGACCAACCGTGTTCATATCGAAGGTCAGAGACTTCGACTCACAGATGCAAATCTGCGAAGCTTTGGACTACGGAGTGTATCGAAGGCCGATCTCTCATCGCCCGGAGTCGTTTTGGCTCTGCACTAGCGGTTGCCGTTTTCAATATGAGAATGAAGACTCAATATCTTTTGGCAGCAATCCTTCTTGCCTCGAGCCATCTGGCGACGGCGCAACAGCCGGAGTCTTCATCGCCACTCGGACTTACTTCGTCGATCCCGTGGCTCACGCAGTCGTTTGCATGGGCGAAGAGTCAGGCGCTCGCGTACAGCCGGCCCGGTTCAAACGCGATGGGCCCGTGGTATGAAGCCGCGCTGCCGGGTCGCAATGCCTTCTGTATGCGCGACGTCTCACACCACACCGAAGGCGCAGCCGCGCTCGGTCTGTTTTCTGCGAACCGGAACATGCTCCGCCTCTTCGCTCAGTCTTCGGCCAAGTCGCGCGACTGGGCAGCTTACTGGGAGATCGACGGTGCTGGCCATCCCTCCTCGGCCGACTATGTTTCTGACAACGACTTCTGGTTCAATCTGCCGGCAAACTTCGATGTTCTTGATGCTTCCGTTCGCATGTGGCGCTGGACCGGAGACGAGGGCTATCGTAACGATCCAGTTTTCCGGCGCTTCTTCCGCATCACCATGAGCGATTACATCCAGGCGTGGCAGCTCGACCCCGACCAGATTCTGACGCGGCCTCGTATCGCAAACCAGCGGCAGGCAGAAGGCCGTTTCGTTCACTCGCGCGGCATTCCAAGCTATACCGAAGGCGCAAAGGATTTCATCTTTGGCACCGATCTGCTCGCAGCTGAGTACCGAGCGATCCGGTCCTTCAAAGACGTCGCAACCGAAAACGACAAAGCCCTCGCGCAACAGATGCAGCCGGAAGCAGACGCCATGCAGTCGTTGCTCGAACGCGTCGGATGGTCAGAGCAGGACCACCACTACTTCGGCACCATCCACAAAGACAAAAGCGGATCTGGATCAGGCGACACGCTGGTCCTATACTTTGGCGCCGCCAAAGATCCAGCCCACATTCGCGGCGCGCTCGACTACGTTTCATCGCCAACATACTGGAAGCAGATCAATATCGAGGAGGAGAGCTACGTTCCGCTAACACTCTTCCGTTACGGCAGAAACGAAGCCGCCTACCAGATACTGGCAGACATCAGTAGTCCGCAAAAGAATCGCCGTCAGTACCCGGAGGTTTCATACGCAGTGATCGCGGCCATCGTCAGCGGAGTCATGGGCCTTTCGCCAGGCCCGATTGGCGGCGACTACGACGTCAGCACAATCTCAAGGTTGCCAACAGACCACGATCACGCAGCGCTCACTGGAGTCCGCATCCGGCAAAACCAGCTCGACGTAACGCAATCAGGCACCTCGACGACGAAACTGAAAAATGTTTCTGGGCCAGCACTACGCTGGCGAGGTGAATTCCCCGGAACGTTCACTCATTTGAGAATCGATGGAAAGACCGTCTCTGCTGACCATTCAACGCCAGCAGAAGGCATAGCCATCAGCTGGACGGATGTAACAGTAGCTCCGGGGACAACGGTTGTGGTCGGCAAATGATCTCCCCAAGACGCCTCAGCGAGACCCCCCGTACACCTGGACATCCAGCGTGTATCTTCTCTTCGCTCATGACCTCGCGCAGCCCTTAGACCAGCCATAGAAATGAGTTGAGTAGCTCAAGTTATCTGAAATAGCATAACGATCTTAGTGAAGATCCAATACGAGGTCTGGAGCGAGATCTGATCAGATCTGGACTGCAGGCTCTGGCAGGAGGAGCAGTCCTAGAATTAATGCTTCAACGGTGAACATGCGAAAGGCGGCTTCTTGCCCATTCCATATTTTTGACTGCCACATAAGGAACCATTCGCCTCCGATCGAAAGAAATGCTACGAGCCACAGCAAAAGCCCGGCGGTAAGAGCAAGAGTTCCGATTCGTTTAGCCCTGGTAAATGCTTCTTCGGAAGAGTTGCGAGCGCGGAAGAGGGCTGTGGCTCCGATCCAGCAGAGGACTGCATTGAACAATTCCCACACGATGATGCCGAGATAGAAGGCTAATTGGAGACCGGGTGAGGGCAGAGCGCGCCACATTGCCCGATTGCCCGGAAATGTAGAGTCCATTGAGAGAACATGCTGGACAAACTGGTAATTGGAGTGAAAATCCGTGGTGTTGTTGAAGGCAACAAGCGTGAAAAACAGAGCAACCGATGCAAGGAGGAGCGTTTTCGACCACCGCGCTGCTGTTGTCGTGGAAAACATGCTCAATCTTAGCTTGGTGGCTGCGAATCGCAAGTGCATTGTTGCCGGAGCGCCAAAGATATCTGCTTCCTTCCGGACTGTGAGCAGGCTGCGTGCTAGAGTAGCTCCATTATGGATCCTTATACGGCGCTGTCCGAGCTTGGTTTTGAACTCCCGCCGCCGCCAAAGCCTGGGGGAAATTATTGCGCCGCAAAGACGGCCGGCTCGCTTGTATTTCTGGCGGGGGTCATCTCCCAGGACGCGAGCGGAGTGATAAGTGGGACCGCAGGTGCGGACCGTACTGTGGATGAAGCTTACGCGGGGGCGCGTAGTTGCGCGTTATTGCAACTATCAGTGCTTGAACAGCATCTTGGGTCGCTCACAAAGGTTAAGAGTGTGATCTCGGTGAACGGATATGTGAACAGTGTTCCGGGTTTTGCCGATTCACCCAAAGCGATTAACGGCGCGAGCGACCTGCTGATGGCAATTTTCGGCGAGGCAGGACGGCATGTGCGCGCGGCGATCGGGGTGAGCGGGCTGCCGCGCAACGCTCTCGTGGAGTTACAGATGGTTGTGGAGGCAGTGGCTGATGGCGGAACATTGGCTTAACGCTGAGCCTACGCATTCGCGATGGAACGCAGACCTGCCGCCACGGCTAACGGCTGATTCCGGCGATGTGGTGCATTTCGAGTGTCAGGACTCCAGCGGAGCTCAGGTTCGGCCAGGAATGACCGCGCAGGAGCTAACGAAAATCGATCGCGGCAAGGTCCATGCTTTGACCGGACCTGTGGCAGTATGCGGCG
>DATGAD010000079.1:0-5443 GCA_035313725.1 Alloacidobacterium sp. | reverse complement strand
AATGATGTAGTCGACACGGCGCAAGCCCTGCAGATCAAGGCCGCATCTGCGCTGATTCGGGAAGATCTGCTTGGGCTCATTGAAGTATTGAAAAAGCGGGCGATTGAGTTCAAGCACACGCCAACGATCGGGCGTACGCATGGCATTCATGCTGAGCCAACGACCTTTGGGCTTAAGCTTCTGAACTGGTACGCAGAAATGCGACGCAACCTGCAACGCTTTGACGCAGCGGCCGAACAGATCCGCATCGGCAAACTGTCCGGCGCTGTGGGGACGTTCGGCCATCTCAGTCCCAAGCATGAAGAGCGCATCTGCGAGAAGTTGGGCTTGGAGCCTGCTCCGGTGGCGACGCAAGTGATTCAGCGCGACCGACATGCGCACTACATTTCTACCCTGGCGATCATCACCTCGACGTTGGATAAGATTGCAGTTGAAATTCGTCACCTGCAACGGACCGAGGTGCGCGAAGCAGAAGAGTATTTCTCTGAAAAGCAGAAGGGTTCTTCGGCCATGCCGCACAAGCGCAATCCGATTACGACGGAACAGATCAGCGGCCTTGCGCGGGTTATTCGGGCAAATGCGCAGGCAGCATATGAAAACGTGGCGTTATGGCATGAGCGGGACATTTCCCATTCGTCCGTCGAGCGAGTGATCTTTCCCGATTCGACAATCTTGACCGACTATCTGCTGGCGAAAACAATCAGCCTCATCGAAAAGCTGCTGGTCTACCCGACGCGCATGATGAAGAACCTTGAAAGCACAGGCGGCCTGATCTTCAGCGGACAGTTGCTGCTCGATCTTGCTGAGGCGGGCATGCTGCGCGAGGATGCGTACCGGTTGGTGCAAGGCCATGCGATGCGCGCGTGGAAGGAAGATCTCGTCTTTCGCGAACTCATCAAGGCCGATCCCGAAATTACCGCAAAACTCAGCCCTGCGAAACTGGAGCATGCTTTCGATCTGAATCGGCAACTGCGGAATGTGGATGCCATTTTTGATCGTGTCCTGAATCAGTAACGCGTACGCGTGTGAGCAGTTCTGCTACCATGCTCTCGGCTTTGAAATGCCGGAGGCCGCTCATGGTTTCACGCTGCGCTGGTGTGTTGTCCGCGGTTCTTGCTTTATCTTCTGCCTGGGCGCAGAACAATGTTCCTGTTCCGCAAAGTTGCACGCCGCAGGTGAATGAGAAGCTTGGCACTCTGCTCAGCTCAGACGAAAAACAATCGGTGGACAATGTGATGGTGTGCGGCATCACTGTGAGCCCATCGCGCACGCAGAGCGGAGGACCGCATGGCAGCCATCAGATACTGCCACTGCGCGTAACTTTCCCAGACGGCAACACCCGCCTTGTTGAAGTGGTGACGAATGACGATCTCGATGGCGTCGTTACCGCACCCGTGAACGCACAGGTCTATGCATATGGGCAGGCGTTTTTCCCTTCGAAGGGCCGTTTCGTGGCGGGAGTCCACGATGTTCATTGCTCGACACACCGGAGCGCCGATAACGGCTGGGTTGTTGTGAACGGCCAGCAGCATCCGGCGAGTTGTCAACACTAGGACCCAATGGCCTTCACGCCAGCCACCATCGCCGCGCTGATCATCGCCGCCAGCTTTGCTGCCGGACTGAATGTCTACGCCACGCTGCTCACGCTTGGACTGTTGGCCCGCGCCCATTGGGTTGAGTTGCCGGTGGGGCTGGATCTATTGACCAACTGGTGGGTGATCGGCATCAGCGGATTCATGTTTGCGATTGAGTTTGTCGCCGACAAAATTCCAGCGTTCGATATGGTCTGGAATGCACTGCATACGTTTGTCCGCGTCCCGGTTGCAGCTTTGCTGGCCTATCGCGCGAGCGAGCAGCTCTCCCCGGAGATGCAGATTCTGGCTGCTATCGCTGGGGCTGGGATTGCTTTGGTGGCGCATGGGTCGAAAACCGCGGTACGCGCAGCGGTCACACCTAGTCCGGAACCGGTTTCGAATATCGTCCTCAGTACAGGCGAGGATTTCATGGCGGTAGGCGTGACCTGGCTCGCGACGAAGCATCCCATGGTTGCGGCGGGTATCGCATGCGGTTTTCTATTGCTGGCGGTGATTATGGTCCGCTGGTTGGCAAAGTTTATCCGCAGAATGTGGAACAAACCGAGGACGGCGAATGCGCAGTGAGTCGGGCTGCGAGGGTGGTAACTTTACGGGAGCACGATGACGCGCGAGCCATTCAATCTAACGGTGGCCATGACGGGAGCCAGTGGAGCCGTCTTCGGTCAACATCTTTTGCAGGCATTACAAGTGGATCCGAGTGTGTCGCACGTGAATTTTGTCGCGTCGGAGAGCGCGCTGCGTGTTCTTGCCGAAGAGTTGCGCTTCAGTGGGCGCAACACCCTGGTCGAAAAGCTGCTTGGGCATCCATCGACAAAGATTCAACAACACGCCGAATCCGATATTGGCGCATCCATCGCAAGCGGCAGCTATCCCTCCAGTGGCATGATCGTGATGCCGTGCAGCATGGGAACGCTGGCGGCCATCGCCAATGGTCTGGCGCAAACTCTTATCGAAAGAGCTGCCGATGTCTGCCTCAAAGAGCGCCGTCCACTGATTTTGTGCGTGCGCGAAACACCGTTCAACAAGATCCACCTGCGCAATATGACCCTCGCGGCAGAGGCGGGAGCTACCATCTTTCCGATGATTCCTACGTTCTATAACCATCCAGTGGATTCGACAGAGATGGCCAGGCAGTTTGCCGCGAGGGTGCTCGCCCATATTGGCCTGCCGCAGCAAGGCGCTTATGTGTGGAAAGGCGATATCTAACCTAACTTCATTTGGCTGCTGTCTGTTCCGCATCCCTCCACGCGTCCTGCGGTTGTTCGCTGGGCAGAAGTCTGCCTGCATGATGCAACAACAAATGGCGGCTAATGGGCTTGGGCAGGAAGACGTTAACTCCGGCCCCATAGACGCGCTCGGCCTCAAGCCTGGCGCCTCGCTCGGCGATCATAATAATCGGCATTCGCAGAAAAACCGTGAACCCGCGCAGACGTTCCACCACAAGAAGGCCACTGCCGGCAGGCAGGCTTAAATCGACAATGATCAAATCCGGATTGTGTTTACGCGCCTCCGAGACCGCGCTCACAGCGTCAAATGCGAAGAATACAACGTGTCGAATAACTGACAGTGTTTCGTGGATTGCCTGGCATATTCGTGGATCGCCGTCCACAATCAAAATGCGTCTCATCAAGTCCTCACTGCGTCACTCCCGCTCGGTACATCGGGTGTGCGACACACTAAGGACAAGCAATTGTCCTGGCGTTTTTTCGTGATCTTTCTTTGAAGAGTCTAAGGTTGGATTCGAAATGCTTTATCGATGACCGTAACGGTGAAGGGGGCAACCCGGTATTTACTGTGCGAGTTCAGTTCTTCGCGACGCACCCAACGAGCGGCTGCCGCATCAGATGCGCAGCACAGCACGCCTCCAGTCACGCGGCAGAGAAAATCCACAAGAACATAGTGGAACCGCACTGCGCCTGCTTCATCGCGCACGATCCGATCGAAGACTTCGACAATTTGCAGAGGTTCTACTTCGAGGCCAGTTTCTTCAAGCACCTCGCGCCGGATTCCCTGCTCCAGGGTCTCGCCTAGCTCCAGCGCGCCTCCGGGCAGCGACCATTCGCCTTTCAGCGGCTCCTGGCCACGCTGAATGAGCAATACCTGATTTTCATGGATGATGACGGCTCCAACACCTACGATCGGAGCTTCTGGATATTCGCGCCGCATGAAGACAAGACTAAATCTTCAGCGGGCGGCCAAACTCTTCGGCAAAAACAGTACGCGCCATGCTGAAGCGTCCGCCATAGAATTTGTCACTACCCTTTAGATGCCCAATGGCAAGGAGAGCGACAACGTGATAGCTGAGAGGCAGCTTTAGTACCTCGCGCACTCTTTCCTGCTCGAAGCCTTCCATTGGAGCTGTATCGTATCCGAGAACCTCGGCCATGAGCATCATGGTCGTAAAAGCGATCATGACATGGCGATTCAGCCACATCGGGAAATTCGGATGGTTCGAGAGGTAGTTGGGAATATTGACCTTGGCCTGTTCGGCGTAGTTCTCCGGCATGCCGCCTTCGCGTGCAAGATGGAGCACTTCTTCAAGATCGCCGTTGCGCCAGCCATCCGCATCGCCGCAGGCAACGATGACGGCAGACGCTTCCTCAACCTTGGCCTGATTAAAGCTTGCGGCTCGCAAACGCCGCTTGTGCTCCTCAGAACGGACGACGACGAATCGCCACGGCTGCATGTTGTAACCGCTTGGGGCCTGCAGTCCTGCTTCCAGAATCTTTTTCAGGTCTTCGCCAGGCAGGGGGGAACCATCGAAGCTGGGCGTAGCGCGCCGCTGCGCAATCGCCTGGGACAAAGTTTTTTCCATCACGTTTGCCATCTGTAATGAACTTCTTTCTTCTAAGTTTGTCTGGCAGTCACTGAATCTGATTCATCGGAAGCTCGATTGCAAAAGGCCTCTGGCTCTCCGCATTGGCATAGACCCAAAGACCGTGAAATGCCTCCCGCAATTCAGGATGGCGAGCTAATAACGCCTTCATGACCTCAACGTTGCGCTCGCGCGTAGCTACGGGATCGGAAACATCGCTCGTTTTGTAGTTCACGACAAGATCGAGTCCGCCGAGCGATCCATCTGTGTGAACATTCGTGATATCGAACGTTTGCCCGTTCCCCACAATTTTCATCGGTTCCGCATCCGGCAAGCCGTCCGGGCGGGCACCGCTCATTTCTTTCTGCAGCTTGTCGAGGTTGGGGCTGGAGATGAAATCCGCCGGACTGAGGAGGTATGCCGCGGTTTGATAGTAAAAATATGCATTCCACAATTGCTTCTTGTTCACATACGCACGCGCTTGCGCCCAATACCAGACGCCGTCGTGTCCCGCATATGTAAGCGGGCGAATGAAAATCCCCGCGAGCTTCCATTGCGTGCTGGCTACAGGGTCGTTCGCAAGAATCATGGAAATCTGCTGTGGCTGCCTGCCGCCTGTTGCGTGCACCACGGCGAATGCATACTCTCCGGGAGGAAGCTGCGGGATCGAGATGTTGATGAGCAACTGGGACCCCGGGACGCTGCAGAAAAATTGGGTGTCCTGCGGAGACTTAAGATCAGTGGCATGCAGGCTGTAGATCGATTGAGTTGTCAGGACCGATCCCTGAATGATGGACGAAACTGACTGAATCGTGTTGGCAATAGAGTCAAATTGCGCAGCAACGCTGGCAATGGTGTTTGCCTTGACCGCAGAGACATTCCCTGACTGGATCTCAGCAGCTAATCCCTGCACTGCCTGCACGTATACCGCCCGCTGTGCATCCGTCATCTGCGATTGGGTGGTACAGGTGACGGCGATGGCTGTTTGGCCAGTCAGCAGAGCAGCAAGCAAGGGTAATGAGCGCCAGCGATT